>NZ_CP156084.1:2227006-2531512 GCF_040687965.1 Methylocystis echinoides
CGACGCGACGCGTGAAGTCCAGCGCGATCACCGTATGCGAACGGCAGCCATGACGTTTTGGGTCCGCCCGGAAAGTGGGCAGGTCGATAATGGTAAAATCCGCCGGTCCGTCGGTTGGCTGCGATGGCCTGATCAAAAGGTTGCGGATGAACAGCGAGTGCCAGGCGAACTCGCTATAGACGCGCACCCGCTTGCTGTAGCGCCGGTCGGCGCAGACCTGAAGATCCTGTGAAAAGAGCGCAAGCCCTTGAGCGTGCGCGGACATGTCCGCGTGGAGCGTCGAGAAGTCCACAGGCGACATCGGCTGATTATTGTCCCACCAGACGCTGTCCTCGGTCAGGGAGTCGCGCACGATGAACTTGTCAGCCGGAGAACGACCCGTGTGCGGCGCGGTCTCGACGACGAGCGCGCCGCTGCCGGAGACCGCGCCCTCGCCGCGTTTTATCGCTTCCTCGTAGAGGCGGGGCGCGTCGAAATTTCGGTAGGCCGGCTGCAATTCGCGGGGGGTAAGAGGATCGCGCGGCCCGTCGGCCAAAACCCGCATCTGCGCCGTCATTTCGTGCAATCCCTCAGGCGAGCCAACCTTTGAGCGAAACGCCCTCCCGTGCGCGATGTTCCAGCTTTGCCATGCGTCCGCTTGGCTCCTTTCCAAGGTTGCCAACGCGCCTGCCGCAGCCCCGAGGAAGTGCGCCGCCGCAGGCGCCGGCGCGCCGCGCCGGCGCGCGGCGTCAGCCTGTCCGTCCTGGGGGCGGATCCCGACGCAAAAATCTTCCCTGTAACTTCATGGGGCAGGGTTTGACTGGGCTGGCTCTTTCATCTACACAGCGTCGCGGACAATCGAAGCGGCGAACGGGCGGCAAGCCCAGTCGCCTGCTTTCGAGTCCTTGCCCGGAATTTGGTCCAAGAACTGAATGCGGGCAGATGGGGGAATGTCCCGAGCGGCAAAGGGGGCGGACTGTAAATCCGCTGGCTAAGCCTTCGTAGGTTCGAGTCCTACTTCCCCCACCATCTCACCTCTAAAGTCAGGCCGATGACCGCAGGGATCTGCTTCTTGCGATCAGCTGCACTGTTATAGCGCAGGAAAGCAAAACGCCCCGCGCTTACCTCCGGCGTCGGGGCGTTCGATAGCCGGCGTCTAACGCCGACGGGGAAGACCTTAACTTGCCCCTATGACCGATCAATGACTTCCCACGCTTTACAGCGGCGCAGGAGTCCTCTCTTTCACAAACAGGCCGCGGTCACTTCTTCGACGTCTCGGCCTTTTGGCTGCTCGGACGCGTGTGCGCCGCCGCTGGCGAGAATTTATCAGCCGGCGGCGAAGCAGGGGCGGCGAAGCCGACGAGGTGGGCGGGACGCGCTGGGGGCAGCAGCACGCTGGCTTCGCTGGCGCGGGCGGCCGAGCGCACCGCCGTGATTGGCGCGCCTAGAACTGAACGGCCGACCGCGCGTTCCGCCGGCGTCGCCGCCGTCAGCGTGTTGAAATTGGATCGATCGAGCCGCGCGGGAACGAGATCGTCCCTCTGGGAGCTGGCCCGGCGCAGGGGCTTGGTCGGCTCCGGGTCCTGCGCCGTCTCGTCGGAACTGGCCGGGGCGTAAGCAAGCGCGGGGTCGTCCTTGCTCGGCTGCGCCTCAGCCGAATTGGCCAAACGGGCGCCGTCGCCGCGTTCTTCAGCAGATCGGGGCGTGGGCTCCAGGGAGGCCGTCAGGCTCGCGGGCCGACGTGGCGGGACGGGGGCCTTCACGTAGTGATGCGCCGAGGCGTCTTCGGACGTCTCCCCATCCTGGGCGGCAGCTGGCCGCCCATCCTGCGCCCCTGTCTCCAGGCTGGCTGTTTCAACGGCTCTTTCGTCCAGGGAGGCTGGGCGGCCGCGCGGCGGCAGCGGCGCATTGGCGAGATGGCGCCGCTTCTCTCCCACGACCGGCGCTTCGAGGACGTTCTCTGGCGGCACGGGGGCAGCCTGGAGCGCGCGGGCGGAGTCCGGGGCGACCGCTACGGCGCCGGTCGCCGTCATGACCGTCTCGCCGCGCGGCAGGTCCGCCTCGGCGCGCGCGATCTGATTACGGCCGCGACGGCCGGCGGGCCGTTCGACAGCGGCGCCCTCGTCGCCGCCCGACTCGTAATCGGCTTGCGATTCACGGGCGTTACGAGGCGCGAGCGCCGCCCACTGCTTTCGGGTGCTGGGCGGCGGCGTCGCAATCTCCGCGTCCTCGTCCTCGCCCCCGCCGCCGCCAAAGAGGGCGGCGAGGAAGCCGCCGAAGGTCCGGCGCGGAGCCGCCACATACGCTCCGTTGGCGCGGGCTTCGATCTCGGCTTTTGCTTCCTCATAGCCAGGAAGCGGCTGGCCGTTGGTCGGAAGATGAACCGTCTTTCCGTCGGGGAAAAGGCGGACGAGCTGCTCGTATGTCATGCGCGGCCAGGAGCGCACATTGCCCACGTCCAGATGCACGAAAGGCGTGTTGGCGTTCGGGTAATATCCGACCCCGCCGCGCTGCATGCGCATGCCGATTTCGCGAATTTGCGACATTGGCATTCCCGGCATGGTGGTATCCATCGCCTTGCCGAGCATGTGCTGAGAATATTTGGCGACGGCGCGCGAGCGCGCGCGCAGCATGGCGTTGGTCTCTGGCGAGCGATAGGCCGAGACGACGTTGATCACCTGATTGCCCGCGCCCGCACTGCGATAGGCCTCCCAGACGACGTCGAAGAGGCGGGGGTCCATATTCGTGGGCTCGTCGCGGCGCCAGTCTCGCAGGAACCAGTTCAGCTGTTCCAGAACCCGACTGTCATATTGGCCATTCACGAGATAAGTCGCGGCGATGTCCTCGCCGGTATGCGCATGATGGAGATAGATTGTCCGCGTGTCGCCGTTGGCGATTGCGGTCTCGGTCACGCTCGGCGCGAGGACGGACGCCAGGGCGCATAAGCAGCCGAGCGCAAACGAGATCGGCGAGGTCGAGTTCCCATTGCAGGCGCGAGGCGTCGTCAAAAAGTCGCTTCCCCGTCTCGCTTGGGGCAGTCGGTGGACCCGCCCAAGACCGTTCCCCGTCCCTTGCCCGTCAGACTGGCGGGGCCAGCTTCTGGACGACCCCGACTCTTCGCAGGGTTTGATTGCGCCGCTTTTGAACTGGCGCAGGTTGGTTCGCGCGTGTCACGCCGGAAAGCCGCCCCTCAAGACAGATTTCCCTGAACGCCGTCTGGGTTAGGTTAGCATCATGGCAAAAAATAGCCAGAGAGCCGACCGGGCGCCAAGCTTGCTGCTCTGTCTAGCGGGTCGCGACAGGTAGGAATTTTGCGCTCAGTATGGGCTGAGACCCAGGGATCATCGCTATCGGAGCGGCGTCCTGGGCCGTAAAGGCCTCAGACGGCGGGCGGCGCGGCGGCAGCGGCGGCGCGTCGGCGAGCCCGCGGGCGACGCTCGTCGCCGGTTCGGAGCGCGCCACCGCATCCGAAGATGGTCGTCCATCGGGAATGTGCTCGCGGTCCGCCACGGCGATGCGGATCGAGGCGTTCGGCTGCTGCTCGGATGCTGAAAAAGCCCCGGCGACGGCGGTTTGAACCTTGCGGGCGAGATCGCCAAAGGGGTTCATGGCAGGCCCCGGAACGGTTGGGCCGGCATTGGCGATTCTTGTGGGCGCTCCCTCGCGCTGGCGACGGTTAGCGATGAGCACGGGATTGTCGCCGTTGCAGTTGCGCACGCCGAGCGCGATCAACTCGCTTCCGCGCAAAATCCTGTATTCGCGGGTCAGATAACCGAGCCGCGCCTGCACGGCGGCCGGGTAGGAGGCGAAAAGCTTGGCGGAGATGCCAAGGTCCACTTCTCGTGTGAGGGCATTATAAGCTTGGTGGAATTTTACCTGGGCGTCGGGGTAGACGCAGACGTTGGGCAGGCTCAGCGCAAGCGTGCAGGCGGAACGGCATTCATGCAGACGAACCTCGCGATTCTCACGCCGATATTGTTCAGTCTGCGCCTCATAGTCGGTGACGAGCCCGCCTACGTCTTTGTAGACAATGACGGGGGCCGGCGACGGCGGCGGCGAAAGATATCCCAAGACGCACCCCTACGCTTTACGAGCCAGACGCTTGGGAAGGTTCGCCTAAATAGGGTGAACAGTCGCTTAAAGGGCTGAAGTCAGCTCTTTATGCCCACGCGCAGGCCCGGCGAAGGCCGTTCTTGCAGAACATTGCGGCGAAAATGGAATAAAGCGGCCGGCCGTCCGCCGGTCTGCATAGACATTTCGCCGGTTGGCTCGACGATGGCGGAAGACTCGACCAGTCTTCTGAAGTTCTGCTTGTGAAGATGCCGTCCGGCGATCGCTTCGACTGTTCGCTGAAGCTCTGTGAGGGTAAACGCCGCCGGCATTAGCTCGAAGATCACCGGCCGATACTTCATTTTGGCGCGCAACCGCCCCATGGCCGTGGCAAGAATGCGGCGATGATCATGTCGCATCGGATGGCCGAGGGGTTCGAGCGCCCCACGCCGGGCGGCCGCCTCGCGCCCATCTCGCAGCGCTTCCTCCACCATGCCCGCTTCGTAGAGCAGCTCATAGCGCTCGAGGACATTTTCCTCGTTGAAGCCGCGCGCGCCGAACAGGAGCTCCACGCGCTGCCGGCGCGAGAGACCGGAGGATGAAATGGCATCGGGCGCTTCCTCCACCCATTGACGGAGCCCTGGCGCAATGGTCGTCTCGATGATCGCGGGGCGGCCGTTACGCCAATCTTCCCAAGGGAAGAAATCATGCCAATTGCGCCAGCCGCCCATCGCCGGGCGCTGACTGTCGTCGCCAATGCGCGTCAGGGCGAGATAGCCGACGGAAACCACATGAGGATCCCGGTCGCCGGCGCGCGCATGCCGACCGCGGTCGCCGAAAGTGTAGAGTTGCTCCACGTAGCCGAGCGGCGCGCCGGTCTGTTCGGCGACCCAGGCGCGCAGACCAATCTCGAAGGTCCGATGTCGGATCGGGTCGAAGGGCCCGGACGGCAGGGCGGCTTCACTGCATTTTTCGTCGGTGCGGGTGGTGAGGATGAGCGGTTCTTCGCCCCGAACGGCGACAATCGCCGCCGTCAGGCCGATCGCAACCGGCGGAGACAGCGTCGGGCTCTTGGCCCTTTCAATTGTTTCGATCAGGCCAGTTCGAGCGCAAATGGCGCTCCCTCGAAGCAATCCGCGCCGCGGCCAATCGCGGCGATGGCGGCGACCATTCGTCCTTCGCGGCCGAGCCGACGATCGGCCAGCGCAACGATCCGCCGATTGGGGGTCGCGGTCGGCGAAATACGGCGCAGTTCGCGCGCCACCTCGAATTCACAGCGGTGCGGCGCGAGCGCGCAGGCGGCGATATACGCCGCCGCTGGAGATCGGCTCACGCCTGCATAGCAGTGGATCACCATCGGGTTGGCTTGGTCCCAATCCTCCATGAAGGCGAGGAGCCGATCGATATGTTCCTCGCCGGGCAGGAGGTGCCCGTCGACAGGCGCGTCAATGTCGGACACGGCGATGCGTAAATGACGCTCCCGAGCGATCTCGCAGGGGCGGACCAGCGAGGCGCCGGCCGTCAAGATGGTCACCAGCGAACGCGCGCCGCTGCTGCGCACAGTGTCGACCACTTTGGTCATGGAACAGACGTAGAGTCGTCCGCTCGACATCAAAAACCTCTTAATCTTCCGCTAGCTGCGGTCGATCTCACGAAAGCGTGCGAGAAAACGCGTCTGCGTCGTCTCTACGGGGGCAGGCGTCATCTCATCCGTCAGAGCCTGCGGGGAGATCGCAGGGAGGCCGAAAATGCTCTCGGCTTCGCGCCGTGTAAAGCCTGCGAGCGACACAGCTTCGAAAAAAGCCGCCGTCCGATCTGCCTGCTTAGCAAGCTTCAACGTCGCCTGGCCGGGCGCGGCCGGCAGCGAAAAGCGTAGCATAATCGCCGCTAGAATCCTGTTTTCAATGGATTTGTAAGCGTCCCCGATTGCTGCCTTGAACGGCGAAATCATGTCGCCGATCACATATTCGGGGGCGTCATGCAGCAGCATGAACAACCGCTCGCTGCGGCCGATGGAGGGCTCCATCACGGCCGCTATTTTTTCGACCAGCAAACTGTGCTGCGCAACTGAAAAGATGTGAGGCCCGATTGTCTGGCCATTCCAGCGGGCGACGCGGGCGAGGCCGTGGGCAATGTCCTCGATCTCGATATCTAGCGGCGAGGGATCCAGGAGGTCGAGCCGCCGGCCCGAGAGCATGCGCTGCCATGCGCGCGGCGGGACGTCCTTGAATGGCCGTTTATTTGCCCGCGCGCCAGTCATTTGGAGCCCCTCGTCAGCCGCACGTGGCAGTCCACCAGATGGTCGTCGACCATCCCGACCGCCTGCATAAAGGCGTAAACGATCGTAGGGCCGCAGAATTTGAAGCCTCTGGCTTTCAAATCCTTGGAGAGGCGCGCGGAAGTGGCGCTCTGGGTCGGTACGTCGCTAATGCTCTTGGGGTTGTTGACGACAGGCAGGCCGTCGACAAAGTCCCAGAGATAGTTGGAGAAGCCCTGCGCAGATTCGATTTCCAGCCAGGCGCGGGCCGACAGCACGGCGCCCTCGATCTTCGCGCGATTGCGCACGATGCCGTCGTTCTGCATCAATTCATGCACGCGCCTGGCGTCGAAACGGGCGACTCGCGATGGGTCGAAGCCGTCGAACGCCTTTCTGAAAGCCTCTCGCTTTCGCAAGATCGTGATCCAGGACAAGCCTGCCTGAAAACCATCCAGAATTAGCTTCTCGAAGAGAGCCTGGCTGTTTCTTTCGGGGCGCCCCCATTCGTCGTCGTGATAAGCGACGTAAAGCGGGTCGTATCCGGGCCAGGGGCAGCGCGACAGACCATCGAGGTGAACGAGCACGCCTTCCCCCCAGCTTGCAGGTTGTTTGCGGGCGGGGGGCACGACATCGAGCTCCTTCGTGGCGAGTTTCGGCGCTTTATCGCCCGTTCAGATTGCGTTCACAACCCTGTTGGGACTATCGTTACGCCGCCGCTGACACGTTCCGCGTCCGGGTGGCGCGCGGCGTGCTTGATCGCGCCGTCGCAAGTCGCTGCCAACTTCTCAAGCGGCTTCCATAAGGGGAGATTTATATGGTGATCCGTCTCGTTGTTTCCCGCGCTGCGGTGGGCCTCGTCGCCGTCGGCCTCGGCGTGGCCGCGTCGGGCGAAGCCTTCGCCCAGGCCAATGTGCTCAAGGAATGCGGATCTCGTTATCAGGCCAAGAAGGCTGCGAACGAACTCGGCGGACAGACTTGGCAAGAGTTTTTGAAGGAGTGCCGCGCGAGCCTGACCGAGGCCCCGGCCGCGGAAGCCAAGCCCGCCGAACCGGCGAAGCCCGCTGAAACCGCGGCGCCGACAGAGTCCGCCAAGCCGGCGGAGCCGGCGAAGCCGGCTGAAACCGCTGCGCCGGCCGAGACCTCCAAGCCCGCCGAGGCGGCGAAGCCTGCTGAGCCCGCCAAGCCGGCCGAAGCCGCGAAGCCCGCCGCCGACACCAAGGCTGCGACGCAGGCCCGCCAGAAGAAGTGCGCAGCGGAATGGAAGGCGCAGAAGGCGGAACTCCTTAAGAGCGACAAGAAGCTGACTTGGCCGAAGTTCTGGAGCTCCTGCAACAAGCGCCTCAAGGACGCCGGCGAATAAGTCCGCGCCTCGTTCGAACCGGACGCCCGGCGACCTCTCGCCGGGCGTTTCTTTTTAGATGAACCCATCTTGCTCGAGGCGCGGGTTCATGCCACAGGACTGCTCGAGAGCCAATGGAGGCCCAGCGTGGACAAAAGCGAGTTGCAAAAGCTGCAGGCGTTTCTTCGCCGCTCCTTCGGCAATGACGATATCCGCGTCACGCTCGACCCAAAAAACACCGAGAACGCCGCGGCCTATCTTGGCGAGCGCCAGATCGCGACAATTTCTGTGGACGACGAGGACGGCGATCGTTCATTCGCTTTCGCAATGAAAATTCCCGTGGGCCGAGAAGTTCTGCAATCTTATCTCCGCAAGCTCTTCGAAAACGACCGGCTGAGCATTGTGGCGCGCGCGCGTAAGACCGACTCCGTGGAGCTCAACAGCGACGGGGAATTCCTCGGCGTCATCTCCGCGGATGATCCAAAACTGTCCAGTTTCACCCTTCAGATCGCCATTCTCGATTTCGATCTCGAAGAAGAGTGAGGCTTACTCACCGGACGCCGGCGCGCGCCCTGGCCGCACGCATCCGCGCCAAAAGGGCGTGAGCGCCCTCATAAAGCGCGTCCCATTGTTCCAGAAGACCTGCCGGATACCGCAGCTCAACATCGAGACCGCCATCTCGAAACACAGAGAGACAGCCCTCGTCGGGCGCGCCGATCTGCGGTCTCACGCAGCGCGCGAAAAAGCTGCGTCCCTCTGGCGGCGCAATGAATAGTTCTTCCGTGTCGTAAGGGGAGGCGCGTTCGAAGCGCCGGAGCACCAGCCCGCCTGGGCCGACAAGGCTTTCGGGCGTGAGAAAGCGCGCGTAGAGCTTCGCCGGACGCTCTTGCGGGTCGAGGCTGTCGTCCTTTGGCGTCACGGTCATGACGATCGATGGCGCCGCGCCCTGAGATGTCGCCGGCAAGGGGACGAAAGCCGGAAAGGACGCGATGAAAGCCAAGCGGTCGGCGAGGCCGCCCGCAGCCGTCGCATCATCCCGCGCATAGGCTCTTGGGTAGGCGAGTTTCACGCCCGCGACGTCGGCTCGAACCAGCGCATCCGGCGCGTCGTCCCGCGCGAGAAGCAGTAGCAAGCCGGCGATCACAACTGCCGGTAGAAGCAGGACGAAGGCAAGTCTCATCGGGGAGAAAAATCAGCTCGCAATCCGCCAATCTCCGTTCTCGCCAAAGGCCCGGCCCTTTGCTTGCTGCGGTCGCCCCTTTGCAAAAATTTCGCGTGTGCCCGGCTTGCTGCCCTCGATTCTCCTATGAGAATCTCGTGCTTTTCATGCCGCAGCAGTCGGGGGCTGTCAAAAGCCTGGCAGTTTGAGTTGCGCGCGTAATCCGCCGCGCGGACTGTCGCCAAGGTCAAGAGCGCCGCCATAAGCCGCTGCGAGATCGACCACGATGGAGAGCCCAAGCCCGGAGCCAGGCTTGGTTTCATCAAGCCTTCGCCCGCGCTCGGTCGCCTGCCTTCGCAGAGGAGGGGCAAGACCTGGCCCATCGTCGTCAATGATGACAAGGAGTTCGGATCGATTTGCTTGCCTGGAAGGTTGCACCAAAATCGTCAGAATCACCTCCCGCTTCGCCCATTTTCCGGCGTTGTCCAGGAGATTGCCGATCATTTCCTCGAGGTCTTGTCGTTCGCCAAGAAATTTCAGTTCCGCGCCGACGCTTCCCGAGAACGTCACGCCCCGATCGCCGTATATTTTCGTGAATGTCCGCAGCAATGCGTCGACGCAGGGCGCAACCTGCGTCGCCGCGCCCAGCGCGCCGCCACGCGCCGCCGCGCGCGCGCGGTCCAGATAGAACGAGATCTGGTCGCGCATAATTCCCGCCTGCTCGTTGATCTTTACTGCGAGCGGGGAGGGCGCGGCGTCTGCTTCGTTGACCATGACGCTGAGCGGCGTTTTCAAGGCGTGCGCCAGATTGCCGACCTGCGTGCGTGCGCGCTCCAGAATGTCGCGATTGGCCCCAATGAGAAGATTCAGTTCGTCCGCGAGGGGCGCGATCTCGTTTGGATAGGCGTTCGCGATCCGATCGCGTTCGCCGCGGCGGATGGAGACGAGTTCGCGCTGCAGCAGGCGTAAGGGGCGTAGGCCAAAGCGCACTTGAAAGGCGACGACGCCCGCAAGCGCTATTGCAAGAGCCGCGAAAGCGATCGTCAATTCGAAACGGAATCTGCCGATCTGCTCTTCCATTTCCTCGGTGGTTGCAGCGACCTGGACAAGATAGATCCCCGTGTCGCCTGCGTCGATCACCCGTTCGACGATCCGCAGCCGCCGCCCATCAGGCCCCTGGGCGTCGCCACGTCGGGAACCGCCGACGCCGGCCGGCACACCGAGATCGGAAAGCTTCGGCAGTTTTTCGGCAAAGAGAGAGCGGGACGCCTTTATTTCATGTGCCGAGTCGTCCATCCGAGTGATTTGCCAATACCAGCCCGAGCCCGGTAGTTCGAATTGAGGGTCGCCAAGCTGACCAGGTCCCGTTCTTCCTTCCTGGCCCGATTCCGATACGTCTGCGACGATGGCGCGGAGATAGACCTCAAGCCGCCGCTCGAAAATTTCTTCGGCTTCCTGCCGGTAATAGGCCGTAAAGAACATGCTGGCGACAAGCAGCACGACCGAACTCAGCGCCGCCGCAGTGAGAAACAGGCGCGTCGCGATGGAGCGAGAGATGACGCGGGGCAACCGCATGTTCGCTAACGTCTTCCGCCGGGGCTCTCCGGCGCGGCGGCGGCCATATAGCCGAGGCCGCGAATGGTCTGGATTACATCTACTCCAAGCTTCTTGCGCAGACGGCCGACGAAAACCTCGATTGTATTCGAGTCCCGGTCGAAGTCCTGATCATAGATGTGTTCGATGATCTCGCTGCGCGAAACCACTCGACCGCTGTGGTGCATGAGATAGGCGAGGAGTCGGTATTCGTGCGATGTCAGCTTTACTGGCGCGCCGTTGACGACGACGCGTCCAGCCTTAGTGTCGAGACAGACGGGACCACAGACGATTTCGTTCGTCGCGTGGCCCGCCGCGCGGCGCAACAGCGCGCGGATGCGCGCCAGAACCTCTTCCATATGAAAGGGCTTGGCGACGTAGTCGTCGGCGCCGGCGTCAAAGCCCTGCACCTTTTCGCTCCAGCGATCGCGCGCGGTGAGTATGAGCACGGGCATGGCGCGACCAGTCGCGCGCCAGGATTCGAGCACTGTGATGCCGTCCCTTTTTGGCAGGCCAATGTCGAGCACGACCGCATCGTAAGCTTCCGTCTCGCCCAGATATTGGCCCTCCTCGCCGTCGAAGGCGCGGTCGACCGCGTATCCGGACTGTTCCAAAGCCTGCGCAATCTGACGGTTGAGGTCCTTATCGTCTTCGACGACGAGCAGCCGCACCTTCTTCCTCCCGCCCAAAAGCCCGCGGCTTCGAATCAATCATCCTTGTGGCCAGAATGCGGCTTTCCGGTTATGGCGTCATATGCGAGCCTCGAGATGCGGCCGTCCGGCAGCAGCACGCTGATCTCGTAGATGAAGGTTTCCTCACGCCGGCAGAGACGGGCGCCCAGAGCCTCGCCGTGATTCTCGCGAGCGGCCGCCCGCATGCAAGCGAAGGGATCAACGAGCCCGTGCGCCGCAATCTTCTCCCGGGTTTGCGCCGTCGAGAAACACTGTATCCTTGGGCTTGCCCGTTCGACGGCGCGTTCCGCCTGTTCCTCCGCGTGCGCGCGAGTCAGCGACGCCGCCGCGATTGTCGCGGCCGCCAGGACGCTGCGAAAGGTGAACATACGGGTCGGCATCTTTCCTACAATGGTTCTCTTAGCAAACTCGTGTCTGAACGGCAGGTGAACGCCGCCGGAGGCGTGAAAAGATCATTATCATGGCGGCCTTCGGCGGCTTTCGCAATCTAGCGTTTCATGCGCAACGCAGCGGAAAGGCTGCCGGGCGGAGTCGTGGTCAACGTTCGCATCAAGGCCATGAGGATTGCTGAAGCAATGGCGACGGCCCCAGCTTTGGGGTCGTTGAGAAAGGCGATCCAGTCTGTTGAGGCGAGCGCGCCAAAGATCGCGACGAGCGCGGCGGCGAGATAAGTGCGGTATCCGGTCATTTTCCGTCCTTTGCTTCAGGCCTGCGTCTGGCTTTGATCCACCGCCGTGAGCGCGCCACGCAACTGGTCGGCGGTGGCCTGGAGGTCGTTGGCGATCTGTTCGATGGCGGCCGCGTCCGCCGCCTGCGCCTGCGCATAGGCGAGGCTATGGGACAGATTTTGGATGTGGTCGGCCGCGACGCCGATCAAGCTTCGCAAGTCGTCGACGATCGCGGCGAGGCGATTAAGGGCTGACATGTGTTTTTGCTCCTTCCTTCGTTTGAGGTTTCGCGCCCGTCACCGAGCGGCGGCCTGGAAATGCATGGGGTCGCAGTCGCCGTTGGCGCCGCGCCAGATCAGCCCACAGTCTTGAAAGGCGCGCGCGGCTTCGAGCGGGATGAAGCCAGGCCGCCACTTAGACCGAAAGGGATTGCGCTCGGGATCGATGTCGAGGGCCGCGCCGTAGCTGTGAATGGACCAGCTCTTTGTCGATCCTCGCATGAGCCGCACCATGAGCGACCCGCCCGTCAGATGTAAGCGATGAGCCTCGATGTCTTTTTGCGTCCCATAGAGGCGCTTGATTGCGAGCAGCGCGTCCCCGAACGCGTCCCTGCATCTGCGATGAAAGCGTAACTTCGTTACGGGCGGGCCCCATGAGTAGCGCATCGCATAGGGGGGCACGAGATCAACAATGTTGTCACGCTCCCAACTCGGATTGACCGAGCTGTGCAAGATTGGATCGCCGTAAAATTCGATCAACTCCTCGATATGACGCTCGTTCGGCCAGTGCATGGCGTTCCCCTTTCCTTTTTGAGGGAAAAAAAATCAAAAATATTCGATGATGATCGCGAGGCCGGGCGCGCCCGCCCCGCCGGCGCCGCCTGAACCGCCGTTTTGATGCGCCCCGCCGCCGCCGCCGCCGCCCGAAGGAAAGCCGCCTACGCCGCCTCCGCCGCCAATCGCCGTCCCGGAGGCGCCGCCGCCGCCGCCGCCGCCAGCTTGAGTGAACGCCCCCGTCGTGGTCGCGAAATCGCCAGGGCCGGCGCCGCCGGCGATCGCGCCGCCTGCAACGCCCGGCGCGCCGCGCGCGTCGAAGCCGCTCGGGAAGAAAGCGCCGCCCATAGCGCCGTTGCTCGCGGCGTTCGAGGCCGTGAGACCGCCTCCCGCGCCCCCGCCTGAAGCGCCGAAAAAGGTGGTCCCGCCGCTAAAGCCGGCCGAGCCGTCGGCGGGGCCGCCGCCGCCGCCGCCGCCGAACCCCAGAAGTTGGGAGACGCCGCCGCCCGCCCCCGAGCCGCCCCCACCCTGTCCACCGCCGCCGGCCCCGCCTGTTGCGCCGGAAGCGTCGGTTCCCTTCGCAAGGCCTGAACCGCCGCCGCCGCCTGACGCCCTTCCAAGGCCGCCGCCCGACCCTGCGCAGCCGCCATAGGCTTTCATTAGGGACCCGAAAGAGCTGTCCCCGCCGGCTGCGCCATTGGCGCCCGGACTCGAATTCGTCGTTTGAGCGGCTCCGCCCGCTCCGCCCGCGCCGATCGTCACCGCCTGTCCGGCTCCGATCGCCGAAGCGGGGAAGGAGCCTCTGATCCACGCGCCGCCCCCTCCGCCGCCGCCGCCGGAAGCGGGAGAGCCCGGCGTCTGCCGCGCCCCGGAACCGCCGCCGCCCCCTCCGCCGAACACAATGACGTCAGCGAAACGAAGTCCGGAGGAGGGCGTGTAAAACCCGCTCGCTCTGAACGTCAGAATTCTTGTCGGCCCACCGCTGGGATAGGAAACGGCGCCCGTCGTACGGTCGATGACAAGGCTGTCCCGCCACAATGCGCCGTCGGCGGAGACCTTGATGCGAAAGTTGTCGTCTCCCGCGAGTCCCGTCTCGGCGCGCCCCGAGTAGTTCGACTGGTAGAGGTGCGAGACTGTTTTGGCGGACGCCTCCTTGTTCAGCGACACCCTCAGATCGCCGCCGCCGCCTTCGGAGACAGTTCTGGCTGAAAACAGCGCCGCGTTCGTCTTCACCGAGAGCGGATTGCCTGCGTCGGCCGTGGTTCCGACGCCGAGCCGCGAGAGGTTTTGCACTTCCCGCAGACCGCGGCCGAGATCGACCCAATCGAGGCCGTCAAAAAACAGCAGCAGTGATTCCGCGGAGACGTAAAGGCGCCATCCCGCGCTCGGGCGCAAAAACGTCCAGCCGTCGGCGAGAAAGGCCGCAATCTGCTTTTCCTTGCCCGCGAAGGCGCTCGTCGCCCCCGCGCCGATGAGAAAGCGGTCGCCTTCAGCGGGCGCGGTCGGCGGCGTGGCGACATTGCGCGCGTTCACAGCAAGATGCACGCTGGCGTCGAGCATCGCCAGCGCTTCATTGTGGGTGATATGTTTCTGCGCCTGAGCCGCGTCGATGAGCGGCAGCGCCAGATGCGTCGTCTCGGTCATGGTTCGCCTATTCGATGGTCACCGTGCCGGTGAAAGGAAACCCGCGCCCCACAGCGGCGCTCATTTGATAGAGGGAGAGCGTCAGAGCGCTTTGCGGCGCGCCGAAATCGGCGAGCTCTTGAGCGGCGGGGTAGAGAATCGAGGTCGTCTGCGCGGAGAGCGCGCGTTTGCCCGTCGGCAGGACAATCTCCGCTTCATAGGCCTCGTTGGACTCGCCGAGCGGAACGTCGAGCATCCCCCAGCTATCCGAGTCGATGCGGCCGCGACGCAAGAAGCGGATCACAATTCCTTCAGCGGTGCGAACCGCGCGAAGGCGCGTCGGCGCATAGGGCATCAGCGTCAAACGCGTCGCCGTGGCGGTAGCGCGAACGTAAAGCGGATCGGCGACGTCTCGATCGGTGGGGCCGATGGCGTAAGTGATCGGGGCGCCGATTTCTTCGACTTTGCGCGCCAGCGGAACGAGCGCGTCGTCGAGCAGCACGACGGTGGAGCCGGCCGGCGCCGCTCGGCGTGCGAGATGCTCCGAGCCGCCCAGGCCGCGGATGAGCCTCGAAAGACGATAGGTTCCCTCGCCGACGAGCTCCGCGCGCGCGAAAGCGAAGATCTCCCACTCGCCGTCCGCGCCTTTGATGGCCATGGCGGTCCTGCCAGCGAGCGCCGCCAGATCGTCGACCGAGGCAAGCTCTCCCCCTCCTAAGCGTATTGTCAGGCTCGATCCTCGATCGAAGCGGCCGACAGGGCCTGGAGGCAGAATGTCGAGCGTGTCGCCGATTATCGCCCGCTTCTCGATCACGCCGATCGCTTCCGACGCTGCGCCGATGGTTTTCACAAGCGCCAGTGCGCCGGGCCAAGGATCGGCAAAGGCGGCGACATAGGAAAGCGCTTCAGGGCCGCGCAGGATCGCAAGATCAAGCACAACGACTCTCGGCGGCCCGAGGATTTGTGGCGTCGCCTGGGCGACGCGTTCAATCTTCGGCGCCGCCGCGTCATAAACCGATGCGTCGACCGCCCTTGCGATGACGCGTCGGGCGGCGCCGTCGGCGATACGCTGGATCTGGAATTGGCGCGCGTCGAGGCGCAGCACATCGCCCGGCTGGAGGCCGACAAGGCCTGGCCGCAGAGTGAACTCCGCAGTTTCGCGTCCGACCCAGAGGTCTTGCAGCCAGACGTCTGCAAGTCTCTGCGCCTCCGCCTGATGGGTGATCACCGCAGCCTGAGCGTCGCTCTTTCTGGCCGAGCGGCACTCGAGTCGACGTGAGAGAGCCCGCGCCAGCTGATAGCCACTTTCCGAGTCGGCGTAGGTGAGCGCAATTTCGCCCGGCAGCTCGCTTTCCTGCGCCCGCGTCAGGGTGACGAGCGACATGTCCTTTCCCAATGCAAGATCACCATCGCCGATCTCGCGCACCGGTTTGCGGCGCCGATCGACAAAGTCGAGCCTGCCGGCGCCGATGGCTGCGTCGAATCCATAAAGCGCCGCAAGCGGGTCGATGGCCTCGCGCGGCGACATCGGCCGATCCAGCACATAGCCATCCAGAAACCCACCGATGCTGGGCCGCTGGATCGCGAGGCCCGGGGCCTCCACGGCCTCGGCCAGCGTCGTCACGAGACGATCGAGGGGAACGCCCTCCAGCCGCCCGTTGAGCCAGTGTCCCGTCTCCCAATTGGGCCCGTCGCTCCAGGCGTCGCCTTGCGTTGGAAAGGCGGGGAATGGCCGTGCGTCCCAGCACCAGATATGAATGCGCGCGGGATCGACCATTGGGCCGCCGTAGACAGCCGATCGCGGATTCGCCAACGACCCGCCGGGGCGAGACGGATCAAAATAGGTAAGCATCGCTTCGACGAAGCGCGACTGGATGAGGTCGTCCCGACCATCGCGCGAGAAATAGGGCAGGCCGCCTTCGCTCGAGCGAGAATCTGGAAAAATGTTTGGCGCATTCGCTCCCCGGTCCACGGCGGGACAGCCGGTCTCGACGATCCAGATCGGTTTGGAATGTGGGACCCAGGCCGTCGGTTGCGCAAGTTCGACGCCCGCCACGCGCTCGTAATGCAGCTGCGACCAGAAGGAGACAAAGTCTTTCGTGCGATGGACCCAGGGCTTGCCAAGGCCGTCCGTGATGGGCGTCCGGACCTGCGCCTTGCGCGCTTCGGCGTCGGCGTAATACCAGTCGTAGCCCTCGCCGGCGGCGACGTGCGATATGAGATAGTCGAGATCGTGCGGGCATGTCGCTTGCGCGGCGTCCAAATGCGCGTCGCCGTCACGCCAGTCGGACAACGGCCAGTAGACGTCGACGCCGATGAAGTCCACCGCCGGCGACGCCCACAAAGGATCGAGCGGAAAGCGCAGCTCCCCCGCTTCGGGGACATGCGCGCCATATTCGGTCCAATCCGCCGCATAGCCGACCTTTGTCGTTTCGCCGAGGATCGCCTTTGCCTCGGCGGCGAGCGACGTCAGCGCGGAGACGAAGGGATAGTCTCCCGGGCTTGAGCGCACGCGCGTGAGCCCGATCAGTTCGGAGCCGATCAGAAAAGCCTCGAGGCCCGCCGACTTCAGGAGGTCGACATAGTGGAAAATGAAGTTGCGGTAGCGGGCGACGAAGGCGTCGATCTGCGTCGCCGCGACGCTGCTATTGTCGGGCGACCCGCGACGCCCCGGCGCGGGGTCGCAGGTAATGCGTCCCCGCCATGGGAACGTCGGCTGGCTGGTTGCGCCGCTGTAAGGATCCCGCAACTCGTTCCCCGGCGGAACGTCCATCATGAGAAACGGATAGAAGGTGACCGAAAGGCCCCGCGCCTTGAGGTCCGCGATCGCCCCGAGCACCGAGGCGTCGCTCGGCGTGCCGCCAAATGCGGCGCGTCCGTCGATCTGGGTGACGAGTCGCGCCGTCGCGCGGGTGCGGTCGCCCACGCTCCAGTCGGCCGGCCATGAGGAGCCAAGCAGATAGTTGAATTGGCCGATCGTTTTGAAAGGCGCGTCGACGCACGGCTCGATTGCGCAATATTGCGCACGCAGATCGTCGCCGAACCAGGCGACGACGAGCGCCACGCTTTCGAGATTGGGGCATAGCGCCTGGAGCGCGTCGATCGACGCCTGCCAGTCCGTCTGCGCAGTCAATTGGTGGCGGTTTTCGGCGCTCGTCGCCCCCGCTGACCAGAAGTTGAGCTTCAACGCGGGGAGATACCCAGCCTCCGTCGCGCCGGGAATGAGATCGATCGCTCGGATCATCTCGCCAATGCCCGCGACGGGCTTCACGACCTCGAAAGTGAATTGCGGAATCCGGTTGCCGAACGACGCCAGCGGGAGATTGTCAAAGACAACATAAGCGAGCCCGCGATAGGCGGGCGCATTCTCCGCTCCCTCCTTGACCACGATCAGCGGATCCGGCTCCTGGTCCTCCGTTCCTTTGTAGATGCGCAACGGCAGCGTCGTCAGATCCAGTTCTGCGCCGTCGGCCCAAATCCTGCGGATGAAGGCGATTGGCCCTTCGCAAAGGCCGATCGCGAAGTTCGCAAAGTATGCGTAGGTAACATCCACCCGTGGCGCGCCGGCCCCGCCGCCGCCGCCCTTGCCCCCGCTTGGGGCGGCGGTTTGAATGGCTACGTTGCTCTGCTCGAGGAAGCGGGTGGCCCAGATCATCTGCCCGCCAATTCGCGCCCGGCCGTAGACGCGCGGAATGCCCGCGCCCTCGGTCGAGGCGACCCCATCCATCGCCTTGAGGCGCGGCCCGTCGCTGTAGCGCGGCGCGCCGTGGGTTTGTCCCTGATCGAAGAGCGCGCCGCCCAGGGCGCCAGCGAGACGTCCGACAGCGCCGCCGACCGGGCCGCCGATTGCGCCGCCGACGGCGGAGCCGATGGTTTGGAGGACCAGCGTCGCCATGCAAATCTCTTGGAGGTTCGAGGAGGCGTCAGTCGACGACGCCCGGAAAGGCGAAGACGGCGGCGATGCGCTTGCTCCAATGGCCGATCGCAACTTCCGCGACACGGGCGCCGCTATGGGCGTGGACCATATGGGTGGGGGAGGTCGCGATCCCGAGATGTTTTGCCGGGAGGTTATCGCGGAAGCGGAACACGAGGACGTCCCCCGCGCGAAAATCGTCTGGCGGCGCAGGCCGGAAATGCCGGTTCGCCGCATCGAGCAAAACCTCGACGCCGAGAGCCTCGCCCCAATCGGGGGTGTAGGGTGGCGCTTCTTCAGGCTCTTCGCCGATCACTTCGCGCCAAACGCCACGAATGAGGCCAAGGCAATCGCAGCCTGCGTTTACAAGCGACGCCTGATGTCGGTAAGGCGTTCCAATCCATCGACGCGCGGCGGCGACGATCGTTGCGCGCTTCACGCTCATTGAAAGAAACTCCCGCCATCCATCGCCTGAGAGCGCGAACTGGGGTAGGCGATGACAAGATCGTTGCCGGGCATATGCGGAAAGCCGCGAAAGTTGACGATATTGCCGAACTTGGTCCGACACGTCGTCGCCGACTTGTCGCAGCCCGCGGTGAGCGACACGACGTCGCCGCTCACGATGGCGGCGCCTGGCGGCGTCCACAGCGCGATTGTCGCGCGCAACCCGCTTTCCCGCCGGTGCGATTTGATCGTCACTTTGGCGCCGCCGTTGACGCCGCCCGTGAAGGTCAGTCTGCCGCCGGTGAAGAAGCCCGATTCGAAAACGCCGGAAAGATTGAGCGTCAGTACGCCGCCTGAAAACGCCGCGACGACGCCAGTTGAAGCGAAAGCGCCGATACTGAGTTTGCAGCGGCCGTCGCCGAAATCCGCCGCACAGCCGCGCTGGAACGCGCGGCCCTGGGTTTGATCGAAGAAATGGGCGCTCGAGCGCAGCTCAGCGCTGAAAGCGCCTTCGCCGCGCCGCACTTCACCAATCGTTGCGACGTCCAGTAAAGTCCGGAGTTGAGGATCGCTCCAATCGACGAGCCATGTCTCGACGGAGGCGTTATCGTACAGGCCGTTGAGGAGATCGCTTTCCGATAGGCTGTCATCGGAGAGCGCCCCGGCCGCCTCCGAGGTCGCCACCGAAAGGCCGAGGCTGCGTTCAGCTTCAGTGGCCGACAGCCCTGTGCTTGCGCGAAAGACGACGCCGTCGAAAGTAAGATCCCGGTCATGGTCGGTGAACCCCATGATGGCGCCGTCGCGCCGCAAGAGCCGCCAGCAATGGCAAAGGGTCGTCGCCTGCCGGTCGAGCTTTTGCTGGAAAGACGAAGAGATATCGAGCATTTCCAAACCTTTCAGACGGCGATTTCGATGATGGGGATTTTCGGGATGGCGCCCGCCTCGAAGGCCTCGAAGTCGATCTCGAGGAAATCCGTGTCGAACCGAACCGGCACGTCGAAGAGAAAACCGGCAGTGACGAACGCGCCCGGCGGCGGGGTCGCGCCGGGCGAGAAAGTGACGACGCCGGTCGTCGCATCGGCTGAGAATTGTGACGCGGCCTTTTCAACGCCGTCGACAGCGATGCGCACGCTGCCGGCGACGGGTTTTGCAATGCTACGCCCGTATGCGGCGAAAACTCCGCCATAAGCTTTGGTCAGCTGGAATGTCCGTGTTGCGCCGTCGCCTTTTCCAAGATTCTGGTCCGTTGGCGCAGGCGCGGCGCCTGGGGCGCAGGACGCGAAATCAGCACGGTCGCGCCAGCGAAACCCGTAGAGACGCCCACGTCGCTCCTCGAAAAAGGCGATGACCTGAGAAAGCTGGGCGAGCGTCTTCACGCCATAGCCTGCTTCATAGCGGCGACGCGAATGAGCCCAGCGTGCGTTGCGCGACTCTCGGTTAGAACCGAGCGTCACGATCTCGGTGCGGCGTTCTGGCCCGCCGCGCCCTTGCAAGGAAACGTCCAGGGGAAAGCGGATGTCGTGAAAGTCGCTCATTTGGAGACCGTCGATCAGAGTTGCCGCTGGCCGCGCCCGACGGCTCGCGCGAGCGCGCTGGTGATCTGCGCCTCGGAGCGCCTAAAACTCTCGAAATCCTGCGCGGCGATATTGACAGTCACCGAGACAGGCCGCCCCTGAGCGCCTTGCGCAACGACCCCCAACCGTCCATCTGGGCCACGCGCAAGCGGCATGATCGCCTCGGCGCCGCGTTCTCCCATGAGTCCGATTGCGCCGCCATTTGAAAAATAGGCAGGACTTGCGACAACGCCGCCCTCAGCGAAGGGCGTGATCCGTTGATTGCCGCTGAAGGCGTTACTCAACATGCCGCTCAAGGAATTTGAAACGCCGTCGACCATTGCCTTCGCGCCGTCTCGCAAGGCGAGCTTCGTCAAAGATTGTCCAATACTCAGCAGCGTTTCATTGAAGCTCTTGCCGCTCGTCGCCGCAGCGCCAAAGCCGTTCGCCAGAATTTTCGCGACCTTCTCGCCCGAGGCGCCGATCTGGTCGAGGAGATGCTTGGCGGACGTCAGCTCCTGCGTCGCAATCGGCCGCGACGCGCTCAGGCCGTCAAAGTCTGGGAAGTCGATGCCCATCGTCTGTCCTCATCAGTTCTCAATCTGGGAAATCGCGCATCAGGGCGTCGAGCCCGGCGCGGCTCATGCAGGTTCCGCCATGCCCGTAGACGCCCTCCGCAGCGTGGAACAACTCGCGCGGCGTCATAGACCAGAAATCACGTGGACCAAGCCGCAGGACGCCGAGGCCAAAGGCCATCGCGCGCGTAAAAGGAAAGGGCGGGCGCGGAGAGGGCGCGCGCGCCGAATTTCCTTTCGCGATCAGGCGTCCTGCGGCGACGGAGGGTTTGCGGCGTGCGGCTCCGGCTCGTCGCCGAATGTCGCGGCCAGGAGGTCAGCCGCGATCTGCACATAGCCTGCAAATCCCCCCGATGCTTTCATCCTTGAAACCTCTTCGTCGCTCAGCGCATGACCCGCGCCGCGCAGCCCGCAGCCAATGACGCGCAAAATGTCACGGGCCGAAAGCCGGTTCGCCTCGAAACGCTGCGCCAGCCCGACGAGATCGCTCGCGCCCATGCCGCTCTCGAGCTCTGCGAGCGCGCCGAGGGTCAGGCAAAGCGTGTAGCGCTTGCCGTCGAGCAGCGCGTCGATTTCTCCACGTTTGGCGTTGGCCATGGGAAGCTCTCTCAAATCGCCGTGAACGTCAGCGCGCCGGCGGAGTCGAGCGAAATGTCGAAAGTCACTTCACCCGAGTGCTCACCGCGGTAGTCGAGATTGGAAATCTGAAAAGGCCCTGCAAGCGCTCCAAGGCCGGGAACAATTATTTGCCAGTCCCGCAGCAATCCGTCGAAGAAGATCTGGCGCAACAGCGCATCGGAGGCTTGATCCTTGAAAATCCCGGCGCCCGAAACGCTCGCGCGGCGCACGCCGGCGCCGCCGAGCAATTCACGCCATCTTCCCGCCGACTCGGCGTCGGTGACGTCGACGCTGTCAGCGTTGAGCGCAAGGCGTCGCGTGCGAAGGCCGGCGACGGTCACGAAGGCGCCGGAGGCGTCGCTGACCTTGAGAAGAAGATCCTTGCCTTTTTGGGCAGTCATGTCGGTTCTCGAATTCAGGTTAGAGATATTCCGTCGTCGCGCGGAAAAGCATGGCCACGCGCGCGAAGCGGCCGCTGGCGTCGCGCTTCGTGTTCATAGAAGCGAAGCGCAGATCAATGAGCTCATGGTCGTCGAGCGTGAGCGCCGCGCTATCCAGGAGATCGACGATCTGCTGCGCGACGTCCAACGCGGGGCCGAGCCCGCGTTCGGTCGAAATGACGGCCAGCGTGAGAAAGTGCTCGCTCCCGCGCGAGAGCGTCGTCGACCAGTCGCGCATCTCGGCATCCGTGAAAAGCACATAAGGCGTTTCAGCGCCGCGTGGCGCCTCTTCATAGATCCGTGCGCCGCCGAGAGCGGCGACGAGCGCGCCATCCATCAGCAAGCGAGCTCGGATTGCTTTGCGCAGGGCGACGACGGGCGAGGCGGTCATGGTCGGCGCCTCATGAAAACTCTTCGCATACGCATTTAAGAAACCTCCGACCTTCGTCGCTGTCCTCGACGTTGCGAATGACAAGCTTCCGTCCGCGAAAATCGAATCTCATCTCGTTCGCCACGTCGGGGCGCCAACGAATTTTAACCGCGTAGCGTCGCGTCTGAACGATCTGTTGCTCGATGAACTGCTCGCTTCCGCCAAGCGCTTCGATTCGCGCCCAAAGTTGTGCGACGGGCGCGAAGCTTCGCGTAAAGCCGCCGAGTTCGTCCGGAACGTCGACCGGGGCCTCCAAGGTGAGGCGATGGCGCAACGCGCCGATTGTCGCGGCGCTGGTCACGACAAGCGCTCGCGCCTGAAGGGTGCTGCGAGTTGGATGACGCTTTTTGGCAAAACGTCGTTGACGTCGTCGCCCCGCTTTTCGCGCCAGTGCGCGACAAGAACCATCATGGCGCGTCGGAGTGGCTCGGGCGTCCCGCTGGCGCTCGCGCCATAGCCGACCGAGAAGTCGATCTCGATCCCGTCGACGCTTCGCCCCGGCGCGGGCGGCGCCGATTTGAAGGTCACGCGGGCGCCATCGCTCGCTGGAGGCGCCCGATAGGAGATCGGCGCAAGCGTCTGCGCCATGTCATTGGCGTCGAAGATGCGAATAGCCGAAACGGCTTGAAACGGCGCGAACGGGATAGACAGCATGAGCGCATCGAGGGGCCAGGCGTTGAGCGTAATCCGCCAGCTCTGGGTAACGAAGAAGCGACGCGTATAGGCTTCGAGCGTCATGCGGGCCGAGACGATGAGCGCCTGGATCAGTTGGTCCTCGTCGCCTCCGTCTTCACGCAGCCAGGCTTTCATGTCCGTAAGCGAAACGGGCTCGATCGTGGGCGCGCCGATCAGCATGGGTCTCATGGGCGGGGTCCTGATCAGGAGGGGAAAGCCCGCGGCGTCGCCGCCGCAGGCCGGGAGCGGTCAGGAAACGCCAAACTTCAAGAGCTTGATCGCCTCGAAGTTCTGCACGCCGCCGCCGACGCGTTTCGTGGTGTAAAACAGCACATACGGCTTCGCCGAGTAGGGGTCGCGCAGCACGCGAACGCCGATGCGGTCCACGACGAGATAGGCCCGCTCGAAATCTCCGAAGCCGATCGCCATCGTGTTTGCGCCGGGATCGGGCATGTCTTCGACTTCGACGATCGGGAAGTTCATCAGGCTCGCGGTCGCGTCGGCTGTCGCGGGCGGCGCCCAGATGTAATCGCCGGTCGTTGTCTTGAACTGGCGCACGAGAGATTGGGCGCGCCGGCCCATGACGAATTTTGCGTTCTGTCGGTAGCCGGCCCGCAGAGCGTAAGCGAGATTGAATAGCGCGTCCGAAGGATTGGTGGCCGCGAAGGCCCCAGCGACGCCGGTGACGACATAGCCGATATTGCCCCAAGTCCAACCCGCATCGGCGACGTTCGTGTAGGAGAGAAAGCCTTTCGGCTTGTTCACGCCGTCACCGGACACGAAGGCGGCGCCTTCCTGCTCCGCGAAAGCCACCTGCACTTCGTCCGCGATCCACTGCTCAATATCGACGACGGCGTCGTCGAGGAGCGCCTGAGTGGCCGCCGGCATGGCGTAGAGCTCCATCGCCGGGAAGTTCATGTCGGCGATCTGCTGGTTGGCCGTTTGCGGGCGGGGGTCGGCCTCCGCCACCCAGCCGGCCGCAGGGCCAGAGGTGCAATAGGCGCGTCGTAATGACTGCGTCGAAATCTCGCGCACGCTGGCGATGGCTCGAATCGGCGAAAGCTTGGCGAGGCGACGCAGAATTTCTCGTTCGGCCGGAACCGGCACGAGATAGCCGCCGTCCGGTCCAGACGTCCGCGACATCGCCTTGGCTTCGAGGGCCTTCAGTCCGGCCGCTTCGCCCGAGCGCATATAGTGATTGAAGGCCGATTTGTGCTCGCGGCCGCCTTGATCCTCAGGGGTTGCGCCGCCCAGTCGCGGACGCGACAAGTCGAGCGCGAGCCGATCGAGGCGGCTCTTCGTTTCATCGAGCGCCCGGTCGATGCGCGCAAGCTTCTCCTCGGTCACGACATCGGCGCCCATGCGCGTTTCGAGTTGGGCGAGACGCTCGTCATTTGCCTCCTTGAAGGCCGAGAAGGCGTAATTCAGGTCGGCGATGACGCCGTCGCTTGCAGATTTCATTTCAGTGGACGCCATGAAGTGCCTCGGGGGTGAGCGCGCAAAAGGACGTCCCACCGGCGATCGCCGTGGGTTTTCGTCTGTGCGCGGGGGTGAAAGCCGTCTGGCCAATGCGTGTTCCGCGTCGACGGCGTGAGCGGAACGGTTTTCTTAACAGCCTATTCGTAACGCGAGGCTTTGCAGTCGATGCTGGAGACGCAACGACGCCTCCTGGGCCTTGAGCCGGCAGAGCATGGCGCGTTGTGTGTCGGTCGTCGCGAGAGGCGTGCGTTTGACCGCGTCGATGCGCGCCTGCGGCGCCATAGGAAACGTCACGACGGAAATTTCCCAAAGATCGATTTCGCTCAGTCGGCGCACGCCGCTCGTCTTGTCGATGGCCGCCTGCTTGGCGCGAAAGCCGATCGAGAGCCCATCGACCGCCCCGCTGCGAATGAGCGAGAGCGCCTCGCGCGCCCGCGCCACCGAGAGATCGAGGTGGCCAGCGGCTTTCAGGCCCTTCGAGTCTTCGATAAGCGAGGTCCAGACGCCGATCGGTTCAGCGGCGTTATGCTGCCACAGCAGTTTGACGCCCGCGGCGCCCCGCTTCATGAGCGTGCGCGCGAAGGCGCCGGGCATCACAATGTCGCCGCCCGTATCGGCGACGCCGAAGAGCGAAGCATAGCCCTCGATAACGCCAGCTGACGTCGCCTGGCCGAGTGGAAGGCTTATGCGCTTGGTTTCTCGCAAGGTTGTCATCCTCTGCCCAGATCGGCGCCCGCAGGGTTTCGCGAATGCGCCTGTAATTGCGCGAGCACATGCACGAAAGTCTTGAAGACTTGCGCGGACTCCTCGCGGCGTCGCGTCGTCTTGCGGCGGGGATTTGCTGAAAATGGCAGACGCAGTCTCAGATGTATCAAGGATCACTCCCACAGCGTCGGTTGAATCGGGCGAGTTCGCGCACAAAGGCGTCGAGGCGACGCGTCGCCTCGCTTACTTGGCGCATGGCGAGATGCGCCTGCGCCGTGGCGACGCAGGCCCATAGAAAGAGCGCGAGATGGGCGAGATCGCCGCGCTCGAGAATGGCGTTGAGAATGTCGGACAGCGAAGCGACCTCCTTCCCAAGTGGGATCGGTGTGTTTGACGAAGCGACAAAGCCTTCCAGTCGAGGCCGCCTTCGAGCAGCAACGGCCGTGGGTCGGTCAGATGGGCATTGTCCGGTCAGGGCCTGCGGAGCAAGCGTCAGGCTTATGAGAACGGATCAGTTTCAGAAATTCCGCGCAGCTTCCCTCTGGTCCGCGAAATGGCGATATCTCCGCCCTTGGTGCTCCGCCAGATCATTCTCAATTTCTGCTTCGGGCCCAGCGTAGACCAACGCGCCCGAGGGCGGCGCGGAGTTGTCGAGCAGCGACTTGCTCCAGAAGCTCTCGGCGTTATGCGTGTCGAGCGCGACTTGCGCCCGAAAGAGAAGCGGTTAATCAAAATATGTGCGCAACTCTTTTAGAAACTCCGTGCAACTACCTTCTTCGCCTCTGAAAGGAGATATCTCCGCCTTCGTTTCCCGCCATATGCTTCTGAGCTGAGCCTCATCATATCTTCCGCTGTTCAGCTCTTCCAGAGACTGTTTTATGACGCCCAGGTTCTCTTCTGGCGTGTTGGCTATCGCATCTTCTATCAATCCGCCGTTCGGAAAAAACAAATGTACATCCTGATGAAAAAAAACTGTGAACGTCAAAAATTCGGCCGGGATGCGCATCTTGATCTCCCTATCAGGAAATGGGGTACGCAGTCTTTACGCGAAATCCATTTTTCGAGGACGGTTCCCTTAATAAACACGACCTTCCTTCGGCGAAAGCAACCAAGCTTTCCAGTCACCGGATCAGGTTAGTTTCTGCTCTACCGCTCTCAAAGCAGCCTTGAAAAAACGGGAACGCGGTGATAACCAAATCTCCTCTTTTGACCTTTGGGTTTCGTCGCGGCGCTGAGTTCACGAACAGCGCTAACCGAGCTTTTTTTCTATAGCAGCAAGCGCCCGCGCGAAAACTTGCACAATTGCCGGCTGATCTCGACTCGCGTCTGGCCCGGAGAAAAACGCAGTATGGGGCCGCGTATTTTCCCACAGCGTGCTCAATTTTTCCGCGGCGTTCGGCTCGCTCAGCGTTTTGGCCAGGAAGTCCTTCAGAACGACTAGGTCGCTTCGCTCACACCAGCTGAGTCCATAGTCGATTGCGCGCTCTATGTATGCCTCGAATCCGTCATCACCCGTGGCGGGATGATCCCTGTAGAGAGCCACATCAAAGCCCAGACAAAAACCTTCTAGCTGATCGAGAGGAGGTGTGCTCATTGGGTCTACTCCTTTCGGTCGAAGAACGGGAACGCCGTGATGATAGAAAAACCTTTTGGAACTCTGGTGTTCTTAAAGATAACGACAGCGACCCCGAATATCGCGCGAAAGGCTATTGGCGCACTAACGTCCCAAGGACGATCCGTAAATGCTTCAAAACCGGTTGGGGAAGAGAACCATTTATCCAGCCGGATGGGAGCGCTTCCAGCCGGTCGGCGTTGTAGTCGAAGCGGAAGGGCGCGAAGCCCGGTTGCAGCCAGGCCTGAAAACTTTTCTGCAAGCGGGTGACGAGGGGCGGCACGGTCTGGCGCCAGAAGGCGCGGTTCGCTTCGCCGTAATGCGAAAAAGGGTTTCCAGTCGACTTAGCCTCGAGCAGCAGCGGCTGTGGGCGCTCGCATGGGCGCCCGATCAGGACCTCCGGAGCAAGTGTCAGGCCTATGCGAGAAACGAACGGATCAATTTCAGAAATTCCGTGCAGCTTCCCTCTGTTCCGCGAAAGGGCGATATCTCCGCCCTGGTGCTCCGCCAGATCATTCTCAGCTCGTCTTCGGTAAATTTTCCACTCAGCAAATCATCGATGAACGATTTGATGATGTTCTGGTGTTCGAGTTTGGTGTGTGAAATTGCATCCTCGATCAAGCCTTCGCCGTTTGGAAACAGCAGATCAAAGTCTTGGTGAAAGAACGCCGTGAAGGTCAGGAATTCTTCTGGAATAACCATGCTTAGAGTTTCCCGGGTTCGTAGATTGGATAAGCCGTCTTGATGCGAAAGCCTTGCTTGGCGCTCCCATCTCTTACGAGAACAACTCGAACGCCGTAGGTCGTGCGGATTTGAATTTCTGCTTCGGGCTTCGAAAGATAAGACTGATAGCCTGTTGGAGCGTCGAACCATGCTTCTGCGATACCGCCCGATCCGTCCTTCTATAATGTCTTTTATCAGAGCTCGATTATTCACTAACGTAGCGTTTACCAGTTTATTTGCTGCGGTCAATGAGCTAAACGAACCGATTTGATCCTTCCAAACCCAAATACCCAATATTTTCTTGACAGTGTTTCGAGTTGCATTCTTTAGCTGCGCGACCTTCGTGCGCGCCACCCTCTTCATCCAACAGGTTAATAACGAGCTCGCCAATTCACTCGAAGAGTCTCCCGATCCCGAGATCGTCCGCGACATTCGCGTCGACGTTGACTGCAACCTGTTTCGGGGCGTCGAGCAGCGAGACAGATCCAGTCACGCTACCACTCCTCCACCCCCACCCCCCGTCCACTGCCCACCGGTCGACGACCCCGCCGGCACGCGCGGCTGGTCGGGTGCGTAGCGGGCCTCGAAGCCCTTCGCGAGAGGCCCATCCTTCGGGGCCGGGCCGTAGCCGACGGCCTCGCGTTGTTCGTCCAGCGTGAGGAAAGCCGCCCGGCCGACACGCTCCCATTCGCTCGCCCGTTCCGCCGCGAGCGCTTCCAGCCGGTCGGCGTTGTAGTCGAAGCGAAAAGGGGTGAAGCCCGGTTGCAGCCAGGCCTGAAAGCTCTTCTGCACGCGGGTGACGAGCGGCAGCACGGTCTGGCGCCAGAAGGCGCGGTTCGCTTCGCTGTAATTCGAAAACGTATTGTCGCCGGGCAGGCCCAGGAGCAGCGGCGGCACGCCGAAGGCGAGGGCGATTTCGCGCGCGGCGGTAGCCTTCGACTCGGCGAAATCCATGTCTTTTGGGGAGAGCGACAAGGCCTTCCAGTCGAGCCCGCCTTCGAGCAGCAGCGGCCGTCCGGCGTTATCGGCGCCCGAGAAGTTTTCCTCCAGTTCCTGCTTCAGCCGGGTGAACTGTTCGTCGGTCAGATGGGCGTTGTCCGGCCCGGCGTAGACGAGCGCGCCGGAAGGTCGCGCGGAATTGTCGAGCAGCGCCTTGTTCCAGAAGCTCGCGGCGTTATGCGTGTCGAGGGCGACTTGCGCGGCGGCGAGCGGCGCGAAGCCATAATAATCATCGAGCGGGTTGAAGAATTTGATGTGCAGGATCGGCTCGATCCCTTCGCCCTGCATCTCGTAGCGGGCGTCGGCGCCCTGCGCGCGATAGACGAAGGCCGCGGGCCAGCCGTTGCGGCCGGGCTCGACGCTCATGCGGTCCGGACGCAACGCGTAAAGCTCGCGCAACTGCCCGTCGAGCGCGACGGACTCGATATAGGCGTTGCCATAGAGCAAGAGATTGGCGCAGATCGTCTCGATGAAGGAGACGCTGGTGTTTGTTGGGTTGGGCCGCTCGATCAGCGCGAGCAGCGGATGCTCGGGGACTTCCTCACGGCCTTCGTAGACGAGCCAGGGAACGGAGGCGGCCGCTTCCGCCACCATACGCACGCAGCGATGGCAGACGGCGTTGCGCTCATAGCCTTCGCGCGTCATCGCCGCGCTGTTGCGCGACGTCCAATGCGGGGCGCCGATCGAATGCATGGCGAGGAGTTTCGCCGCGCGCGACGCTTTGAGATCGCGCGCCCGCGCCGTCGCGCCGAAGAGGCGCGTGAGAAAAGGAGTCATGCGTTGGCCCTGAAATGAAGAGATGAGACGCTGCCGCGCCCAGGGGCGCGGCGCTGAAACGGCGGGCTTGCTTGCTGTTTACACGCGCCGCATGCGCGGTTCGGGCGATCTCGGCGTCAGCGCCAGCGCGGTCACCGCCCAGACCAGCGCGTCGAGGCGATCGGGCGAGCGGCCCGAGGAGAGGCCGTCGAGCCCGAAATCGCACATTTCGTCTTCGAGCGCCGGAAGGGCGCCGACATGTCTTACGCGGCCTTGTTCGTAAAGCTGCGCGACCGGCGCGGCGCGCAGATATTTGCCGCGCGTGGCGCGCACCATGGTCACCGGCGCGGCGGGGTCCGCTTCATTGAGCACGGCGCGCACCATTTCGCCGCCCTGGTTGACTTCGGCGATGAGCGAGTCGGCCGAAAGCTTGTGATACAACGCGATCGCCGCGCGGGCCCATTGCGCCGGCCGCGCGGCCGCGAGGGTCTGATCGTCGAGCACGTAGACGAGGCCGGCCGCGTCCTCCCCGGCGGCGACGATGCCGCATTGATCGGCGCGCTTGCCCGAGGTCGCGGGCGGATCGACGGCGACGACGATGCGCGACAGCGCCGGCGCGGCGGCGACGCGCGCCGTCTCCATCATCTCGCGCGTCCACAGCGCGTCTTTGCGCGCTTCGACCATTTCGCCATCGAGCTCCTGTCGTCCGAGCCGCGTGCCGGCATATTGCGCCACGACGCTTTCCAGAAAGGAGGGCGCGAGATTAGCCGCGTTCTCGCGCGTCAGCGCGCGGGTCAGCGCCGTCGCCGGATGCGCGAGCAATTCCTTGAGAAGCGGCGTGGGACGCGGCGTCGTCGTCACGAGCTGACGCGGCCAGTCGCCGAGACGCAAGCCGAATTGCAGCATGTCCCAAGTCTCCCTGGCGTAGCGCCATTTGGCGAGTTCGTCGCACCAGGCGGCGTGAAATTGCGGCCCCCGAAGGCTTTCCGGATCTTCGGCGGAAAAGGTCTGGGCGACGACGCCCGTTTCCCATGTGAGCCTTCGGCGCGAACTCTCCCAGCGCGGGCGGTCGCGCTTGTCGTGCACGGCGAGAAGGCCGGAGACGCCTTCGATCATCACGTCGCGCACGTCGGCCGCGGTTTCGCCGACGAGGGCGATGCGCGCGACCGGAGCGGCGGTGAATTGTGCGCGCCCGAGCGCCAGCGCCTTCACCCATTCGGCGCCGGCGCGGGTCTTGCCCGCGCCGCGTCCGCCGAGAATGAGCCACACCCGCCAGGGCAGGCCGTTCGGCGCGAAATCCGGCGGCCACTGATCTTTGCGGGCCACAAGCTCCCAGTCGCTCAGAAGCCGCGCGAGCTCGCGCGCGCTGATAGTTTCCAGCGCCTCATTGAGAAGGCCTTTCGCCGCGCAGTCGCTCAAGCCGTCGAGCAAGCTCCGCGCGGAGTTCGGCCAATTCGCGGGGCGGCTCGGCGTCGGCGTCTGGATGGTCATCGGCGCTGGTCGCAGTCTCCCTTGGCGCATCGGCTTCGCGCCGCATGCGTTTCAATTCGGCGAGCGCTTTCACCAGCGTCGCGATCGTGCGGGCGCTGGCTTCGAGCGTTTTGGGCGCGTGCTTTTCCAGCGCCGCCTCGGCGCGGGCGAACTCCCGTTCGACGGCGTCTTCGAGCCGCAGGATGAGACGCCCCGGGTCAGCGGCGGGGCCAGCGGTCGGCGCGTCGGGCGGGTCGGCCTTCCGCTTGCAGGCGGAGGCGCGCAGCGGCCAGCCGTTCGCTTCGCGAAAGCGGCGGAATTGCGGGGCGCTCATCGAGAGAAGAGCGAGAATCTCGGCGATGGGCGCGCCTGCGTCATAGAGAAGTTTCGCCTGCGTGATTTTCGCGCGCGACGCCGGAGATGTCTTTTTGTGCATGACAGCCATGACGCTGTTGCGCCGTCTCAGGTGCGGCGAAGCCGACGAAAGGCGGCCGCGCTTTTTTCGCGGCGAACCGTTCTTCTCTCGCGGCGAGAGACTGGCGCGTCCCTTCAGCTTCGGTGGATTTGCCCCGCCGCCCAAGCGCAATTGTGGAGCATGGCCTTTATCTAGCTGAGCAGCGTGCGGCTGTCAAGGAATATATTCCCCGCTGGCCGGAAAAAATTCAGCGCCGCGCGCCCCGTCTAGAAGCGCGCCTTCTTCGGCCAACGCTTCGGCCAGATCCGGATGAAGTCGGGCGTGTCCTCGTCCTCGACCTCTTCCTCGCTCGCTTCGACCTTGCCCCGCACCGAGACGCCGGCGCGATGGACGCTTTCGGGATCGCCTGAGATCAGCGGATGCCAGGGTGGCAGCGGCTTGCCGTCATTTCGCAGCACATAGGCGCAGGTCGGCGGCAGCCAGGCGATCTCCTGCAATTTCGTCAAGGTCAGGCGGATGCAGTCCGGCACATGCGCGCGGCGGTTCCGATAGTCGCTGCACAGGCAGCTTTCATGGTCCAGCATCTTGCAGGCGATGCTCGTGTGATGAATCGCGCCCGTGTCTTCGTCCTCGAGCTTGACCAGACAGCAGCGGCCGCAGCCGTCGCAGAGCTTCTCCCATTCAGACCGGGTCAGTTCCGAGAGGGGCTTCTCCCAGAACGGGGCCGCGCCGCTTTCGCCTTTTTTTTCCGCCATTTTCTGTCCATACGGCTGTCCCGCCGCGCGATGGAAACCATAACCGCAATGCGCGCGTCGTCGGGCGTCGTCAAGATGGTTTAAAAGGTGCTAAACTTGCCGCATCGTTCCCGGCGGCCGGGGGGTTCACGAGCCTTGTTCGAGCGTTTCTGGTCCTCGCCTTTCGTCAAGCGCATCAAGCGCATCCTTCTGTCCGCCGACGCGCTCATCGATTCGAGCGTCTTCGACAGCGGACGCCGCACGCGCGAGCTTTACGAGAATTACTCCGCCTTCATGCAGAGGTTCCACGTCTCCGGCTTCGCGCGGGTGGCGGTGGAGATCGCCTGCGAGGGTCTCACTCTCGGTCTCGGCGGTCTTATTGTCATGGTTGCGCTGGCTGGCAACGCCTTCCAGATGACCAGCGAGGGCGACTGGCTGAAGCAAACCGACCTCGCCGTCACGTTCCTCGACCGCTACGGAAACGAAGTCGGCCAACGCGGCATCAAGCACGACGACGCCGTGCCGCTCGAACAATATCCCGACTATCTCATCAAGGCGGTGCTCGCCACCGAAGACCGGCGCTTCTACGAACATTTCGGCATCGACGTGATCGGCACGCTGCGCGCTGTGACCGTGAACGCCCGCTCATCGGGCGTGGTGCAGGGCGGCTCCTCCATCACGCAGCAGCTCGCCAAGAATCTGTTCCTGTCGAATGAACGCACCATCACGCGAAAGATCAACGAAGCCTTTCTGGCGCTCTGGCTGGAGCACCATCTCACCAAGCGGGAGATTCTCCAGCTCTATCTCGACCGCGTCTATATGGGCGGCGGCGCCTTCGGCATCCAGGCGGCGGCGGAGTTCTATTTCGGCAAGTCGGTAAAGGACGTCACGCTCGCGGAAGCGGCGATGCTCGCGGGTCTGTTCAAGGCGCCGACGAAATACGCCCCGCACAATAATCTTCCCGCCGCGCGCGCGCGCGCCAATGACGTGCTCAACAATCTCGTCGACGCGGGCTTCATGAGCGAGAGCCAGATCATCGCCGCGCAGAGGAGCCCGGCGACGCCGGTGGACCGCCAGCGCGAGGAGAGCCCGGACTGGTTCCTCGACTATGCCTATGGCGAGATCAGGAAGCTTTCAGCGAGCGGCAAGCTCGGCGATAACCGCGTGCTGACCGTGCGCACCTCGCTCGACTCCAACGTGCAGAAACGCGCCGAGGAAGTGGTCGAACGGAATCTGCGGGAGCAGGGACGGTCTTTCCACGTCAAGCAATCGGCGATGGTCGTGATGGAGCCCGACGGCGCTCTGCGCGCCATTATCGGCGGACGGGATTATGGCGCTAGCCAGTTCAACCGCGCGACGGACGGCTCGCGCCAGCCGGGCTCGTCCTTCAAGCCTTATGTTTATCTGACCGCGCTGATGAGCGGCAAATTCAAGCCGACGACCATCGTCACCGACAGGCCGACCTGCATCGGCAATTATTGCGTCCACAATTACAGCGGCGGCTATGCGGGCTCGATGCCGCTCGCCATGGCGCTGGCGCGGTCGCTCAATACCGTGGCGATCCAATTGTCGATTGCGATCGGCAATGGCAATGCGAGGGAAGGCCGCGCCAAGATCATCGAAACCTGCCGCAAGCTCGGCATCAGCACGCCGCTCGAGGACACCCCCTCTCTGCCGGTCGGCCAGAGCGATGTGATCCTGCTGGAACATTCCGCCGCCTATGCCGCCTTTGTGAATGGCGGCAAGCGCACCATTCCTTATGCGGCCGTCGAGATTCGCAACCGGCAGGGGGATCTTCTCTACCGTCACGACCGCGACGCGCCGCCCCAGCGGCAGGTGCTGCCGCTCGACAAAGTCGTCGATCTCGCCACCATGATGAAAAAAGTGGTGGAGGAAGGCACAGGCAAGCGCGCCATTCTCGGCGAGGGCATCGACGTTATCGGCAAGACCGGCACCACCAACGGCTACAAGGACGCCTGGTTCTGCGGCTATTCGGGCACGATGGGCGGCTGCGTCTGGTATGGCAACGATGACAACGAACCGATGAACAATATGACCGGCGGCACGCTGCCCGCCGGCACCTGGCACGACGTCATGGCTTATGCGCACCAGGGCATCCCCCTGAAACCCATTGTCGGATTGAAGCCGGAAGCCAAGCCCGCCGTCGCCTCGACTGAGGGCGGCGCCGTGAAGCCGCTCGAACTCGGCGGCCCGCAGCGCCCCGCTACGCTGACCAAGGGCGCCGTGCAGGCGCTGGAGTCGATCGAGAAGAAGGCCAAGGCCACTGGCGTGGGCAAACAAAGCATGGCCGCGCCGGCGACGGTCGCCGAAACGCGCGGCGTCGACTTCCCGACCATTGGCGCCGCGCAATAAGGGTGTTCCGCTTGAACCGGCCTTACGCAAAATATCTTCGCGCCGCCGCCGTGATGATCGGCGGGCTTGTCATCGGCCTGCTGGCGACGTTGATCTCCTTGAACTCGGGCTACGGATTCGGGGCCCTGCGCGCCGGGTCCTGGATCGCCTGGCCCAATATCGGCGGGTCCGACGTCGATCCTTATGCGCGGGCGGTCATCGCACGCTCCGGCGAGGCGCCGCTGGCGCGCGATCAAGGGCTGGCGTTCACCGCGGCGGAGGATGCGAGCGGCGCGCCGCTCGACGGCGCCTGCGAATATTCGATCGTCGATCCGGTCCCGACGGCGCGCTTTTGGACCTTGTCGCTTGCGACTCCGAATGGCGGGCTCATCGACAATTCGACCGGCCGCTACGGTTTCTCCTCAGCCGAATTGCTGCGGCGGGAAGGCGGGGCCTTTACGATTTCCATTTCGCGCAACGCCCGCGCCGGGAATTGGCTGTCGCCGGGCGACGCCCGGAGATTTGTGCTGTTGTTGCGTCTCTACGACACGCCGTTCGACACTGACGCTCGTCCCGATCCGACGAACTTTCCCAAGATTGTGAAACTGAAGTGCGCCTGACGCTCCCCGACCGCATTTTCGATTATCTCCCCTGGGCGGCCGCGATGCTGCTCGTCGCCGGCGTCGTCCATATCGTCTCGGTGCTGTTGATGCCGGCTGTCGCCCCGCGCACCGCCTATGCGCGGGTGCTGGACGCGGTGGGCAAGGCGCCGTCCGAAACGCTGATTGCGCTCCCGCCTGCCGCGCCGGGCGGCGAGACATTGCCCTTCGAGGATCCGGCCTTTGCAGAGGGCGTGTGCGTCTATGATTTGTCCAAGGGCCTCTTGCACGTGTCGACCGCCGCGGACGGAGAGGATTTCTTGGCCTTTTCCTTTCACTCCGGCGGCGGCCGGCTCTATCACGCCATCACCGACCGCGCGGCGATCAAAGGCAAGATCGATATTGTGATCGGCGACGAAAAACAGATGGACGCGCTGCAGAGCGCAGCAGACGAGGCGCCGCCGCAGGAAGTAAGGCTCACCTCGCCAACCAAGCGCGGGTTCGTTCTCATTCGCTCCCTTGCCAAGCGTCCGGCGGATCAGGCGCGCGCGCGCGAGCGCCTCAAAGCAGTCAGTTGCGCGCGCTTCGATCCGCCGAAAGACTGACTAGAGGAAGGTCCATCGGGCGAATGTCGCGGCTTGTCCGGCGGGTTTGCCGGCGCCGTCCGTGATGTTCCAAATCGTCGCGTTGGAAATATGAAAGCGTCGGCCTTTTGCGCTGATGCGCACCCCTTCATAACCGCTGACGAAGCCCTCCCGCGTCGTTTGGGCAAGGAGTCTTTCACGCGCCTCGCGGAGCATCGGCTCGGCCGTCAATCGCGAGGGGGTGCGGATGAGCTCCGCCGCGCTCATTTCCCACAGCGCGAGCGCGACGCGATTGCCATAATTGAGGATCGGGTCGGCTTCCACGCCGTGCGAGACGACCACGAAGGGCGCGCCAAGGAGCCGCTCGGCGTCGAGCTTGGAGTCGCCCCCGCGCTCGATTAACTCGCGGCCAGTGCGGTCACGGTAGGAGTTGAGCAGGGCGGTGGAATGAATAATCCAGTTACGCCAAAGATCGCCCGGAAGCTCAGCGCTGAAACTCGACATCGTGCCTCTCGACGGCGCCGACTCACGCCTCGGGCGACGCCATATGGGCCTTTAGCACTTCATTCGTCACGGCGTCGACCTCCTCGAGCACGACGTCGTAGCCCCAGAGCGCCGTCAGGTGGCGCAGCACCAGCGCCGTGTCGACCACGTCCAGGATCTTACCTTCGAAGACGCGATGATGGAGCACGAGTCGGCGCGTGCCGGCCAGGTCGACGTCGACGACCTGAATGTCGGGAGTATGGCGGCCCACTTCGTAATCGCTGGCAAGGCTGCGCCGCAGATCGTGGTAGCCACGCTCATTGTGGATCGCCTCGACGCGTAGCTTCGGCGCGTCCTCCTTGTCGACGATGTGGAACAGCCGCCAATTGCGCATAAGATGCGGACTGAGAAACTGGGCGATGAAACTATCGTCGCGGTAATTCGCCCAGACGTCCCTTAGCGCCGCCATTTCGTCGCCTGTTCCCGCAATTTGCGGGAACCAGTGCCGGTCTTCCTCCGTCGGCTCCCCGACGATCCGGGCGATATCGCGCATGATGTCGAAGCCGAGCGCATAAGGATTGATTCCGCTATAGCTTGGATCATGAGCAGTGGGCTGGCGGATCGCGTTGGTGTGAGACTGAAGAAACTCGAGGTAGCTGCCGTCGCTGATCTGCCCCTTTTCGTGCAGCCGGCTCATGATGCGATAGTGGCAATAGGTTGCGCACCCTTCGTTCATTACCTTTGTTTGCTGTTGGGGATAAAAATATTGCGCAATGAGGCGTACGATCCGCAAGACTTCGCGTTGCCAGGCATGAAGCTTCGGGGCCGCCTTCTCGAGGAAATAAAGAACGTTCTCTTGAGGAAGACGCAGCAGCGCGCGCTGGTGGTCGACAGCCTTGCGCGCGCTCTCGCCCGAGCGCGGCACGGTGCGCCAGAGGTCGTCGTAGAGTCGTTCGCGTTCTTCTCTGCGCTCGCGATCGCGCTTTTCCTCATCCGCGAGACTCATCGGCCGTTTGCGCGGATAGCGATCGACGCCCTGCGCCGACAACGCATGGGCGGCGTCGAGCAGGCGCTCGACCTCAGCGTAGCCGTAACGCTCTTCGCAGGCGGCGATATAGTTCTTTGCGTAAGCGAGGTAGTCCAAAATCCCAGCGGGGTCCGTCCATTGACGAAACTGGTAATTGTTCTTGAAAAAATGGTTATGCCCAAACGCAGCGTGAGCGATCACCAGCGCCTGCATCGTGGCGCTGTTTTCCTCCATCACGTAACTGATGCAGGGATTAGAGTTGATGACGATCTCATAGGCGAGCCCCTGAAGACCGGCGCGATAAACGCCTTCATATTGCGCAAAGCGCTTGCCGAAAGACCAATGGCGGTAGAGCAGGGGCATTCCGGTCGAGGAATAGGCGTCGAGCATCTGCTCCGTCGTGATCACCTCGATCTGATTGGGAAAAGTGTCGAGCCCGAGCTCCTGCTTGGCCACCACCTCGGCGGCGTCATGAATCATCTGCAGGGTTTCGAAGCTCCAGTCCTTGCCTTCGAAGAGCAGCTCCCCGCTCATTTCGCCGCCTCCGCATTGGCGCCCTCGCGGCGCTGGAACAATTCCCGGAAGACGGGATAGATGTGGTCCCGTCGCGAGACGCGGCGCATCTGGAAATTGCGCGCGCTTGTCGCGAGGGGCGCGTAGGCGTTCCACAAGGAGCTGCCGCCGATGTAGGAGATCGGGGACGTCTCGTTCGAGTTGGCGACCTCGAGATAGGCGAAATACTGGCAGCGCGGCAGGATCTTCTCCTGAAGCAACATTCGCGTCCTGTCGTTGTCGCTCAGCATGTTGTCGCCATCGGACGCCTGCGCGCCATAGATATTCCAGTTCGCCGGATCATAGCGGTCGGTGATGATGCGATCCATTTCGACGAGCGCCGACGAAACCGTCGTGCCGCCGGTTTCCGTCGAGCGGAAAAACGTTTCTTCGTCTACTTCCTGAGCCTCGTCGGTGTGACGAATGAACACGATTTCGACGCGCTGGTATCGGCGCGTAAGAAACACGTGCAAAAGCATGAAGAAGCGCTTTGCGAGATCTTTCATATGCTCCGTCATCGAACCGGACACGTCCATCAGACAGAACATGACAGCCTGAGCGACGGGCCGCGGAAAACGTTCGAAACGGCGATAACGCAGATCGACGGGGTCGAGGAAGGGGATGCGCAGACGACGCGCGCGCGCCGACTTGAGTTCCTGCTCGAGGAGATCGGCGATGTCCTTCTCGGTCGCGCCGGCGGTCTCCCGTTCGAGCCGCTCCACGATTTGCTGCTTCGGTCGTCCCATGGCGATCCGCCGCGCGAGCGACATGCGCATCGTGCGGCCCAGCGAGAGATTGGCGGGCGTGCCGCTCACCGTATAGCCGGCGCGCCGCGATCCAAGCTTTTGCGCATCGACAAGTCCGCGCTTGGCGAAATCGGGAAGCTCGAGGTCGTCGAGGAAGATGCTCAAAAACTCTTCTCGCGTCAGCACGAAGCGGAAAGCGTCCTCCTGTCCGTGGCCTCTGCCGGGTTCGGTTCCGCCGCCGCCGCCATCGCCGCTCGGACGGTCGATGAGATCGCCCTCTACATATTCGCGGTTCCCGGGGAGGATGAAATCGCGCCGCTCTCCCGCCGTGTGGCGGAACACGGGCTCGCGCGCGCCGTCGGCCGGGACGGTGACCTCCTGCGCGTTTTCCAGGTCCTCAATGGCCCGCTCGCGGCTCGCCTCGCGAACGGCGCGCTCCACCGTATCCCTCACGCGGCGAAGGAAGCGCTGCCGATTTGAGAAGCTCTTGCCTCCGGGATTGAGCCGGCGATCGACGATACGCATGGTCCCCTTCGCTATCCTTGCGCGCGCGTCGCTCCCAGCGTTATCCCGCCTGCTTCACGCGCATATACCATTCGACCAGGCGGCGAACCTGCCGCTCGGTATAGCCGCGTGCAACCATGCGGCTGACGAATTCCCCGTGCTTGCTCTCGGTTTCGGTGTCCTTCTTGGTGCCGAAGCTGATAACCGGCAGAAGATCCTCCACCTGAGAGAACATCCGCTTCTCGATCACGTCGCGGATCTTCTCGTAGCTTGCCCAGGAGGGGTTGCGTCCCTTGTTGGAAGCGCGCCAGCGCAGCGCAAACTTTACGACCTCGTTGCGGAAGTCTTTTGGATTGGCGATGCCCGCCGGCTTCTCGATCTTGGTCAATTCCTGATTGAGCAGTTCCCGGTCGAGCATCTGGCCCGTATCGGGGTCCTTGAAGTCTTGGTCCTCGATCCATGCGTCCGCATAATCGATGTAGCGGTCGAAGAGGTTCTGGCCATAGTCCTGGTAGGATTCGAGATAGGCTTTCTGGATCTCCTTCCCGATGAATTCGGCGTAGCGGGGCGCAAGCTCGGCCTTGATGAATTCAATGTAGCGTTTCTCGATCTCGGGCGGCAGTTGTTCCCGGCGCAGCGACTGTTCGAGGACATACATCAGATGCACCGGATCGGCGGCGACTTCCACAGTGTCGTGGTTGAACGTCGCCGCGAGCACTTTGAAGGCAAAGCGGGTGGACAGGCCCGTCATCCCCTCATCGACGCCGGCGGCTTCACGATATTCGAGAATGCTGCGGGCGCGGGGATCGACCTCGCGCAAACTCTCGCCGTCGTAAACCCGCATCTTCGAAAACAGGTTGGAATTCTCATGCGGCGCCAACCGCGAGAGCACAATGAAACGCGCCAGCATTTCTAGCGTATTTGGCGCGCAGCTCGCGTTGGCGAGCTCGGACTCTCTCAGAAGCTTCTCGTAGATGCGCTGCTCCTCCGTCACGCGCAGGCAATACGGCACCTTGATGACATAGATGCGGTCGATGAAGGCTTCATTGTTGCGATTGGACTTGAAGGTCTGCCACTCCGCCTCGTTCGAGTGAGCAAGGACGATGCCAGAAAATGGAATCGCCCCGATGTTCTCGGTTCCGATATAATTGCCTTCCTGCGTCGCCGTGAGCAGCGGATGCAGCATTTTGATCGGCGCCTTGAACATCTCGACAAATTCGAGAAGACCCTGGTTGGCGCGGTTGAGCCCGCCCGAGTAATTATACGCGTCCGGATCGGCTTGCGCATGCGCCTCCAGCTTGCGGATATCGACTTTGCCGACGAGCGAGGAGATGTCCTGGTTGTTCTCGTCACCCGGCTCTGTCTTGGCTATGGCGATCTGGCGCAGCCGCGACGGGGAGATTTTCGCGACCTTGAACCGCGTGATGTCGCCGCCAAACTCATCGAGCCGCTTGAGGCACCACGGGCTCATGATGCTGCTCAGCCTGCGCCGGGGGATATTGTAGCGGGTCTCCAGAATCGGTCCGGCTTCCACGGGGTCGAAAAGGCACAAAGGGCTCTCGAAAACCGGGCTGAGCTCATTGCCCGCTTTGAGCACATAAATCGGATTGGCCTCCATCAGCGCCTTGAGCCGCTCCGCCAGTGACGACTTGCCCCCGCCGACCGGACCCAGCAGATAAAGGATCTGTTTTCGCTCCTCGAGGCCCTGCGCCGCATGCCGGAAGAAACTGACGATGCGCTCGATCGTCTCTTCCATGCCGTAAAATTCCGCAAAGGCCGGGTAGACCCGGATGGTCCGGTTCATGAAAATGCGGCCGAGACGCGGGTCCCGAGAAGTATCGACAAGTTCAGGCTCGCCAATCGCGGCAAGGATTCGTTCGGCTGCGCTCGCGTAAGTTTTCTGATCCTCACGGCACAGTTCGAGGTAGGAATCGAGCGACATCTCGCTCGCCTGCCGCTCACGGTAAAACTGGACAAAGTCAGCGAAGACGTCGGTGTTCGCCATAGGTTAAGGCCTCTCCTCCGAACGCGGCGACGCGCGTTCTAACAAGAGGTACCTGAGCAAGCGCGAACTGATTTCAATATCGGGAGCGATAAGTCAGAAGGTCGGCAGGCTCTTCGGCGGCGCGCCTGGCGGTTTTCGGGCCTTAAGGTTCAGTCCGAGCTCGCAATCGAGAATGCTGAAGCGGAGCTTCAGCGCGGGAGCGCGGTTCGGCGCATGCGACGCCGAACCGCAGGCGGCTGCTCTTAATAATAGTAGCGGCGGCGATAATAACGCGGCGCCGGCGCAGTGGCGGCCCCGACCAGCGCGCCGCCCGCGGCGCCAATGGCGGCGCCAGCCAGGGTCGGACCCGCCAGGCCGCCGGAGGCAAGAGCGCCAATGCCTGCGCCCCCGAGACCGCCGATGATGCCGCCGCCGACGGCGCGTTCGCCCGGCGTATAACAGCCATAGAGCGGCAAGGCGGCGGTAAGGACGGCGGCGACGAGAAATGCTTTCTTTGCCGGGCGGCTGAGCGCGATGCTTTGCATGGGAGACCTTTGTTTGGTGATGAAGTCGCGTCGGGGCGACGCCCCTACGCGCATCGCCACGCAAACCAGAGCTTTGCGCCATTACAATGGCCGCGACTGTTCATGGCGCCGCCACAGATTCGGTTAAGTTTTCAATCTTCGCGCTCGTTGAGAATCTGCAACAGATACGCGCCATATCCGCTCTTCGCGAGACGGGCCGCGGCTTCGCGCATTGCGCCTGCGTCGATCCAGCCTTGCGTAAAGGCGATCTCTTCGAGGCAGGCGACGCGTTGCCCCTGGCGCTGTTCGATCGCCTGCACATATTGCGCAGCCTCGAGGAGAGACGCGGGCGTGCCCGTATCGAGCCAGGCGAAGCCGCGTCCGAGGCGCTCGACGTTGAGCGCGCCAGCCTCGAGATAGATGCGGTTGAGGTCGGTGATCTCGAGTTCGCCGCGCTGCGACGGCCTCAACGAGGCTGCGTATTCCGGCGCGCGCCCGTCGTAAAAATAGAGGCCCGTCACCGCCCAGTTCGATTTGGGTTTGGCGGGCTTTTCCTCGAGCGACGCCGCTTTGCCGTTGGCGTCGAATTGGACGACGCCGTATCGCTCGGGGTCACGGACATGATAGGCGAAAATTGTCGCGCCCTCGCGCCTGCGCGCCGACTTCAGCGCCTCGGTCAGCCCATGGCCGTAAAAAATATTGTCGCCGAGCACCAGCGCGGAATTGTGGCCTTCGACGAAGGGCGCGCCGATAATATAGGCCTGCGCGAGCCCCTCGGGGCGCGGCTGCTCCGCATAAGAAAGCGCGATGCCCCATTGCGCGCCGGAGCCAAGCAGACGCTTGAAGGATGGCAAATCCTCCGGCGTCGAGATGATGAGGATTTCGCGCGCGCCCGCGAGCATCAACGCCGACAGAGGATAATAGACCATCGGCTTGTCGTAGACAGGCAGCAGCTGTTTTGACGCCGCAAGCGTCATCGGATGCAATCTGGTGCCGGACCCTCCGGCGAGAACGATGCCGCGCATATTCGGTGTTCCTCAACAATTAGGCTGTCAGACTGACCCGCGCCGCGCGTCCTGGCTACCCATCGCGTTCACGCGAAGGCCTCAGCGAGATCGCGCAGGCGCGGCCAATGCTTGTCCTTTTCGGACAGCAGGAGACCGCCGGGCGGCGTTGGCCAGGTGATGCCGAGTTCCGGATCGTCGAAAGCGAGGCCTCTGTCATGCGCCCCGGAATAAAACGCCGTCACTTTGTAAAGCACTTCCGTATCTGGCTCGAGCGTAACGAAGCCATGGGCGAATCCGGCCGGGATGAAAAGCTGGCGCCAGTTTTGTGCGGAGAGTTCGACGGCCACGTGCTTGCCGAAGGTCGGCGACGATCGGCGGATGTCGACGGCGACGTCCAAAATACGCCCGCGCACGACGCGCACGAGCTTGTCCTGCGCGAATGGAGGCGTCTGGAAGTGCAGGCCGCGCAGGGTGCCAACGGGCCCCGAAAGCGAATGATTGTCCTGGACGAAAGTGTAATCCAGACCCGCTGCCCGCCACTCGGATTGTTTGTAGACCTCTGAGAAGAAACCGCGGGCGTCGCCATGTTTTTTCGGCGTGACGATCTTAACCCCGCTTATTTCAGCGTCTTCGAACTGCATGAGAAGAACTCGCGTAAATGGAAGGGGCTAAGCGATGCGCCCGAGTCGTTCGCCGCGATATTTGCCCGAACGAATGGCCTGCCACCAGGCTGGATTGTCGAGATACCATTGCACTGTGCGACGCAGGCCGGTTTCAAAGGTCTGCTCGGGCCGCCATCCCAACTCGCGCTCGATCTTCGAGCAGTCGATGGCGTAGCGCAGATCGTGGCCGGGGCGATCGTCGACAAAAGCAATCAGTCGGCGGTAAGAGCCCTCGGCGCTGGGACGCAGTTCGTCGAGAATGTCGCAAATGGCGTGAACAACGTCGATGTTACGTTTTTCATTGCGTCCGCCGACATTATAGGATTCCCCGACGACGCCCTTGCGCGCGACGAGCATCAAGGCCGCGGCGTGATCCTCCACATAGAGCCAGTCACGGATATTCTCGCCGCGCCCGTAAACTGGCAGCGGCTTACCCTCGACGGCGTTGAGAATCATGAGCGGAATGAGCTTTTCGGGGAAGTGATAGGGGCCGTAATTGTTCGAGCAATTGGTGACGATGGTCGGCAGCCCGTAGGTTTCACGCCAAGCGCGCACCAGATGATCTGACCCTGCCTTGGAAGCCGAATAGGGCGAATTCGGGGCATAAGGCGTGTCTTCGCGAAATAGCCCTTCCGAGCCCAACGTGCCGAAAACCTCGTCGGTCGAAATATGCATGAAGCGGAAGCGGTCTGCTTGCGCCTGCGGTAGGGCGCGCCAATATTCGAGCGCCGCGTCAAGCATCGTGAAAGTGCCGACGACGTTGGTCTCTATGAACGCGGCCGGTCCGTCGATCGAACGGTCGACATGGCTCTCCGCGGCAAGATGCATGACCACGTCGGGCTTGAACTCGGCAAAGGCGCGGGCCACTTCGGCGCGATCGCAAATATCGGCGCGCCGGAAGGCGTGACGGGGATTTTGAGCAATGGGCGCGAGCGAATCCAAATTGCCGGCATAGGTCAGCTTATCGAAAACAAGAATATTATCCTCGGATTGCGTGATGAAGCGCCGGGCGACCGCAGACCCGATGAAACCAGCGCCGCCCGTAATCAGCACATTCATAACGTCGCTTCCATAACGTCGCTTCTCCCCAGGCGGCTCGTGAAGCCGCGAAAAGCCAAGGCTGCCAGCCTGCTAGTAGCATTCAGCCCAAGAACAAACAAGGTTGCGAAGATAAACCTCCGCCGTTCGCGCCGGCGTCTTTATCGATCCTTGCGCTTGCAGTTGTCGCATACACAAAAAACCGAACGGCGGGCGCAGGCGCGGACAAGCTTTGTTGACGCCTTCCGAGCGCGACGCTAGCGTGCAACGCGACGCTTGCATGGGTTCTGGCGGAACGGCGGGCGTGTCGATTTTCAAGTCTTTGTCGACTCATTGGTAGATCGATGAAGAGGCCCGGACCCGCATGCAGCGCCACGTGACCGTCGGAAACATCGTTCTCGGCAATGACTTGCCTTTGACGCTCATTGCCGGACCCTGTCAGCTCGAGTCGCGGGACCACGCTTTCGAATGCGCCGCGGCTCTCGTGGAAATGGCCGCCGCGGCGGGCGTGGGGCTTGTTTATAAAACGTCTTTCGACAAGGCGAACAGGACGTCGGCGCGGGCGCCGCGCGGGCTCGGCCTCGAAAAGGCGCTGCCCGTGTTCGCCGATGTCAAGGCGCGTTTCAATATTCCCTTGCTGACCGATGTCCATTGCGAAGCTCAGTGCAAACCAGTCGCTGAGGTCGTCGATATAGTGCAAATTCCCGCTTTTCTTTCGCGGCAGACCGATCTGCTTCTGGCCGCGGGCGCGACGGGCGCCGCCGTCAACATCAAGAAGGGCCAGTTCATGGCTCCCTGGGATATTGGCCACGCGGCGGAAAAAGTCGCCAGCGTCGGCAACCAGCGCATTCTGCTAACCGAGCGCGGCGCAAGTTTTGGTTACAACACGCTCGTCGTCGACATGCGCGGCTTGCCGATCATGGCGCAGACCGGATATCCGATCATTTTCGACGCGACCCATTCAGTGCAGCAGCCGGGTGGGCAGGGAAGCGCGTCGGGCGGCGATCGACGCATGGCGCCGGTTCTTGCGAGAGCCGCTGTCGCAATCGGCGTCGCCGGCGTCTTCGTTGAGACGCATCCCGATCCGGACCATGCGCCGTCCGACGGTCCGAGCATGCTGCCCCTGCGCGCCATGCCAGAGCTTATTGAAACCCTCTTGGCGTTCGACGAAATCACGAAAAGGCGTTTGGCGCCGATCTAGCGCCGCGAGCCGCTTAACCCGTAAGATGATCGAGAAACCATGCGCCGGCTCGGACGACAACCTCCTCCAGCGCGCCGGCCTCCTCGAAAAGGTGCGTCGCGCAGGGCACGATTTCGAGACGCGCCTCGCAGGCCATGAGAGCGAGCGCTTCACGGTTAAGTTCGAGCACGTCCCAATCCTCACCGCCGACAAGCAACAGCGTCGGCGCCCGGACGCGTGGCAGGGCCGCGCCGGCGAGGTCCGGGCGCCCGCCACGCGAGACGACGGCGGCGACTGCGTTGGGCTGCTCGGCGGCCGCGACCAGAGCCGCTGCGGCTCCGGTGCTCGCGCCAAACAGCCCAAGCGGAAGGCCGCCAATCCCTTCTTCTTGCGGCGCCCAAGCAATAGCCTCGATAACTCTTTCGGCCAGCAGGGCTATATCGAAGACATTGTGCCGATCTCGCGCCTCCTCCTCTTGCAGAAGATCGAACAGCAGGCAGGCGAGATCCCGCGCGACAAGTTGTTCTGCAACGTAAATATTGCGCGGACTTAAGCGGGATGAGCCGCTGCCGTGGGCGAAGATGATCAGCCCCGACGGCCGTTGCGGGCAATACAAAGTTCCGGGCAGGCGGCGGGGTCCAACCCAAACGCGCCTGTTTGTGGAGTGATAAGGCATCGCTCAAGCTCCCTTACGACGAGCGCGCGGATGCGCCGGCATCTATGTCTCGAAGCCGGGTAAGGAAGCGCCAAGAAAGGCCGTCAGGGCCCGGAAACGGCGGGCCACGGACGCAGCAGGCCGCTGCGCCAAACGCGCGCGCCGGCTCCCGTGACCCTAAGCGTCGAGGCCGGCGTCGCCGCGCGACCGATTGGACCACACACGATCAATCTTTAGGTTCTCGCGCGACAACGGGACATGAGCCTACCGGGCTTGGAGCTTTGCAACGAACTTCTTGACGTCGTCGAGGCCCCAGTTCACTTGCATGCCGCGATGGCGGCCCTGCCAGACATCGCTTGCTTGAAGGTCCCGAACGCCGGCCGCAATCTTCTCTCCCGCGCGCTCAGCGCGCTGGCGCATGCCGAGCCAGAATTTCTCGTCGCTCAACAGTATTGCGGCCCGCTTCGAGGATTGGGCGGCGTATTGCGCAAAGGCCTCCAGACTTTTTTTGGCCTCCTCCGCCAGCACGGCGGTATATGTGCAAGCCGTTTCGGTAAGTTTATTGGCGCGCAGAAGCGCGTGAATTGTCGCGTTCGATTTTCTCAGCTCCGCCTCGAGCCTGGCGTTGGCGTATTCTCTCAGCTGGAGTTTTCTGCCAAGATCGAGCTCGGAAGCCCGAGCGGTCGCCAGCTCCCTTTCCAATTTCTCAATATGGGTCCTGATGGCGTCAGCAGTGCGGAATGAGAATTTCCCTGCTTCCAGATTGGCCAAGGCGACGTCGATTTGCATTTCCTGGGTCATGGGTCACGCTCCACCGCTAGGGGAAGATCGATATTGCAGTGCACGCGGTTAAATTTTTGTTTACCTCGACCATGGCGGCCGCGGCGAGGCCGTCACGGGACCTGATATGCGTCGTCGATGGAAACCCCGAGAGCCGTGACCAGTCTGTTCGTCATCGAGGCCATCCCAATGACGGCGAGGAGCTCGTGATATTCAGCCTCCGACATGCCTTTTGTCCGGGCGGCGGCCGTGTGCGAATGGACGCAGTAGGGGCAACCATGGGCGACTGACACGGCGATATAGATCATTTCTTTGACCTTGGGGTCGATCGCGCCGGGTCCCATGATCGCCTTGAGATTCTCCCATGTCCGCTTGAGAGTCGCGGGGTCATGGGCGAGGGCGCGCCAAAAATTGTTGACGTAGTCGCTGTTCCGCGTGGCGCGGATATCGTCGAACACGGCTCTTGCCTCGGCCGAGAGCTCGCTATCCGAAAGCAATTCAACGGTCGCCATGCATTTCTCCTGAGCCTGGGGTTGCGTTTTGCCGACGTATTTGCCGGCTCCCTTTTCGATGATATGGTAAACGTGCGTTTCCAACACATAAACAGGCGTCTATTTGGAGCCTGATGCGTGGCGCTGAACGAAGGGGTCGTCGTCGAGCGCCATGGTTCGGAGATGGTTTTGTCGACAGCTGCCCGTGTCCAGGGACGCGCGCCGCTCTCCTTACCGAAAGGGTTGTTGCCTGATGTCTCTCGTCGCGCGCCGTATCGGCCTGTTGCTCGCGTCAGCGGCGGGCGTGTCCCTTGCCGGATGCGCCAGCACGCAGTCTACTCACGTCTCGAACGTCCCCACGATCGCCGCGGCGCCGCAGAATCCGCCGGCCGAGAGCGTCCGGCCGAGGGAGCCTGGCGATCCTCCTGAAGGCAATCTTTACGCCGAAGTCAAGGACGCCGGTTTCACCGTCGCAGCCGTCAAAGCCGGACAAGTGGATTCGGCATTTCTTCGCAAGAACGTGGCCTATGCGACGAAGGAGCCTCCGGGAACAATCGTCATCGATCCGGCCAATCACTACCTCTATCATATAGAGGAAGGCGGACGAGCGACGCGTTATGGCGTGGGCGTTGGCCGGGAGGGATTCGCCTGGGCCGGAGAAGCGACGATCAAGAGTAAGCAAGAGTGGCCGGATTGGTATCCGCCAAAGGAAATGGTCGAACGCCGGCCCGATCTCAAAAAGCAACTCGTCGAACTGCAAAGCGGTCTCGGCATGCACGGCGGCCCAGCCAATCCGCTTGGCGCGCGCGCGATGTATCTTTGGCAAGGCGATAAAGACACATTGTTTCGGATACATGGCACGAATGAGCCATGGACGATCGGACAAAGCCAATCGTCGGGCTGCATTCGCATGATCAATCAGGACGTGATGGATCTCTATCAAAAGACGCCGGCCGGGACCCGGGTCGTCGTGCTGCGCGCCGAGGTGGCGAGACGGTGAATCGCCAGCGTAGCGCGCAACTTTGTAAACAGGCTCCAATGTCGCGTGGCGCCGTCGCCGGCAAACGCCAGTCGTCGTGAAAATTTTCCTGCGCTGCGCCAGGCTGCTTCCCCCGAAACGAGGCAGATTCCCTCCGTCTCGAAGGCGGCTGATAGCGTTCGCCACGCGTCAGGCGACGCATTGGCGCCGGCGGCGTGAGGGCGCGTCTTTCTCGGTCAGCTTCGCCGCTCTAAGCTTTGGCCGAATCACGCGCGCCGCAGGAGGGATCTCACGTGGAAAAGAAGCAGACCCGCTTCAGTGAAATCAGATTGCCGCTCGAGCTGAGCCGCAGCGAGCTCGTCCGCGCCTTCGTGCGCGAAGCGGCGCTGTTGGAAGGGGCGCTTCCCTCGATCGCCACTCAAACCGCCGAAGATTCGCTCCGTGCTTGGGCGGTGCTCTGCGCTCTCGCGAACGGCTCGGACAACGCCAGCCTGATTGTCTCGTCCTGGCGTCGAGACGTTCATTGTCGAATCCTCGTCAAAGGCCATGCGAGATTCTCTCGGCTTGCGCAGTCGCTGGGCGATCTTGTTCGGCCTGACGCCGGGTTCTCCATTCGTGAACGTGGGATCGATGGATGGGAGTTGAGCTTTCACAGAAAGATCGCGGAGGAAGTCGAGCAGCTCGAGCGGTTCGACTTGGCGATTCCGCAAGAGGCCGCCACGGCGGCGTCCGCGGAGGTTCGTATCGATCTGCCGACGCGAAAGGATGCCGCGGCGATTGCGCGATGTTTTTTGGACGTCTATGGCCACAATTACGTGCACACGGAAGTCTTCTCGCCGCAGCGCTACTGGAGCAAAGTTGAGGACGGCGCGCTGATCCCCGTCGTGGCTCGAAATGAAAAGGACGAAGTCATCGGCCATGTCGCGCTCGAGCGCGAACCCGGCGCGATTATAGCCGAACGCGGCGAGGCTGTTGTGGTGAACGCCTACCGCGGGCGCCATCTGCTCGAGCAGATGACAGAGCGCTTATCCGAAGAGGCGCAGAAGCTCGGCTTGACGGGGATCTATGCCTTACCAGTCACGATCCACACATTCTCTCAGCGCAACGACGAGCGGGCGGGCATGCCGGTCTGCGCCGTCCTGCTTGGCGCGGCTCCGGAAACCTCTCATCCGAAGGACGCAAATTATCCGACGCATGGACAGCGCCAGAGTTACCTGATGACCTTCCGTTTCCTCAAGGAGCCGCCCGAACGCAGGATTTATGCGCCTGAACCCTATCGCGCCGTCATGCTCGGGATCTACGAGAGCCTGGGGGCCAAGGCGGCCGCGTCTCAGTCTGGCGCCCCGGCCGCCGAGAATTCGAAAACCAAAGTATCGATCGACACGCGCGGCTACGGGAAAATCCACTTCGAGCAGGTGGGCGCAAAGGCAGCAATCGAGCTCAACCAGGCCTTTCAGGATATTCTCGGCCTTGGCGCGCGCGCGGTGCAACTTTCTGCGCCCGTCGACGATCCGGGTCTGCCGCTTCTGGCGGAGGAGGGGCGCAAACGCGGCTTTTTCTTTTGCGGCGTCGGGCCTGCCTTTTTCGACGACAGAGATATTCTGATGCTCCAATTTCTGAGCGACCCTTTGGACCTGGACAAATTGCAACTCTACACCGATCGGGCGAGAGAGCTCGTGTCGTTCATAAAAGGCGATCGTCCCGCTATTCATTGAGCCACGCTTCATCGAAACGCGCGCATCTCGTTACTTGCGCCAGATAGTCGTCGCCTGCGGTGGATAGGGGCAGGCGCCAGAATGCAAATCCGAATTCATCGCAGCGCGTCATGTCGGCGCGTTGGCGGAACAAGAGATAATTCGCATTTAGGCGCGTTTTCATTAGCTTCTGCAAAAATCTGACGCTGCATTGCAGCGAACGCGGCGTGCTGTCACCCATCGGCAACGTCGTGGCGAAATCTCGCCGCGAAGGGGCATCTTTGCAGGCCCAGATCTTGATCCGCCCGCGAGTTGGGGTGACGCTTAGCTTACTTGATTGCACCGCCGTCGCTGTCGAGGAGACGCACGATGAAAAAGGTTTCGGAAGTTCGAGATCCCATCCGCAAGTTTCTCGAGAGCCTGGTTCCGACGACCGGATTCTTGCAGGCGGAGACGGGCAAGTGCGGCATGCCTGCCCGCTTGCGCCCGGGGCTTTCAGAGAAGACCCGCGCCGGAACCGCGCGACGCCGGCCCATGCATTGAGAGAGAGAGAGAGAGAGAGAGAGAGGGCGGACTGCTCGGGCCAAGCCTCCTCGGCAAAGGCTGTCACGCTTCGGCGCGCATGCTCACGCCTTTACTTTCACGCTTGAGGCCGCCTGCACTTGCTTCTCACATCGTCTTGCCGCAGCGCCCCTGTTTCTCTCCTTTTCGCGCGCGACGACGGATATGCGTCACCCTAGGTAACGTCGGGGGGCTCTCGGCGCGTTGATCCAAGGGAAAGCGTTTGCAAGATGAACACCGCAAATCTCCAACTAGAGGGTCTTTATGTCGTGCTCTCGGCGCTTCTGGTCTCGCTGCGGGACAAAGGCGTTTTCGAGAGCCGCGAGCTTGAGTCGATTCTGGTCGAGACGGAAAGACGGTTAGCGTCCGATCCCGAGCGAAACGCGCAGCTGCGCGACGCCAACGTCGATGCGATTTGCTTCCCCGCAAGATACCTCAGGCAAGCGCTGCACTCCTCCGAAGAGGGGGGCGGCCAGTCTTTCGTCGAGCTGGCGACGCGGGTTGGGCACATCAAGCGAGAACGTTGAGCGATCTACCCGTCAGAAAAGCGAGCGCGCATGCCTGTGCGTGCGCTGGCGCACGTACGCCTCATGCGGCCTCCGCTACGGTTTATTCGAAGCGCCAAGAACGGGCAGGAGCCGACAATGACCGCCATCGTCGCAGCTATTTCAGCAACCCTCAACAGCGCCGTCGTACCGACGACTGCTCCTGCCGGAGGCTTCGACAACCTCCACAGGCGCGCCGGCGCAGGCATGGGACCCCTGAGCGAACACACGCGCGCCGCGTCGTAAATCCGTGAAAAGATCGGGGGATGGAAATGATCGCCGAAGCTTCGGAGCAGAGTCGTCGCTCGACTCCAATTGCAGATCTCGAAATGAGCCGACCGGAAACATTTTCAGAATTGGTCGTCGTTATCGAAAGGAGGACTCTCATTCGCGAGTGCCTGGCGTTGTGCCTGCAGAAAAGTCTGGCGCGTCCAGTGTTGACTTTTCCAGACCTGGAAAGCTGGAGAGAGCACGGCGCGAGCGCCTCTGCGGGGGTGCTTATCCTGAGCGGTTGCGCCGATACAGATGACGAACAACCGAGGATCCTGCGTGAGCTTCGCCAGGACCACAAGGCGATCCCCATCATCATTTGCTCGGACGATCTGAGCGCGAGCCATATCAGAAATTACCTGCGCTCGGGCGCGCACGGGTATATTCCGAGCGCGACGCCGCTCACAGTCGCCGCTGAGGCGATCCGACTTGTCCTGACCGGCGGCGTCTTTGTTCCGGCAAACGTCGTGATGTCACAGGTCGAGCCGGAAGCTGGCCGCAAAAATCCGCTCAGCAGCTTTTCGAAGCGTGAGCATCACATTGTGGAAGCCTTATTGAAAGGCAAACCCAATAAGACGATCGCTTACGAGCTCGACCTGAGCGAAAGCACGGTCAAGTCGCATGTCCGCAGCGTCATGCGGAAGCTCCATGTCCGGTCGCGCACCGAAGCGGTCGTCAGAATAAAGGAGCTTGTTCGAGAAGTGGAAGATTGAGCGCTCGGTTTGCCGCAGTGGGCGCGCCGCGGACGCCCCCTATCGGCATTCTTGAGTCCGGTGTGTATCCTCCAAAGCCGGCAGACGTCGGGAGCGGCGCTTTTGGCCCTGGGACAGGTTTTCGCTTGGCTCGAGCGGGGTTGGTCTCCGCGTGCCGGGCCGCGCCTGCGAAGCCGACTGTCACTCAAAAGCCACAGATATGCAGAAACTACACCTACGTCATACTAGGAGGTGGCTCATCCTGTGACTTTCGTTAAAAATCGGCGATCAAATGCGGTCGTCCCGGGGTTGGCGAGATGTCATCGGATCGGTTCTTGAAAGTTTCCGCGAGTGCAATGCTTGCGGCGATGATTGCCGGCGACGCCGCAGCTCAGGCCAGGTTGCCGACGATCAACGTCGGCGGACAACAAACGAGGCGCACGGCGAGTCGACAGGTCGCGCGTGCTCCGCGCGCGGTCCGTGCGACGCCTCTTGTTGCGCCGCCGTCCACCTTCGTGGCGGACGCCAGCGACGGCTTCGATTCCTCCGCGCAGCAGAACACGGCGCTCGGTCCGAGAATTGTTTATCCGGCGCCTCCGAAAGAGATGCCCTCCTCGAGCCAGCGCTTCTTCACTGGCGGTCAAGTCAACACGATCCCTGCCTTCCGGCCGGGCGAAGCGCTCGAGATCGTGCCCGGACTTGCGGTCACGCAGCACAGCGGCGAAGGCAAGGCCAATCAATATTACCTGCGCGGTTTCGACCTCGACCACGGCACCGACCTCGCCCTTTATCTCGACGGCATACCGCTCAATATGCGCACCCACGGGCACGGGCAGGGCTACGCCGACGCCAATTTCGTAATTCCCGAGATGCTCGCCTATATCGACGCCCGCAAGGGGCCCTACAACGTCGAGGATGGCGATTTTTCGAACGCCGGCACGATCCGGATGCAATATTTGCGGAAGGTCCCGCAAGGCGTTTTTTCGACGACCGGGGGCGCGTTCAACTATGGCCGCGTCTTTGGCATGAAATCCTGGGAGTTCGCCGGCGGCGACATTCTGGGCGGCGGCGAAATTTCGACCTACGACGGCCCCTGGCTCATTCCCAACAACGCCCGCAAGATTAATGCGGTGCTGCGGTGGTCGCGTGGAGAAGAGAACGACGGAATGTCGATTACCGGCATGGCCTACGCCAACCGCTGGAACTCGACCGACCAAATCCCGCTGCGTATATTGGATTGGGGTTTTTCCCGCTGGGGAAGCATCAACCCGACAGACGGCGGCGACACGACTCGGTTCAGCCTTTCGGGTCGCTGGGCGCAGGAGACGGCGAATTACTGGTCGAAGGTCGAAGCCTTCGCCATGCATTCGACGCTCAATCTCTTCAACGACTTCACTTACTTCCTGGCGCACCCGGTCATCGGCGACCAGTTCCGCCAGTTCGACCGCCGCACGATGATCGGCGGCAACGCCTATCATGCGATCAAGTTCAGCCTGCTCGACAGGGAAAGCGAGATCAAGGTCGGCTTCCAGTCGCGCTACGACGACATAAGGCTCGGCCTGCAGGACAGCTTCCGTCGCGTGCCTTACGCCACGACCCGCAACGACCATGTCGGCGAAGGCAGCATTGCGCTGCTCGCCGACGTGAAAACGAGATGGGCGCCGTGGCTCAAGACCATCGTCGGCGCCCGCTGGGATTACTACTGGGGCAGCAACACGGGCCTCCAGGCCTATTGGGATTCGCCCTTGATTCCCGGCCTCGACGCCCCCGGTTTCGATCCCACCAATCCGTTTCGCCTGTGGACCGGGCCCATCAACAGCGGAACGTCCAACGCGCAGCTCCTGAGCCCGAAGGCGTCGGTCATCATCAACCCATGGGACGATAAGACCGACTTTTACCTCAACTTCGGGCGCGGTTTTCATTCCAACGACTTCCGCGCCACCACGCAGCGCGTCGCCGCCACGGAAGCGACGGACGATCTCGGCTACGTCGGTGTCCGCAGGCAGGGACTTCTCTCGCCCTCGACCGGAGCGGAGGTCGGGGTGAAGACCAGAGCGATCGACAAACTCGAGAGCGCCGCGACGCTGTTCTTCATCCAGACCGCGCAAGAGAACATCTTCGAGGGCGACAGCGGCAACACCGTGATCGCGCGGGGCGCCGATCGCATCGGCGTCGAATTCACCAACCACTATCGCCCCCTCTCCTGGCTCGCTTTCGAGGGCGATCTGACCGCCGTCCGCGCTCGCTTCAGGGGCTTCAACCAGGAACAGGCCGACCTCTACAGCGAGTTGCTTCAGCCAGGGGCCTTCGAATGGGGCGCGTGGCAGAGCAACGCGCCGGGCAATTATCTGGTCAACGCCACGCCGATCATTGCGACGGCCGTCCTCGAGCTGGGCGAGGCGACCGGCTGGTTCGGCAACTTCAAATACCGTTACATTGCGCCCCGCGCGCTCACCGAGGACGGTTTCCTAAAAAGCCCGGCGATCGGGACGGTGAATGCGCGCGTCGGCTATCGCTGGAAGGAGGGCTGGAAGCTTCAGCTCGATGTCTTCAATATGTTCAATTCCAGGTCGCAGCAGATCGCCTATGGCTATGGATCGTTCATTCCGCAGGATCCGCTCTTTCGCGCCTGCACCGGAACCATTGTCGCTCCGACCACCGACGCGGTGTGCGGCGTCGGCCAGATGGGCGTCGTCGGCCATCCGGTCGAGCGGCCGTCATGGCGCCTGACCTTCGGCGGGCCGCTTGATTTCGACCCTGCGACGAGCAGAGGGCCCGATCTGACGGAGCCGTTCCAGCTTATAAAGTTCTGGGAGTAACGTCCGCCTCTTCCAGGCCTTGACGAGACGAAGGCGCCCAGCCGGGCCGCCGTGGAGCGCCGCCGATTTGCGTCTGGCCGTGTTCGCAGTCGTCGATCCACCGGTTAAGCGTTCGGTTCGTCGCTTTGTCCTTCTTCGTCGTCGGTCGATTGGTTCTTCTCCGAGGCGGCGCTCAATTTGGCGAGGAGCGTGAAAAACTCTTCGGGAAGCGGATCCTTCAGGCTTTCCTCGTGAAGTTGGCCCCGCAAGAGGTAATGCGTCGCCGTCGCGGGACCGAAAACGTTTGCGATAAACAGCGCCGTCTTCAGACTAATCCTGTTGGGCGGCTCGGACGGCATGGCACCCTCATTCAGCTGGAGCCTTGGCAGTTTGCTTCAGGAACGAACTTTCGGTTCAAATAGGGCTGAATCGCTCGAGTTGGCCCCATTCGCGAGGGATGCCCAGGCGCCCTTGTCCAACCCTAGTCTCGCGAGACCGAGCGGGGTGTGGCCGTTGACGGTCATGTTCGAGCTCGAAACGAAGCAGCTTGACGCCGTGAGGCGGGCTTCTCCGTTCGAGCGCGCCGCCGTGCGACTTACCCGCTGATCTCGGGCTCAACGAGCCTTGCGAGGTTTTCGAGCGATTCCTGCCAGCCGAGGTAGCAGGCTTCCGGCGGGATGACGTCTGGAACGCCCTCCTGGACAATGCTCAGTTCGGCGCCGACCGAGACTTTCTTGATCATCACCGTGACGTGGATCTCGCCCGGCATGTTGGGGTCGTCGAACCTATCCGTATACCTCAGGCGCTCGTTCGGCGACAGCTCGAGAAATTCCCCGCCGAAGGCGTGGCTTTCTCCCGTAGTGAAATTCCGGAAGGATGCGCGATGGGCGCCGCCGACCTTGGGTTCCAAGCGATGCACGGTGCATACAAAGCCATTCGGCGGCAGCCACTTTGCGAGCGCGTCCGGTTCGATAAAAGCGCGATAGAGCTTCTCCGGCGTCGTGGCGAGGACCCTATGGAGGCGAACGGTGTTCGGCATTGTCTCTTCTCCCTGCGGCTTGCAAGCGCACGTCGCTATTGAGCATACGACTGAGGTAGCGCGCTTGGCGCCGACGCGCCCGTCGGCCGCTCGCAGCATAGCTGGGCCGCGCCGGATCCGACACTTTATCCGGGGCGCACAGGAGCGTTCGGCGCCGCTGAACCCCGCAGCATGAGCCGTTCTCATGCGGCGATCCATAAATCAATTCGGTGAAAGCCGTTCGAAGAGGCTTTCCGCCGCGAGGCGCCGCAATAGCGCCAACTTGATCCGCAACATCGTCGCTCGCTTGGCGCGGCCGCGGTTCTCCTCGGCGGTTCAAAATGAAATCATAATGAAAGATCGGAAGGATGAGCGAGCGCAGTTCGACGCCTTTGGCCATAGCAATCCTAGGGATGCTCCTGGCCGTTCTTAGCTATGCGATCAAGGATGAAAGCCTCGGCAGGCTGGTATATGGTTCGGGCCTGCTCTCGGCCGGACTTTCCTTGCTTCATTGGTTTAGGCCGACGCAGCCTCGGCGAAGGTGATCAGCGGCAGGCCGTCCTGATCGAGGACGCGATCGATCCGACAGCTGCGGCGGGGTGCGGAGCATGCCGCAACCAACGACCGTTCCAGGCCTGCGGATCGACCGGACCAGGTCTTTCGGAAATGACTTGCCGCTATCCCGAAAGAGAAGCGGCGGCTCAACCTCGCCCCGGCGACATCACGATTGACGCCGGACGAGGCAAGCTGTAAACGAGACTTTCCATTACTGCATATTGTTTTTCTATACTGGAATTTTAAAGATGAAGGCTTTTACAAGTTCAAACCCCAGAATCTTGGATTCGTCGCAGTGCCGTAAGTTGCTTGCGAGCTATCTCCTCATCGACCGAGACACTGCGACGCTTCGCCGGCTCATGACTCAGGACATAGACCGCTTTATTGAAATGGGCGCCACCGCCTACGCCAATCTTCTTGCGGCGGCGCTGATACTGTTCGACCATCGAGCTCGTCGAGACAATCAGCACATCAACTCATGACCGGAAACATAGGCAGCGGGTTTCGTAGCGTGGATGGGGAGCTGTTCAGCAAGCTTCTCCACTGTTTGGACTTCATGAACGAGCTGGCGTTTTTCAAAGCGTATAAATCCCATTCGTGGCGATCACTGCTCATTGCCCCCGAGCAGGTCATCCTGGATGTCGCATGCGGAACGGGCTCGGACCTGATCCACCTCGCCGAGGCGTATCGAAACACAAATTTTGTCGGCGTCGATAACAGCGAGAAGTTCCTGGCCATTGCCAGAGAGCGTGCGGCGTGCGCCGCTAATCTCAAGTTTATGCTTGGCGACGGCCATCGGTTGCCGCTCGTCGATCACTCGGTAGACGCTGCGCGAATTGATCGTTCGCTGCAACATATGGAAAATCCCGAGGCCGTATTGGCGGAAATGGTCCGCGTCACCAAGAGGGGCGGTCGCATTGTCACCTGCGAGCCCGACTGGGAAACCTTTGTTCTGTTCAACGGCGAATTTGACGATAGCAGCAAAATCGCCGGTTTATTCAAGCGCTCGATTCGAAACCCGTTTATCGGGCGCGAGCTGGCGTCGCTGATGAACGAGTGCGGCGTCAAACATCTTGACGCCCACGTCCATACTTTCTGGACCAACAAATTAAATGACGCCGACGTCATTTTCGATCTTAACAAAGTCAAAGACCAGTGCGCGGCCGCAGGCATGATGACGCAGGACGACGCCGACACTTGGTGGGCCCTCTCGAAGCAGGCTTCTGAAAGAGACACTTTCTTTGCAAGCCTTTGCATCATGGAAGTCAGCGGAACGACAGAGTAACGATTTTCTGTCATCTTCTGGAGGCCGCCGCACGATGTCTGCTTGTTAAGTCGTTATCGACGCTTCTGCGCAACGATCGCACGGCAGGACGAAACTGAAGGTTGATCCCGCTTTTGCATTCGGCTCCATCCAGATGCGGCCTCCGTGCGCCTCGACAATAGAGCGACTCATGGCGAGGCCGACGCCCATCCCCTTAGGCTTCGTCGTCATAAACGGTTCAAAAAGGCTTTCTCGCACGCCCTCGTCGACGCCCGCTCCTGAATCAGCAACGTCGACTCGCACCCAGTCGTCCTCGTTGACGCAGGCGATCATGATCGAGCGGTCCGAGACGCCCTCCATTGCGTCGATGGCGTTTCTGAGAAGGTTTGCCAAGACCTGCGTGATCTGGACGCGGTCGGCCTGTACGGCGTCCTTGGTCGCCTCGAGCCGGAGATGCACGCGCACATTGGCGTTTTCCAGGGCGCGACGATTGGCTCTGCACGCCTCCTCGATGAGCGAGCGCAGGTGGACAAGGCTCGAAGAGGGCTTTCCCTCCAAGAGAAAGTGACGAAGGCGGTCGACGATGTCGCCAACATGTCCAATTTGCTCCGAAGCGCCTTGAAGATTGCGCTCGACTAAAGGCAGCGCCTCGGAGGTGGGCTCGCGCAGGAGGCGTTTGGAGGTTTCGACGTAGGCGGAGGCGGCCGCCAGAGGCTGCGCGATTTCATGCGCCAAGCCGCTGGCCATGCCTCCGAGCGCATGCAAGCCAGACGCATGCAGCCTCGCCAATCGTTCGCTTGCCTTGCTCTCCGCCTCGACCTGAGTCTTCACCCGACGCTCGAGCCCCTCTGCATAATTCCAGACGGCCCGCATCAAGACCGCACTGTAAACCGCAAGAACGATGGTGGTGAGCAGATAGTCTCTATCGCCGCTAGCGAGCAAGGCTGCGAACGATCCGAGCGCAATCGGCCCGGAGAACGCCGCCGCTGCTGGAGGTATGCTTGCCAGAACAAAAGCTCCGCCGCCCAACATCCCGGAACACAGACAAGCAATCAGCAGCTTGCCGCCCACGCTTGCCTGGTCCAAAAACAGTAAGGGAAGGGCCCCCCAACAAGAGCCGAGCGCCGCCGCGTAGCCTACGGCCCGGTAGACGCCACGTCGGGATGATGAAGCGGCCGGCCTGTAAGTCGAGGTCCGCCGGGTCTTGCGGCGCAGGAAGACGAAGGACGCAATCGCGATGACAAGCGCGCCCCAGCACAAGGCGGCAATGCGGTAGGGTCGATCCCACGAGGCCGCCATAAAGACAGTGGCGTTGCAAATATTCGCCAGCATCACCCCGGGCGTGTGCCGGGCAATGTGAGAAAATTGCTCCGCACGCAAACGCTCGATTTGGTGGGAGGCGGAAAGAGGCGAGCGATTGTCTTTTTCGAGGGTCATTTTCAGTAGCTTGCAGCGGAGCGCCGACCCTCTTACGCCAAGGTTATGTCCAAAATCTGATTTTTGCTAACCTGATCACAGCATCCCGCGCTTGGTGCGGCGCTGCTCTACCGCGACGTTGCCCCTTATTCATCGTCGGCGCGTGTCTAATTTCAACCCCTTCCATTCGCCTTACGTTCGACCGCAAGCGGATGATTAGGCGCAGCAATTGTTCGAGCGCGTTCTCACTAACCGCTCGCAGGAACGGAGGGCGGGCGCGCCGCGTTTATTGCTGGGTTCGCAATCGTCGGCGCGTCGAGCGATGAGTTATGAGCTTTATTATTGGCCGGGCATTGCGCGGCGCGGGGAGTTTGTCCGGCTGGCTCTGGAAGAGGCGGGGGTCGCTTACGTCGACAAGGCGCGTGAGCCCGGCGCCGAAGAAACCCTCCTTGCTTTGCTCGAGCGGTCGGATCTCCTCCACCCGCCCTTTGCGCCGCCCTTCCTGAAACATGGGAATGTCCTCATTGGCCAGACGGCGGCGATCCTTCTCTACCTCGGCGAGCGTCATGGCTTGGCGCCGACAGACCAGGCGGAGAGGCTTTGGGTGCATCAAATCCAGCTCACGATCGCCGATCTCGTCAGCGAGGCTCACGACACGCACCATCCCCTGGGCGCTCATTTATATTATGAAGAACAAAAGCCCGAGGCGCTGCGCCGGGCGCGCGACTTTCGTGAAAACAGGATCGAAAAATACCTCCGCTGGTTCGAGGAAATTACCGCACGTAAGCGAGAAGACGGGCCCTATCTTGTCGGTGATCGTGTGACCTATGCGGATCTTTCGCTGTTCCAGGTCACAGAGGGCTTACTCTATGCATTTCCACGAGCCGCCAACGCCGTGCTCGCGGATTGCCCGGGAGTGGCCGCTCTGCGTCAAGCGGTTGCGCAACGCCCGCGCATCCGCAGTTATCTCGAGAGCGACCGGCGCACCGCTTTCAACGAGAGCGGCATATTCCGCCACTATGCCGAACTCGACCGATAGCGAAAGCGCTTTTGAAAACGTCCTCGGTCGTTGAACCGCTCCGAGAACCGTTCTCACAATGCTCATATGTGGGGTTGTTGGTGAGCGCGCTGGGACTCGAACCCAGGACCCCCTGATTAAAAGTCAGATGCTCTACCGACTGAGCTACGCGCTCGTTCCATGCCCGCCGCTTGGCGAGGCGAAGAATCGGGCGGGTCGGTCCGCTCGCTTCTTCGCTCGCGCGGGCTTCGATCAACTACCGGCCCTCGTCCGGCTGGTCAACCCCGATCGCGGAGCGGAGCCGCTTTCCTATGGGATGAGGTATTTGGCGGCGACCGCCACGAGGGCGAAGACAATCGCCGCGATCACCGTCGTGAGCGCCGCCTTCTTGCCCAGCTGCGGGGCGACCGGGGCGCCGGGATCGGTTCCCTCCGGACGCTCCTCGCCCGCCTCCTCCGCCGAGCGGACCCCGAGCGGCAGGACCGCGAACAGGACAATCCACCAGATCGTCACATAGATCGCCAGGGCGAGGGGGAGGGGGAAGGGCATCGGCTCAGGCCTGCTCGAGTTCGACGAGCGTCCCGCAGAAATCCTTTGGGTGCAGGAAGAGCACGGGCTTGCCATGTGCGCCGATCTTGGGCTCGCCGTCGCCCAGCACGCGCGCGCCGGAGGCTTTCAGCCTGTCGCGGGCGGCAAGGATGTCGTCCACCTCGTAGCAGACATGGTGGATGCCGCCCGACGGATTCTTCGCGACGAAGGCGGCGATCGGCGAATTCTCGCCATAGGGCTCGAGAAGCTCGATCTTGGTGTTCGGCAGCTCGACAAAAACCACGGTAACCCCATGCTCGGCGACGGTCTCGGGGGCGGACACCTTCGCGCCCAAGGCGCCGCGATAGACCTGCGACGCTTTTTCGACGCTGTCGACGGCGATGGCGACGTGGTTGAGACGACCGATCATTTTAGGCTTTCCCCATGTGCATGCGGCGATCCGCGATTCAATGGGGCATTAAGGCCATGCCGCCGGCAATTTCAACCGGCAAAGCTGTTCCGCTCCGCCCGCAGCCGACCGATGTCCTCCTGCAGGGCGGCGAGGCGCGGATCGTAAGGAGCGAAGGCGAACCAGGGACAGCCCTCGTCGCGGCCGCGGCGCAACGTCTGCGCCGCGTCGTCAGGCTTGCCGAGCGCCAACTGCGCTGCCGCCGTGAAGAGATGCGGCGGGGCCACCTGCTCGCCGTCATGCGCGGCGGCGAGCGTCGCCTCGGCGGCGCTCCTATCTCCCGCCACGGCCAGGACATAGGCGAGAACCGCCATCAAGATGGGGTGGCCTGGAGAAAGCATGAGGGCGTCGCGCGCCGTTCTCTCGGCCTCTTGGTGACGACCGGAAAGGCTCGCCACAATCGCCAGCACGCTCGTCAGATAGGTTGCGTCGGGCCGCGTCCGAAGCCCCTGGTCCGCGAGCGTCGCGCTGCCGTCGAGATTGCCATTACAAAGCTCGAGCCAGGCGCGCATGTTCAGATGGGCGCGGTCGTGCGGGGAGACGTGAAGACCTGCCTCGATTTCGTCAATGGCGTCGGTGAGACGGTCGAGGCTGACGAAGGCCCAACTGCGAAAGGCGCGCGCCCTGCCATAGCGAGGGTCCCGCGCCACCGCCCGGTCCAGCATCGCGAGACCGTCCGCGGGCCGAGCCAGCAATGTCGCCCGCGCCCAGCCGAGGACCGCCAGGGCCGCCGGAAAGCCCGGCGCCAGGACGAGCGCGCGGCCCGCGTCCTTCTCGATGATCTCCGCGGCCTCGGCCGGCCTCAGATAGCCGGCGGAGACGCGGCTCGCGGCGATGATGGCGGACAGCGACCAGACCGCCGGCGAGGTTTCGTCGCGCTGCGCAGCGGCGGCCACGGCTTCCTGCGCGCGTTCGAAACCGTCCCGCGTGCAGTTGCCGGCGAGCTCATAGGTTGCTTGCCACAGATCCAGCGTGCGGCTGCTGAGGCATTCTTCCGGCGGTCGCGCCGTCTCGAGGTCGGAATCGACGACCTCGACTTTGGCCCGCAGGGAGAGGCCGCGTCCGTAAGCCGTGGCGATGAGATCGCCGTAACCGGCTTCTCTGAGGGGCTTGCGCAGCAGATAGGCGCAGCGGTCGATCGAATCATCCGAAGGCGGACGACCGGGCCAAAGTCTCGCGCCGATCTCAGCTTTCGAAACGACGCCGCCCTTGGCCTCGAGCAGCAGCTCCAAGAGTTGTCGGGCCTGAGGGCCAACTGGGATTTGGACTCCACCCCGCCGCAACCCGGTATGAGGCGAGTATTCGAATCCTGCAAAGCGCCAGCCGAGATCGTTCATGAGCGCACAATGATGTTTCCTTTTCCCCTGCGCAAGCCCTTAGAATGACAAATCTTTTGGACTTCGCGCCACGCGAGAATCTCGCCGCCCAGGTTGGTTGTGCGTCGCCCATTTCGGGCGGCGTCGCGCTCGGTCAGCGCGGCGTCGTGACATTTTCTTCCTTGCCCCACAGAAGCACGAGCAGGGCGAGCGCCGCGGCCGCGGCAAGGAGGTAATAGGGGGCCCGCGCCGGAAAGAGTCGCCCCACGCCAAAAGGAAAGCGCGACACCCAGCGCTCGCCGCGCGGACCGTCGAGGGTGATAATGCCGACGAAATAGCCGGCTTCGCGAAAATTATGCTCGAAACTCAGCGTGCCGTGCGGATAGACCTTCGGCGGCAGATAGGCGACCGTGATATCCGCGAGCTGCTCCGGGTCCTCTTCGCGCCCTGTGTCGCGAACGATGCGGAAATCCGCCGTCATCTCGCGCATTTCTGGTTGGGCGTAGTCCAGCACGAAGATCGTCTTGCCGGTCACCGGCGCGTCTTCGCAGAATTTGCGATGCGAGGCGGCCGGCTGGTAGCCCGAAAAATACATAAGGTCGGGGCCGATCTTCAAAATGCACGCGTTCTGGGTTCGCTGCATCGCGCCGTGGGCCCGCGCCGCCGGGGCGCCGACCACGGTCGCCATGACGATGAGAAATGCGGACAGGGCGACGAACAGAGGGCGCACGCTCACAACTCTCCGGTCGACGCCGAGCGGACCGCCGTCGCGCGGCGTCCCGATTGAAATTGCGGCCTGCTCGTCAAAGATCAAGCGGGGCGGGAGGGATGGTTCACGCCTGCGCCGCGAGAGGGTAGAGTGGCTCAAGTCGCCGATTTTTCAACAAGGGGAGCGCCATGCGCCTCATGCTCGTCGCCCTGCTGCTGGCCGCCGCGCCCGCGGCCGCGGCCGACGTCAACGACTATCCGACCTCGGCCCGCGCCGATTATGTCTTCGGTTGCATGAAGGCCAACGGCGACACGCGGTTGTCGCTCGAGCAATGTTCCTGCTCCGTCGACGTGATCGCGAGCATCCTGCCCTATGAAAGCTACGTTTCCGCGGAGACGGTGGCGAGCCTCAATCAGCAGGCGGGGCAGGTCGGCTCGCTGATGCGCAACACCGGCGCCGCGCGCGACATGCTGGAGACGCTTCGCCGCGCCCAGGCGGAAGCGCAGGTCCGCTGCTTCTAGCCTTGCTTGGCGAGCGCGGCCTCGCGTCATGCCTGTGCTATAGGTCAGCAAGCGTCCCTTCGAGGACGATTCGACCGGCGGCGAGGCAGGCATGCTTATTCTTATTCTTGGAATTGTGCTTTTCGTCGGCGTCCATGTCTTTTCGACCCTGCGCGGCCCGCGCGCCGCGCTCGTCGAGAAATATGGCGCCAACGCCTATAAGGGCGCCTATTCAGCAGTGGCGCTGCTGGGGCTGGTTTTCATCATCTGGGGCTTTTCCCGCTATCGGGCGGAGGGCCTGATCCCGGTCTGGGAGCCGCCGCATTGGACGCGCCATCTCACCATGCCGCTCGTTTGGGTCGCCTTCGTCGCGCTGGCGAGCCGCCGCGCGCCCGCGTCGCGCATCAGGGGATGGCTGCGCCATCCGACGCTCGTCGCGCTCAAGAGCTGGGCCCTCGGGCATCTCCTGGCCAATGGCGACCTCGGCGGGATGCTGCTCTTTGGCTCCTTGCTGGGTTTTGGAGTTTATGACCGTATCGCGGTCAAGCGGCGGGGCGATCTCGGCGCGCCCCGGCTCGGCGCCTTCACCAGGGGCGACGCCATTGCGCTTGGCGCCGGCACGGCGCTCTATGCGCTCTTCCTCGTGCTGCACCCTTATCTCTTCGGCGTGTCGGCGCTCGGCGGGTAATTTACAGTAGTTTGAGCAGCAGTCCGGCGCCGACGCTCGCGCCGAGCGCCGGCGCGAGGCCAAAGCGGAGAAGCGCGCCGGCGGCAAGGGAGAGCGCCAGCGACGTCGCGTCGAGCGTGGCGATATCCGGCAATTGCGCGGGCAGGGGCGCGAGCGTCCATTGCCCCCGGAACAGAAAGTGCGTTGCAAACCACAGCGCCAGATTGGCGATGACGCCGACGACCGCCGCAGCGATGGCGGCCAGGGCCTCGGCCAGCGCCCTGTCGCCGCGCAGCCGCTCGACGAAAGGCGCGCCGGCGAAAATCCATAAGAAGCAGGGAATGAAGGTCACATAGGTGGCCAACAAGCCGCCGAGCGCGCCGGCCGCCAGCGGCGCCGTTGCGCCGGGTTCGCGGAAGGCGGCCATGAAGCCCACGAATTGCAGCACCATGATCAGCGGGCCCGGCGTCGTCTCCGCCATGCCGAGCCCATCGAGCATTTCCGGCGCCGTCAGCCAGTGAAAACGCTCCACCGCCTCTTGCGCGACATAGGAGAGCGCCGCATAGGCGCCGCCGAAGGTGACAACCGACATTTTGGAAAAAAACACCGCGATCCGCGCATAGACGTCATCGCGTCCAAAGGCCGCCACGAGCCCGGCGACCGGCACGAGCCAGAGCGCCGCAAGGACTGCTGCGGCGAAGAACGCCGAGCGCGAGTCCGGCTCTGCGCGCGCTTCGCCTTCGAACGTCGACATCGCAGCGGCGGCCGTGGGGAGGCCTAAGCGTCTCCCAAGGAAGCCGACGATCCCAGCGCCAAGGACAATGAGCGGGAAGGGGGCGTCGAGGAAGAAGAGCGCAAGGAAGGCGCCTGCGGCGATGATTTTTTGCGCGCGAGTCTGCAGGGCTCTCTTGCCGAGCCGCCAGACTGCCGAAAACACAAGCGCCAGAACGGCGGCCTTCAGTCCGAAGAAGGCCCCGTCGAGCGCCGGCGTCTCGCCATAGGCGGCGTAGATGACGCTCAACGCCATGATGGCGACGACGCCGGGCAGGATGAAGAGCCCGCCCGCGATCAAGCCGCCGGGAACGCCATGCATCAACCAGCCGATATAGGTCGCGAGTTGCTGCGCCTCGGGGCCGGGCAGCAGCATGCAGAAATTGAGCGCATGCAGAAAGCGGCGCTCAGAAATCCACTTCTCCTCGTCGACGAGCACACGGTGCATCAGCGCGATCTGCCCGGCGGGTCCGCCGAAGCTCAACAGCGCGACGCGCGCCCAGACCCGGCTCGCCGCCGCGAGCGTCATCGTCGGCGTCGTCTGAAACTCATCAGGCATGGAGACAGACGACACGATGCGTCCTCTGGGCGCAAGGCTTGTCAAGCGATCCGGCTCTCGCCGGTCAACCGTGACAAGGCCCTGAAGCGCCCGATGAGCGGCAGCAGCGCCGCGAGCTCCGGCCCGCTTTCCTTCGCGGTCAGCGCCAAACGGAGCGGGTGAAACAGCGCCTTGCCCTTGCGCCCGGTCGCAGTCTTCACGTCGGCTGTCCAGGCGGCCCAGCTCGCTTCGTCCCAGGGTTCGGCGGGGAGAAGCTCGGCGGCTTCCTTCAGGAAGGCCGGATCTTCGCGGGTCGGCTCGATCTCGGCTTCGACGACGCGCCACCACTCCAGAATATCGTCGAAGCGCGCGAGATTGCCGCGCGCCGCGCGCCACAGCGGTTCGGCCTTGTGGCCGACGACGTCGAGGGCCGCGAGCCGGTCGCGCACGTCCTCGAAGTCGAAGAGCGCCAGAGTGCGATGCGTAAGCGTCTCGAGATCGTCCGGATCGAAACGCGCCGGATTGCGGGACACATGTGCAATGTCAAAGCTTTGCGCCAATTCGGCGAGCGAGCGAACGGCGTGGACGTTGTCGGAGGAGCCGGTGAGCGTCGCCAGCGCGGCGACGGCCATGGCTTCGTAACCTTCCTCGCGCAAGGAGGCGATGGAGAGCGAGCCGGTGCGCTTGGAGAGGCCTTCGCCGCCCGCGCCGATCAGCAGATTGTGGTGCGCAAAGAGCGGCGGCGCGGCCTGCGGCGCGAGCGCGGCGTAGAGCTGCAGTTGCACCGCCGTATTCGTCACATGATCCTCGCCCCGAATCACATGGGTGACGCTCATGTCGATGTCGTCGGCGACGGAGGGCAAGGTGTAGAGGAAGCTCCCGTCCTCGCGGATGAGCACCGGATCGGACAGGGCGGCGCAATCGATATGCGCCGGGCCGCGAATGAGGTCGTTCCATTCAACGACGCCAGGGTCGAGCCTGAAACGCCAGTGCGGGCGCCGGCCTTCGGCTTCGAACCTCGAGCGGTCGGCCTCGGTCAGGCGCAACGCGGCGCGGTCGTAGACGGGCGGGAGCCCCCGCGCCTGCTGCATCTTGCGGCGCTTTTCGAGCTCTTCGGGCGTCTCGTAGCAGGGGTAGAGGCGTTCGGCGCTGCGCAGTTTCGCCGCCGCCGCCTCATAGAGCGCCACGCGCTGGGATTGCCGGAAGGTCGCGTCCGGCGTGATCCCGAGCCAGGCGAGGTCCACCTCGATCGCAGCCGCAAACTCCTCGCTGGAGCGGGCGAAATCAGTGTCATCGAACCGCAGTATGAATCGTCCATGGTGCGTTGCGGCGAAGAGATAGTTGAAGAGCGCCACGCGCGCGTTGCCGATATGGATGCGGCCCGTGGGCGATGGCGCGAAACGAACGATCGGAGAGGTCATGAGGAAGCTTCGTCAGGAGTTTTCGCAAAACGAACGTCGCGAAAAGATTCTCGCGCCGCAGCCCTTTTGCCAAGTGTCGGCGTGCTTGTCAGGTGGAATATCGAATTGGCCGCGTCCGGGCCTCGCGCGCCGCCGCGACCGGCATGTCGCGGCGAGCCTCCGGCTGCGCCGCGACTCGCTCTCCCACGGCGCCTGACCTAAAGGCTTCCATGATCCTTGCCTATATCTGCGCCGGCTGGTGCGCCTTCATCCTCGTCATGAACTTCGCCAGCATGTGGCTGATGGGACGCAAATGCCGCGCCCGGCCGCGGACCCTGCCGGCGCCGGCGGACACGCCGCCCGTGAGCATCGTCCGACCGCTGCGCGGTCTCGAACCTTTCTCGGAAGAAACCCTCGGCGCCACTTTCGATCTCGACTATCCGCATTACGAGATCATCTTCTGCGTCCAGTCCCCGAGCGATCCGATCATTCCGCTCGTCGAGCGGCTGATCGCGACACATCCGGCGCGCGAGGCGCGGCTGCTGATCGGTGACGATTACGTCAGCGCCAATCCCAAACTCAATAATTGCGTCAAGGGCTGGCAGGCGGCGCGTTACGACTACGTCATTCTCGCCGACTCCAACGCCCTGCCGCCGCGCGATTATGTGCAGACCATGCTCGCCGCCTTCGGGCCCAATACGGCGATGACCGTATCCATGCCGATCGGATCGCGCCCCACCGGCTTCTGGGCGATGGTCGAATGCGCCATTCTCAATACGTTCCAGGCGCGCTGGCAATATGGCGCCGAGGCGATCGGCGTCGGCTTCGCGCAGGGCAAAAATATGATGTGGCGGCGCGAGGTGCTCGATCGGGCCGGCGGCATTCGCGCGCTCGGCGCGGAGATCGCGGAAGACGCCGCCTCGACCAAAATCATCCGCGCCCAGAACATGAAGGTGCGGCTCGTCGACATGCCCTTCGAGCAGCCGCTCGGCAAACGCACGGCGCATGAGGTCTATTCGCGTCATGTGCGCTGGGCGCGGCTGCGTCGCGTGACCTTCCCGGCCCATTATGCGCCGGAATTCATGAACGGCAGCTTCGTCGCCGTCGTGCTCGGCGCCTATGCCGCGCTGGAATTCGGCGGCGACCCAACGATCGCGGGCCTGACGGCGGCGGCAATCGTCGGCGCGCTGCATGGCGGCGAATTGTGGCTCGCGAAAGTCTGCGGCTTTCCGCTCGACTGGCGCAAGCCCTTGGCGCTGCTGATGCGCGACCTGCTGCTGCCGGTGATGTTCGTCGACGCGCTGCTCTTCGACGACTTCGTCTGGCACGGCAACGCCATGACGGTGCGCGAAGTCGAGGATACGGCGGGCTGAGGCCGGGCGGCGCCTCGTCGCTTCAGACGCGGCGCTTCGACAGCTACTCGGCGTAAGGCGTCAATGAGCGACGCGAAATGCAGAAGCCCCTCATGCTGAGGAGCCTGCGCAGCAGGCGTCTCGAAGCACGAGGGGCGTGATCGCATTCTGCAACAGCGGGGTGCCCGCGACCTCTAATCATTTCTCAGCCGCGCGAGCGTGTCCGCATCCGCTCCTTCCGGAAAGTAAAGTGCGAGCGCGCGCGCGAACAGCGGATCGCCGGGCGCCGCGCAGGAGAAGAGCGTCAGCGACGAGCGAAATTTCAAGGCGTCGGTGGCGCCCAGCCCCTCTCTCGCCGAAGCCGCGCCGCTGTTCAGAAACGCCTCGACACATTCGCGCAGGCGCGGGCCGAGAACCGGATGCGCGAGATAGGCGCGGGCTTCGTCGAGCCCGGAGAGGCCATAGAACCGGCTGGCCTCGCTGAAGCCCAGCCCCTTCAGTTGCGGAAAGACATACCAGATCCAATGGCTGGTCTTGCGACCGGCGTGCAGTTCGGCGAGCGCTCGCGTGTAGCTGGCCGCCTGCGCCTCGACGAAGCGTTGGAGGTTGAACGGGTCACAAGCGTCGCCCATCTTCGGTCCCCAACAAACAAGAAGCGCGGCGATTTCCGGCGCCGCGCTTCTCGAAACTCATGACCTCAGCCGCTCACTCCGCCGCGTGCTGCTCCGGCAGGCCGCGGGCGACGCGTTCCGCCTTGAGCAGCTCCGCGACCAAAAAGGCCACTTCGATCGCCTGCTCGGCGTTGAGGCGCGGATCGCAATAGGTGTGGTAGCGGTCGCGCAGATTGTCTTCCGAGATGGCGCGGGCGCCGCCCGTGCATTCGGTGACGTCCTTGCCGGTCATCTCGAGATGGATGCCGCCCGCATAGGTCCCCTCCGCCTGATGCACGCCGAAGAAGCCGCGAATCTCCGACATGATGCGGTCGAAGGGCCGGGTCTTGTAGCCCGCCGCGCTGATCGTGTTGCCATGCATCGGATCGCAGGACCAGACGACATTGCGGCCCTCGCGCGCCACGGCGCGCACGAGCGCGGGCAGCGAATCGCCGATCTTGTCGGCGGCGAAGCGGCAGATGAGCGTGAGCCGGCCCGGCTCGTTCTCGGGATCGAGCGCGTCGATCAAGCGCATGAGCCCGTCGGGCGTCAGGCTCGGGCCGCATTTCAGGCCGATCGGGTTGCGGATGCCGCGCATGAACTCGACATGCGCGCCGTTCTCCTGGCGGGTGCGGTCGCCGATCCACAACATATGGCCGGAGGTCGCGTAATAGTCGCCCGTTGTCGAGTCGACGCGGGTGAGCGCCTGCTCGTAGCACAAGAGCAAGGCCTCGTGCGACGTATAGAAATCCGTCTGGCGCAGCTCGGGATGGTGCTCGGGGTCGAGCCCGATGGCGCGCATGAAGGAAAGCGTCTGGGTGATCTGGTCGGCGAGCTTTTGATAGCGCTCCGACTGCGGGCTGCTCTTGACGAAGCCGAGCATCCAGCGATGCGCGTTTTCGAGATTGGCGAAGCCGCCGGCCGCGAAGGCGCGGATCAGATTGAGCGTCGCCGCCGACTGCCGATAGGCCAGGAGCTGGCGCTGCGGGTCGGGCTCGCGGGACTTCTCGGTGAAGTCGATGTCGTTGATGATGTCGCCGCGATAGCTCGGCAACTCCTGGTCGCCCTTCTTCTCGACCGGCGAGGAGCGCGGTTTGGCGAACTGGCCGGCGATGCGGCCGACCTTGACCACGGGCGAACCCGCCGCATAGGTCAGCACCACCGCCATTTGCAGGAATACCCGGAAAAAATCGCGGATGTTGTCGGCCGAGTGCTCGCTGAAGCTCTCCGCGCAGTCGCCTCCCTGGAGCAGGAAAGCCTTGCCGGCGGCCACGTCGGCAAGCTGGCGTTTCAGGTTGCGCGCCTCGCCGGCGAAAACCAGCGGCGGAAAGCCGGCGAGCTGGGCCTCCACATCGGCGAGCGCCTTCTGGTCGCGATAGACCGGCGTCTGCTCGATCGGCAAGGTTCTCCAACTGCCTGGCGTCCAGCGTTCCACTTCTCAAACTCCGCGAAAATGCAGCCCGGATGGACGGGCCCCGACGCCGCAGCTCGGCGCGAGAGGCGCTTATAGAGGAAAATTGCTGCGGGCGCGACCCCTTCGCCTGGCTGCTCCAGGCCGCGTCGGGGACGCCCGCGACGAGCCCGGGCGCGACGGGCGCAGCCCAGAGGCGCTAGCCCTCGCGCCTGAGCCTGCGCGCCGGCGTGCGCATCGTCACCAGCTCCTCAGCCGCCGTCGGATGCACGGCCATGGTGGCGTCGAAATCGTGTTTTGTCGCCCCCATGCGCATCGGGATGGCGATGAGCTGCGCCATCTCGCCGGCTTCGGGTCCGAAAATATGGGCGCCGAGCACGCGCTGGCTGTCGCCGTCGACCAGAAGCTTCATATAAATTCGCTCGGCGCGGCCAGACAAAGTCGCGCGCATCGGCCGGAAGGAAGTTTCGTAGACGTCGACCGACGCAAACTTCTGTTGCGCGGCTTCTTCGGTGAGCCCCACCGTGCCGACTTCCGGCGTGGTGAAGACGGCGCTCGCCACGCAATCGTAGTCTACCGTCGTGGGCGCGCCGCCAAAGACCGTGTCGGCGAAAGCGTGGCCTTCCCGTATCGCGACCGGGGTCAGATTGATCCGGTCGGTTACGTCGCCGACCGCGTAGATCGACGGCACATTGGTCCGGGACTGGGAGTCGACGACGATCGCGCCATTCTCGCGGGTGGCGACGCCGGCGCGCTCCAAGCCGAGATTCTGGGTGAGCGGGCGACGGCCGGTCGCCACCAGCACGGCGTCCACCTCGCGGGTTTCGCCGTCGCTCATGGCGACTTTATAGCCGTGAGCGCTCTTGTCGACGCGGGTCGGCAGGGCGCCGGCGCGGTGAACGACGCCCGCGGCCGTCAGGGCCTCGGAGACGCGTTGGCGCAGGTCCGCGTCGAAGCCGCGCAGCGGCAGATCGGCGCGATAGGCGAGCGCGACTTCTGCGCCCAGGCGCGTGAAAATGCTGGCGAATTCGACGGCGATATAGCCGGCGCCGACGACGAGGAGCCGCCGCGGGAAGGACGGCAGGTCGAAGATCTCATTGGACGAGACGCCCCATTCCAGGCCCGGAATATGCGGCGCCAGCACCGGCGCGCCGCCGGTCGCGACGAGAATGTAACGGGCGCGCGCCGTGCGGCCGTCCGAGAAATGCACGGCGTTGGGGCCGGCGATCGTGGCGCGGGCGCGGATCAGTTCGACATTGGCGGTGCCGAGCGTCTGCTCATAGAGCCCGGAGAGGCGGGTGATCTCCTTCTCCTTGGCGGAAACCAGCGCCGACCAGTCGAAGGCGGTCTCGCCGACGCGCCAGCCGAAGCCTTTCGCGTCTTCGAAATCGTCCTTGAAGCGGCTCGCCAGCACATAGAGCTTTTTCGGCACGCAGCCGCGGATCACGCAGGTGCCGCCGACGCGAAACTCCTCGGCGACGGCGACCTTGGCCCCATGGCTCGCCGCGACGCGGGCGGCCCGGACGCCGCCGGAGCCTGCGCCGATGACGATGAGGTCGTAGTCGTAATCGCTCATGCCGCGCCGCCCGCTACGTCGCCGAGAATGCGCACGCCCGTCGCGCCGGCGATGAAGATCGCAGTGGCGAGGCCGATGAAGAGACCGTGATCGACAACGCCCGGTATCGTCGAGAGGCGCTCGGCAAGCGCCTCCGGAGCGTCGATGGCGCCGAAGGCGCAGTCAAAGATATAATGTCCGCCGTCTGTGAGATAGGGCGCGTCCGGCGCGCTCATTCTTTGAGAGATGGCGCCGATGAGCCCGAGCCCGCGCGCTGCGCGCTCGATATGTAGCCGCGTCGAGCGCGCGCCGAATCGGTCGACTTCAACGGGCAGGGGAAAGGCCCCGAGCGTGCCGACTTCCTTGGTCGCGTCGGCGATCACGAACATGCGCTTGGACGCCGCAGCGACGATTTTCTCGCGCAACAGCGCGCCGCCGCCGCCCTTGATGAGCCGCAAAGAGGCGTCGAACTCGTCGGCCCCGTCGACGGTCAGGTCCAGCTCCGGCGTCTCGTCGAGGGTCGACAGCGGGATGCCGAGCCCTTCGGCCTGAAGCCGCGTGCGCTCCGACGTCGGCACGCCGACGACGTCCAGCCCGTCCCGCACCCGCGCCCCGAGAAGATCGACGAAATGCGCTGCGGTCGAGCCGGTCCCGAGGCCGAGACGCATGCCAGGGGCGACAGACTCGAGCGCGGCCTGTGCGGCGGCCCGCTTCATGGCGTCGGCGGATAGAGTTGCGGTCAAGGCGGAGCGAATTCCTATTTGGCCTGGGGGGTGCAGACGACGGAGCTTTCGTTGAGAACGAAGCAGATCGACATCATGCCCGAGCGCAGATCGACGCGGAAGACGCCGCCCTCTCCCGTGTGGCGCGAGGCGACGAGCGCGTATTCGCTGAAGGTCCCGGCCTTGGCGCCTTCGCCCGGCGGATAGCACAGAGTGACGCCGATGGACGAGCCCTCCTTCAGCCCATATTGGCAGGCGCCGACCTCGCCCGTCGCTTTATCCAGGCGGAAGACGCGGTTGAGGTCGGTCTGCGGCGCGGCCAGAAATTCGTAATTGCCCGCCGCCGAGGCCGTGGCGGCGACGCCCGCCCCCAGCAGGGGCGTCGCCAGCGCAAGGCGTCGCCAGCCATGGCAATACTGCGAAAGACACATTGGTCCCTCCTCGTCCGCGAATCGGTTGCGTCGTTTATACGCGGCGCCTGCGCGCCGCGCCAAACATACAGCCGCGCATGCTTGATCTCGAAGGCCCGGGCCTTTACGCCGATGTCACATGATTCAGCGCCCGCCCATCCTTGTTTTCGATCTCGACGGCACTTTGGCGGACACCGCCCAAGACCTCATCGCGACCCTCAACGTCCTGCTGGCCCGCGAGGGCCTGCCGACGGTTGCGCCTTCGGCGGCCCGCAGCCTCGTCGGCGCCGGCGCGCGGGCCTTGATCGAGCGCGGCTTCGCCCTGACCGGCGCCCCGCTTCCGCCAGAGCGGATCGACCCGCTGGTCGAGGAGTTTCTGGTCCATTATGAAGCGCATATCGCGGACGAAAGCGCGCTTTTTCCCGGCGCGCGCCCCGCGCTCGAGCGATTTTCGCAGGCCGGCTTCCGCCTGGCCGTCTGCACCAACAAACCGGAGCGTCTGGCGCGGCTGCTGCTCGAAAAGCTCGACGCCGCCGACTGTTTCGCGGCGATCTGCGGGCGGGGAACCTTCCCCATGCACAAGCCGGACCCGCGCACCCTGACGCTGACGATCGAGGCGGCGCAGGGCGACCCTCGCCGCGTGGTGATGGTGGGGGATTCGAAAACCGACATCGACACCGCCAGGGCCGCCGGCGCCCCGGTCGTGGCGGTGGATTTCGGCTATACGGACACGCCGGTGGCGGCGTTTGCGCCCGACCGGGTCATCTCGCATTTCGACGATCTGTGGACGGCCGCGACGGCCCTGCTCGACCCCTCTTGTTTCCGGCGCACTTGACGGGAGGGCGGCGCGTCTCTTACAGGGAAGCGTTCCGCGTCGATCGCGACGGGCGGCTAGCTCAGCGGGAGAGCACTCCCTTCACACGGGAGGGGTCACAGGTTCAATCCCTGTGCCGCCCACCATTCGAGCCTCTGAAAAACAAGCGTGTTTGAAAATTTGATTTTCGCGTTCCGCGCAGGTCGGCGCAGAACGGCGCAGGAACATGCGCGTTCGACTCGTGGAAAATCAGTGGAAAGCGTTCCTGCTCCGTCCTTTCTCTTTATCCACCTAATCATCGCGCGCCGCCGGTAGGCTGAAGGCGATTAGATCGGGCCTGGTTGCAAGCGCGCCGAGGTAGTGTCTCAGTTTGCAATCTGAGGCTGTAGGCAATCCATCGTCCGGCCAGATATCCCGTGCTATGCTTGACCTTACTCCCCGTTCACAGCCCGGGGCGGGGAAGAGCGCGGAGGACGCAAGTGCCAGGACAGGGGCACGGAAAAATCTATTGCCCGATAGGAGCAATCCCCACTGATTTTTGAAATTCTGAAAATCCTTGCTCGGATCACCCCTTGTCACTTGTCTGCTGGGAGAATCCCATGGCTAACCGAGAAATTACTAGGGTTAGATGCAGGAAGATGTAAAAATATAGATCGCGGTCGTCGAATTGCTGGACGTCCATAAAAACTTCAAGAAGCCTTACAGCCGATATTACAACAAGTGTGGTCAGAAGCTTCAATTTTAGATTCGTAAAATCAACGTCCGTCATCCAGGTTGGTTTTCCGCCTAAACCTTCGCGGCTAAGAGCGGAAACGAAATTGCCGTAAACCGAAATCGCAACTAAGATGACCAGCGCAGCAATGAGAGTTAGGTCAATCTGCTCTAGCACCGTGCCTTTCATGTATTCATTTTTGCCAGAGTATATTTCTTGAATGAGACTCAGCGTATTTTTCGCCCCTTTCAGCATGAGGCCAACCACGCCGATGCTAAGCATCAAAATAAACGGAAGCAGCAGCCAGCGAATAGAGAATATATAACTCTCGAATAGTCGTCTAAACATAGCATGCCTCTACCGGTCTGTTAGAAGATATCTAAGCATCTTATCAGGTGGGGCGCTCCGCAAAAGCGATTCCTTGCGCACACAAAGGATCGCATTGGTGCGAATGCGTAAGTAACGAGCAGCATCAAGGCGGTCTTGCCTGCCATGGGCTTAGGCTCCGCGCAAACAGACACAAAGAACTGGAATGACGAGGATTGGCGGATTGCCGAACAGGGGTCGCGACCCGTCTGCGGGGCTCCGGAACAGCAGCGCCGCCAACGCGCACTTGGACATTGGTGTTTGGGCTGCTGCTTTAGCGTATGTGTCAAACTGATACACAAAATTAGCGCATCAGCTTCCGTCCGGGTAGGGCACGGAGACTTTGACATGACAATAAAACGAGAGGCGGCATATCATGAGGCAGCTCACGCCCTCATGGCGCATCTTCTCAGTTTCACGCCTTACGTGGCCCGATAAACTTGAAGAATTACGGCGCGGGCGAGCTTTACATTTCTCTCAGCCGCGCGAAGCTGACCGCTAAAGGCAAGCCGCCAACGGCAACGTCGGCCAGTGACCCCGAAGTTGCGCTCGATTTGGGTATGGTTCTTGTCGCAGGTCTCGCGGCAGAGCGGATCGCAGCGGAAAGAGATGCGAGCCTCACGCCTAACCCGCAATGTGCGGAACCTGATTATGAGCTACTCCGGCAAGAACTCGCGACGGCCGGGGTGCTCGATGAGATAAGCGGATTGGAGGGCTTGGTCCCGAAGGTCTTGCAGGCTAACTGGGATCAAATTGAGAGGCTCGCCGAATATCTGTTTGAGATGGGCGGAGCAGACCCGGAGACGATAATCGGGGTCCTCAAGGGAACTTTACAGAAATAGGAACGGAGGGGTTCCGGGCTTGTGTAGCGCTCGTTGCGGTGCGCTAGCCGACGTGGAAGACAAGGATGGCTTCCGGTCGAGTCTGCAAGGTCTGATTTATAACGATTACAAGCGGCGACTGGGATTCCCCCTGCGCGACGAAACCCCGCAAAAAGGGCCTGCCCCACGATTTCAATGAAAACTGGAGCGAGTAACGCACTTATCACAGAGAGTTCGCGAACTGCGCCGACGAGCCTGGCGCAAAGGACGCTTTCGACGCCGCGCAGACGCTCGCCCAATATTAAGGGCCAGGCATCCTAAACGCGCGAATGCGCGGACATCACGCGGCACGCCACGCACGATTCGCAGCTACACCGCCAGCGCGGTAGGCCTTCAAAGTGAGTTCTATTACCGATCGAGAACTAAAGCCTCCCTCGCTACTTCTTTGCGCGTCTCATTATTAAAAGTCTTTACGAGTTGGTGCTTTTCGGGGTCATAGGTTACAGAGCCGTGCAAGCAGGCTTGTGCCACCTTTGGATGTTCGGCCAGAAGCGTCTTATAATTTTTCTTTGTCCACTTTATCACGCAGACACGCAACGCGTATTCGTTGCGATCGAATAGGTGACGCCGATCACCCGGCGTCAACCCGAGAACATGCAGGCAAAAGCCAAGATAACGAGCGCCCCTAAAATTGCCGGAATGCCGGATAATTTCGTCGTATATTAAGCGGCGCACTTTAAATCTAATTACGGAATACGTGTAACCATCGCGGAATGAGAATAGAACATCCCATGCGATGTTGTGCTGCACGTTCCAGCAAAGAGATGACGAAACATCGACGGTTCCCGCCTGCGAAATTAGACTCAAGATGGCATGAGCCAGTGCGTCATAAACATCGTGATACTTCTCTTTGCTCGGTCTAAGGGAACGCGCTTTGATGCCACTTTTACCAAGCAGAGTAACAGCTTCTTTCAAAAAATCCGCAACCGCCTCGAATCGCGCATATTCCGGTGACTTCCAACTAGCGCCTGCTAGGCTATTTATTTTGTAAACCTCATTAGCGCAGCTCTTGAGAGATCCAAGCAGCCGCGCAAAAGCGTAAGAATGGGTTTGATAGGGATTTTTTTCGAGATACGCTTTAAAGAACGCTAGGCTAGCCCTTTTGAAGCCTTCCATTTGGATGGCGTCAAGGGTGTTTATAACCAAATAGTGCAAATCCAAGGGTGAGACGCTTTTCCTAGCGCAATGCTCGACTAACTCGTAAGATCCAAAGACTGCGCTCGTGATTGGTTTTGCATAGCCAAAGTATCCAGAACTATAGCCGCTCTCCTCTTGGTAAAACGCCGAGCCTGTGTTGACGATGAATTCTTCGCCGACATTTCGAGAGAATTGAGCGAACGGAGCGTCAGGATATTCAGCCGCGAGCATGAAACATCGAATTGCAAAAGCGGGATCGCGTTCAACGATGAGATCGCAAAACCGCCGATCAGCGAGCGATAACAGCAGATCATGCGCACAAGCTTGATCAATGGACAACTTTGAAGGGTTGCGGTGAGAACTGACTTGCGCAGCTAGGCGAAAGATATCGTCCATTGTGAAGCCTAAGTCTTCGGCGATCGCCTGAAGCCGATCTTTGTCTCCCTGATGAATGAAGCGAGTCGTCGCGTTGAAAAATTGCACCGCGTTTGCTCGCCGAAGCTGTGCCGGTCGGAGAAAGCATACCGAAACGATATAGATTACGAGGCCAAGAAAAAATGCGGCTAGTATAATTTTGATGTTGCCGTAATGATTAAGGAAATGGGGCAGGGGCAGCGCATTTTGAAACCAGAATTCGGTTAGCAGCAAAATACAGGCTATAGTGCTAGCAGTCAGAATGGCAATCCTGCGTACATCGTAGCGCGTAACGTGGAGTCGATAGCGATAACGAAAATCGGACACGTTAAACACGACGACAAGTAAGGCGAGCGTTGACAGGAATTGCGCTAGGCCGAAAACACTTGAAGTATCCGAAGTAGCCGGTTCGATTTGAAAGCCATCCCAATCCCGAAAGGCGCGAATCACAGAAGAATATATGCTCGTCACACAATTGGCGGCAGCGGAATCAATTATGTGGAGGTTTCGAATTTCATCAATAACCGACTGAAGGGTGCGCATTGACCTTCCTTAAGCTTGGGGATTTCGCGGGGCCCTACAAGCGTTCATGAAAGATATCGAAAAGACAGATAAGGCAGCGGAAGGAAAGCGAAAAAAGCCCCGCGACGGAGTAGACTCGGCAGGCCCTTTGAGCGTTATACGGCGAGAAACTCGAGCCGCTTTGGCGGCGGCCTGCCCACTTCGGCAAGCTTTATTTTCGCTTGGACGCAATCGCCTGCGTAACGAGACTGGTCTCATGAATGATGAATTTGGTGCTTCTCCGACGGCCATGTCCTGCGGATCATAGCAAAATTTTTGGAACGATGGATACGCTTCGAGCATTTACCGTCGAGATATGGTTGCTATTTTTTGACGCCCTTCTAGCCAAAGGGAGGCGAAGATGTTGGGTTTCAGATCTGACGGACTTTTCACCGCGCATTTTGACGGAGCCACAAATTTCGGAAGCCCTTATAGCCCAAAGCAGCGAACGTTAGCGGGGACGCTAATCGTCTCTCTTCTTCTAGCGTCGAATGCGATTGCTGAAACAGAATGCATTAAGGGAAGAACGGATATGCAACCAACCCCTCCAGGCGCGGCTATCAGCAACATACGCGTATTCAAGGCCACAGGAAATTATGCTGCTCTCATGCTACGCGCACGACGCGAATTTAACAGTAATAATTACTTGGACAAAGCCTTTTCCTTCTGCCCCTGCCCCTGCCCCTGCCCCTGCGGAGGCACTGTTCCCGCCAAATCGCAGGGGTTTGCCTCCTCCTGAAGCGGCTCTCGTAAAATGACAACGATGAACTCAAGACGCGCGAGCAAAGCTCTCCGCGAGGATGCGCCAAGATGACGGAGCATATCCCATAGCACACTCCCGTCTCGCGGCTTTATATTATTTGCTTTTGTGCTAGTACATAAGGAGAGGAAGAGGATCAATGACGACGTCCAAGAAAGCCGATCCAGCACTATTCATGGAATTGAAGGCAGCGAGTGGAACGCTGGGAGATGATCAGGAGCCTGTCCTTGGCCCAGGATGCTGCACGTTTGTGAAAAATGGAACGATTATCGGGTTGAGTAATGTTGGCAACAGGGAGACTTGTGAGCAGATCGTAGCTAAGGCCGAAGGTAAGCTTATCTCGTATACACAGGGACAAGACTGTTCGTAGCTTGCAAACCTAATTTGCGCGTTCTGCCGGTGTAGCGTTCCCTTCTCTGCCCTTACGAGGCGGTGGGCAGAAAAAACGCGCTTCGCCGTGAGTTCGTGCGCGGGTCTGCAGCGACTGTCAATTCCCTTATTCCTTTTCGCGCTGCAGTCCTCGATTGGCTGACCATTAGGCTGCCGTTAACAACCAATTTAAGGGAGAAGAGAAATGTCACGAAAGGCAGGCACGTTTTTGGCTATAACGTTGCTATTTTGTCAGTCCGCTAGCGGGGAAGAATTCAGGCAAGAAAATAAGAATCGAGGTATCAGTGAGGCCGTAAGCAACGAACCAGAGTTGTTGAAAGCTGCAGACCCTATTTTGGTCGCTTGGGCTCTTATGCAGGATAGGTTCGCGTATCTGAAAACTGTCGATACCGATAAAACTATTGATAAGAAGATAAGTAAATTAGTATTATATAACCCTAAACCTGGTCAAACACCTCCGGAGCAGGTAAAAACACTTCAAGCTGCAACAATTGCAAATATAGAAAAACCGTACCCTGCTCCTACCAAGATTTGTACGGGTCAGCCGATCGACGTATCGAATTGTTGTGCAGAAAGTGTGAACCCGGATTGCCTGCTGCGAATTCGATGGGAGGAAGCACCAACTGAGGCTGGCCAAGGCATGCTTAAGTACGGGTTTTATTTATATTCATTGATGGACTTCGGGCGTGAACTCGCGAAAAGCTCGATTCTGGTAAAGTTGGCCGACATTCCGGGAGGGATATTTCCGGGGGGGAAACTACTATTCGTGTGGCCCTATTATGTTGGATCCGACAAATCCAAGATTTTGGTCACTCAAGTCGACGATGTAGTCGTTTCTAGAATGACAACTACGTTCGGTTACTTGCTGCCTCGTTTCCGGCAGGCTTTGGGTTCTCCTGCGGTAGGAATGGATGCTTTCGCATGTTCGGCTTCGGGGTTCAATCCCGCCCTATGGGGAAGCGCACCAACGGGAAGCTTGCTAGCGGTTTCGCCTGGTTCACCAATCGAGGTTACTCATCCGCCGGGCGTGGGCGACTATTTTGCGACGGTCGAGTTGAACTCTCGTCCCGGAGTGACTCTCGTTAGATTTGCAAATAAGAACACGCCTCCGATCACGGGAGGCAATAGCCCTTTGATTAGTTATGTTGATAGCATCCCGACTGGCGCTGAATACTATCCTTGCCTAGGGAATGGCGCAACCGATGCTATACGACAGGGGAGAAACCTGCTAAACGCTCCCGCTAGCTCAGTCTGGTTCTTTCAGAGTATCTTCCTTCAAGCCGTTCTTTCAGAGTTTCTCGCGACTAAACCATCTTTTGCTGCAGATCTGTTATCGCCAGCGCCTAGTGTCAGCAATAGTTTGAGTGCACAACTTTCGTCTATACCTGAGGAGACTGTCGATTTTGGGCAAGTCGCTGCCTCCGAGGGGCCGAATTGCAGGTCAGAATGTGACGCTGCAAGTCCACTATGCCTTCCTGTCACTTACCTTGGCGAAAAGCGATTGAGCCAACTCCAGAAACTGCAGCAGGAGCTACTACGCAGGCAACCTTTCGAGATCACCCCTTCTAGACTGGGGCAAATATTTGATATGACGAGCGACCCATCCGTTGGATTGAGGGGAACAACATACGTCGATAAAGATAAGCTCATTAACGAAGGAAAGCCATCGACAATCCAGGCGGGAGATAACTCTAATCGGATGCTCTGGCTTCATGTGCCTGAAATTTTGAGCGGTAACATTCGAAAGAAGAGCAGCGACGCATACTCGGTCGATTTCACGGGAGAGCTCGCTCTCTTACAGATATCGGATCGCGTCATAAATGATCAATATGGTGGTCGAGTAACTAATATCGTTACTAGCAAGGATGATGCTATCGTTGGCACAGAAAACGGTTGCTTTCAGCTTTTATTCAAGCCCCCAAGCCCGGTAGAGCAAGTCACGAGATTAATAAAAATGTTTGGACAAGGTAAAGACCGGCGATCTGCATCGTCGTTACTGCGTTTACTGACGATCAGTGATGATGATCCAAAAGAGAAACCCTGTTTGAAAGTTAGTGCGGGTTACGGCGGGATGTGTCCCCCTGCGGACTGCCCACCATATAATTTTAAGTGTGGGGATCAGTGTGTGATCGTAATTGGCCTAGGAGCAAATAAATACGCCGAAGCAAAGATGCGGGCTGAAACGGCTTCGGGGAAGACCTGCAACTAATCTCACCGTGGCAGTCACAGTGCCTCGAGGAGCGAGGCCTGTGACTGCCATGAATAACCTTTGGCGCTTCTGTAGCCCCGCATTGCTCTTGACACGGCAAGTGTCGTGCTTGTCGATTTTAGCCATTTTTGTGCTTCATTCCCTGGCGGACCCGCCGTCGGTCGAGAATCTTAAAGGTCATCTGCATTGCGAGCCACGCACAGCCCAGAAAGGGTGCGACGTCAGTCGCGATGCCAGCCCAATCGTGCAATCTGTCTCGCCAAAGCGGCGTGGTGATCATGCCTCCCGCCACGATGTAGCCGATTTTCTCGGCCGCCGGGCTCGCGAAAGTTTCTACTGCATTGTGCAAATGATGCTGCGGTGTCGGCATTTTCGAACCCATGACAGAAAATTAAGGGGTTTGGCCAAAAGCTGGCGCAACCGTCAGAAGCGGCCACATTCTGGCGGCCAGAGGCGCGCGGGCAGGACTCAATGCCCGCGTGTCTCGCTTGTCGTCGGAGGTTCACGCCCAGATCGCCGTCCAGGCAACAATGAGCGCGGCGAGGCGCGCCCAGCCCGCCCAGGGCGGCGGCCAAGCGCTTTCGGCAGGAAACAGATACAGCGCCGCCGCCGTCCCGAGGATCTTGAGGCCAACGATCACGACGGGCGCTCCTCGGGCGCTGGCGGGGCCAGCGCGCGCTCGGCCTCGTCGGCGGCGGCCGTCGCCTCGACGATCATGGCTTGCACGGCCGCCGGGTCCGGCTGCGCGGCGAGCTGCGCCGCCAGATTCCCATTGTGCTGGCGGATCGCCCCGACCGCCGACACGAGCTGGCGATTCGCCGTGATGAGCCGGTCCATGGCCGACTTGAGATCGTCAATTTGCGCCATTGTTTCTTCCCTCTCCGCGCACGCCTCCAGCTCCTCGAGCTGCTCCCAGGCGCGCCAAAAATCCACCGGCGAGGGAGACGCCGGCGCCGGGCGCGGCAGGCGCGCCCGACGGATTGCGTTGCGGCGGCGTAGGCCGCTTAAGGGGTCGCCGAGAAGTCCCGGCGCACGCTCGAATAGAAGGCCTGGCAATTCTCGACCCCGTGATTGGCCTTGATCGCCGCCGCCCGGTTCTGGAGGGCGAAGACGCGCGCGTCCTTACCCGGCGTCGGCTCGGGCAGCTCGGCCCCCTTGCACGAGGGGGCGAGCGGCGGCAGCGCCGGCCTAACGCTTTCCGGCGGCGTCGAGCCGGCGCACGCGGCGAGCAAAAGCGGCGTCAAGAGCGCAAGCGTCGACGACAACGGCTTTCGGCTTCGGCTGGGCATAGGGCGCGTCTTTCTTGTGATTGGACGCCGCCTGAGCGGCGAGGTCGGCTTGCAGACGGTCAATTTCGGCCTGCATCGCGGCGGCCGCGCCGGCCGCCGCCTGGGCGCGCTGGCGATCCTGGGCGGCGATGGCGTCGGCGGCCGCGGCCTGGCGGGCGCGCTCCTGGATTTGAGCGCGGAGGCTGGCGGCCTCGCGGGCAGCCTCACGCGCGTCGCAGGCGCTCGAGGCTCGATGGTGGCCCCAGGCGAAGCACAGCGCGCCACCGATCGCCGCAAGCCCGATACGCGAGCTTGCAAGCGACCAGGCCGCCGAGAGGATCGAGAGCGCGCCCATTTAGACCGCGACCTCGGTCATGAGCAGGGCGTCCTCGAGGCGCGCCGCTTGAATGCGCTGCGCCGCCCGATAGGCGAGATAGGCGAGGGCGGCGATCACCAGGCCGGCGCCGATCCCGAGCAGAAGCGGCGAATAGGTCGCGATCAGCTCGGAAATCGGCGCGCCCGAATCCCAACCCTGGGCGAGGTCTCGCGCCTGGTCGGCGTAGCCCTTGGCCTGGGTCGCCATGTCGAGGGCGTCGCCTACGCCGATCGTCAGCGCCCCGGATTTGATCTTGTCGGCGGCCGTGACCGTGCGCGAACCGGCCGCGCGCAGATAGTCGAGCGAGACGCTCTCGCCCTCGTGCATCTCCTCTGTCGCCACGAAGCGCACCGGCGCGCCAGGCGCTTCCGCCGACGTCGCCGCGAGGAATTGCCGATACTCGCCCAGGCGCCGCTTGCGAATCTCCCGGGGCTTGTTCCACATGAGGATGGCGTCGGCGGCGCCGCGATAATTGCCGGCGTTGAGCCGTTTGACGACTGTCGACTTCTGCGAAACCGCCGCCTCGATGTTGAAGGCGAGCGAAGCGAGCGCGTCGAATTGCCCTTGCGTCAGCGGAACGCGGACGTTCCGTTCGACGAGCTGCTCATAGTGCGGCAAATCCTTCGCCAGGATTTCGTCGACCTGGGCGCGAGTGATCGTCATTCCCGGCGCCGGGAACGGCGGGCCGGCGGCGGCCGTGTGGCCGACGCCGATCGTCCAAATGCCCTTCGTGTCCGTGTAGGCCTTCGTCTTGAAACCCTCGCGCTGTATGAGCAGCGCGCGGCCGGCCGCGCTCATTTTCATCTTTTCTGCCTTTGGTTTGTGAGCGGAAAAAGGCGCGCTAATCGAGCGCGAATGCGAGGCTTAGAAGCCGCCGGGCGTGAAGCTGTTCGACCTTGACGCGCAGCTCGCCGCAGAGCCACGGATAGACGCCAGCGACGCTTCGTCGCCAGGCGGCATCCAGCTCTTGCAGCGTCTTCGCGGCCGCAAAGGCGCGCGCCGCCTCGGCGAGAAATTGCGCGCGCGTCAAGGGCATGGGCTAGTCAAAGGCAGTTTCGATAACCGCGAACTGCAACACGGGTTGCTCGTTATTGTTGCCGGGGTTGAAAACCGTGATTTGGGCGACGCCCGCCTGGATCTTCACGCCGAAATAATAGACGCCCGCCGGATTTCCGGCGATGTTCATATTCAGATTGCTCGTCGCCTTGATCTTGTTATTCGTGAGCGCGAAAGTTTGTCCGGCCGACGAGCCGGCCCCGGAAAAGAGTGTAATGCGCCCGCTCTTCGCGTTGAGGGTGACGCCGGTCGTGCGGCTGGTCAATTGCGTGACGGTTCCGCCGGCGCCCTTGCCCGAGACATATCCGATCCCGCCTTTAGCGAGAACCGATTGGTCCTGATCGACAAAGAGCGCGTCGACCGGCGTCGCCGTCCCGTTGGGCGTCGTCGCAATGACGGCGCGCGAGCCCTGTGACGTCGAGGACCAGTTTTCGGTCGCCTCGGCGCGCAGCGACGTCGGACGCAAGGCGTAGGCCGCGCCCCCCGTCGTGTAATAGCCGGACAGAACCAAGCGGCCGATAACATCGCCACTGAAGGTCGCGCCAGGACCGCCGGCCCAACCGTCCGCGTAGCGCAACCATATCTCGGGCGGCTCGGTAAAGCCGTCGAAGACCAAGAGATTCTTATTGTAGTTGTCGCTCGATTGCCAATGCTGGACCGTGCCGTCAGGCACGTTCGGCGCAATGTCTGGCTCGGCGTTAACCCGATAGGGGGCGGCGAGAAAGTCCTCGATAACAAAGCCGAGTTCGCGGATTAGATCAATGTCCGCGTCACCGACGAGCGGGAAGGCATTATTGAAGGCGCCGTCAATATCGGCCATTTCAGCCTCGCGTTAGCTCTTAGATTGTGATTGCGACCGACGATCCCCAGGAGCCCGGCGTCCCATTGTTGGGAATGTAGCGGGCTTGCACCGTGACCGTCGTTCCTTTGGGGAGCACGGGCGTTTGCACCGTGAATTGCGAAATCAGCACATTGACTTGCCGCCAATTCGTCCCGCCGTCGGTCGAATAACGCGCGTCCCACATGAGGTTAGGATCGACGACGAGATAGACGAGCGGATTGACGATCAGGCCGCCAACCGACGTCTTTTGCGCATAGTCGATCCGAATGGCGGCGCCGCCCGTCTCTTCGTCATAGACGGCCGACAGAAACGGGACCGGCTGGGGAAGCGTCGGCGCTTTGACGACTTCAAAATTCTTGACCGGGTCCGGCGGCGGCGCGGGATCACTGAAAATATTTTCCTCGATCTCGACGAGATGCGCCGTCCAATCCGCGAGCGACGCGCCGGGCTTCAATTGCACGAGCCGGAATGTGCCGACGATCTGAAACTTGCGGCAATCAAGCCCGACGACGCGCTGGCCCATGGCGAGAACGCCGCGCGCGCCTAAGCGAACGGTTATGCGACGCCGCCGGCTTTCGCGCAGCGCGTGGCGGCGCACCATGCGCCAGGCCTGCGCCGGCGACGGGCAATAGTCGAGCTGAATGCTTGTCGGCCGCCGGCCGATCTTGGCTTGCGACTCGACGTCCTCGTAAACGGGCGCCTGGACCGGCGAATAGCGCTGGCGCGGCTCGGTGTAGGTGATGTTGAAATAGTTGGATTCCTCGCTGATCGCCGCGCCGAATTCCTCCTGAAACGTCGCGACGTCGCGATCGGTAAAGACGACGTTCGGCTCCTCCCATTTGCCGATCCACATGGAAAAGAAGCCGCGCTGATCGAGCCCGTAGGCGCCGTCGCAGACCGCCATGATTTTCGCCAGCACGTCTCGGGGCTCGAGATCGAGCGAAACATTGGCGCTCATGCGCGCGAACGGCTCATAGCACAGGCCGCCGTCGCCAAAGCTACGAATGAAGCACGGCACAAGCCTGTCGCAGTCGTCGGCGGCTTCGGCGATCGACGCCCAATCAATTCCCTTGATGGCGGTTTGTCCGCTTTGAATAAGGCGATTGATATAATCCGCGGCGATCAGCGCCGGGTTTTCGCTCCATTTCCATGTCGAATTGTAGAGCGAATAAGCCCCGTTCTCTAACTCGGTTTGCCCAGGCTCGCGCGGATCGTAAACCGGCGCGCCGCGATAGACGAAATTATAGAGCGGCCAATTGTTCGGGTAATATTGCTGGCGGTTGGCGCCATTATAGACGGACGCGAAATAGGCCCAGGCATAGGCGCAGGTGGCGCCTTTCCCCCTGTGCGAATCGTCCCAAAAGCCGAGCATGCCAATATCATAGGCATTGACGCCCCAAACCGTTCCCGATGACTGGAATGTGCCAAGCAAATAGGAACGCGTGCCGTCGGCCTTTGCGTTGCAAATCTCGACAAAGACCAGAGGACCAAAGACGCCGGCGGACCATTGCACATATTTCGTGCCGCCGTTCGGCCCCCATATGGCGCCGGCGTCCGGCGCCGTCGGGGCGATCAGCGTCGCGGAATTCACCCAGTCAATCAGCTCGTCGTCGCAGCTAATCGAAACCATGCCGGAGATCGGCCCGTCGCAAAGATAAAGCCCATAGGTGAGATTTATCTTTGCCGGGCCAGCTTCCTTCCAGAAGAAGGCGCCTGGGTTTTGTACAAGTCCGTATGAATAGACGCGCGGGGCGATCGGATGCTCGACGGCGACCTTATAGTCCGGCGGCGGAGCCTGGTGCGAAATCGGCTGGTCGCCGGTGCGTTGCTTCCTTCGCGTCAGATAGCCGACGCCGGCTTGCGCGCCGAACATTGCGAGCGCGACCGCCGGGAAGCCCATGAAGGACGCAACGGCGCCGAAGACGCCGAAGAAGCTTGAAGCGATCTTAGACACGCCAGGCCTTCACGATATCTACGTCGCGCACAATGAGAACCTTCGCAAAGCTGCGCGTCACGAAGAGCCCGTCCTCGGTCAAAATCCCGAGCAATGGATCTTCAGCGTCTTGCGGTTGGCGCGCGAGCGCAATTGCATGCGGCTGCGGCGCGCAGGGCGTGAGCCCCAGCTTTTCGCACCACGAAGAGACGCCGGCCTCGACGCCGAGCCGCCGCCAGTCGCGGTAAATCTCACGCGTGGATGGCCCGCCTGAAAGGCCGTGGATGAAAAGCCATTGAACAACAAATTGCGCGCAAGGCCCCTTTGTTCCGCAGCCGCGGGCGAAGGAAATGGGATCGGGCGTCATTGCGTGACGACGGTCTTTTTCCAGCCGATGCGTTCGAAAATCCGGTCGCCGGGATATTTGGCTTGCTGATCGGCGTCGCTCACGAGATTGAGCGGCGGAATATGCTTTCCGCCAAAGAGCGGCTCGCCGACGACGGTAAAGGTGATTTCGCCGTTCTCATATTGCAGCGACGGCCGCCCGAGCTGGTAGATTTGCAGCATGTAGGGAAAGTCGATGGCACGGCCGAGCGTGCGATCGAAGATGAGCGCATAGACCGTCGCCGTCGCCCCGACGATCTCCGCATGACTGTCCGCGATCGCGCGGCGGATCGGCGCATAGACGCTTTGAAATCTTTTCTCGTCGCCGACAAGGCCGGAGAGCGTCAATTCGAGGGGCGACGTCGCCGCCTCGGGGCCGACCTGCAAACCGGAGATCGCGCCTAAAATCCCGAGACCGAGCCAGCGTTGCCCGACGCGATCGACAAAGGAATCGCCCTGGCAGAGATAGACGGTTTCCGACGCCATCTCGATTTTGACGCCATAGACCGCGCGCACGACATGTTCGTCGAGAAGCGCTTGCGCGGTTGCGGAAAAGGCGAGGGGCGGTTGCGGCATTCACCAACGCTCTTCGAGAAATTCGAACGTCGCAAGCCCGGTCCAACCAAGCTGCATTTGACAGGCAAGCGCCTGGCTTTTGGGGTCGAGGCGGGCAAGCATGCGCGGATCGTCGATTTCGAGGACGGTTCCGAAAGTGTAATCGGCGCGAAGCTCCGGCCAAATCGTCCATTTGTCGCCGCGGATTTCTTGGATCACATGCAAGCGACCCTCGATTTCGAAATAGTCGCCCGCGCTCAAGGGCGCGGTCGGAGAGTTATTGACCGGGATTCGCACGTCCCCCGCTTTGACGTCGTCGTCGAGCGTGCAATCCCAAATGCGTTGCGCGAGCTTATAGCCGCTCGACAGCTTATAGCCGTTTGAAAATTGCGCGAGCGTCGGCGTCGCGACATTGGCGCGCCCCGCCGGCGAATAAATCCCGTTCATGGGGCCGACGTAGAGTCTCCCCGATCGCGCGAGATAGGCGAGCAAGGCGCGCGCCTTGAGGATGTTTTCTTCGCGAAAGCGCACCTCGTGATAAACGAGCCGCCATCTCCCGCTCGCCGAGGCGACGAGCTGCGGCGCGCTCGAAATCGTCGGCCCGCCCGAGATCGTCGGGTCGACCATGGCCGGCGTCACGTCGCGCGGCCGCAGCTCTTTCGGCCAGAGCTTATAGCGCGGGTCCCTCATGGCTGGCCGGTTTCATAGGCTGTAAACATGCGTGGCAGGCGATCGGCGAAGCGGTTTTGCTCTTCGCGGATCATGAAGCGGATTTCGGCGCGGGTGACGCGCGACTCGACATTCACGCCGGCATAATTCTGGATCGAGATGCGCGGCGCCGACTCTTGGCTAAGGCCTTTGAGATCGACGACGGCGGGAATCGAGCGGCCGTCGGGCAAGGGGACATAAGCCTCGGGACGCGAGCCCTCGCCGAACATGGCGAACTGCGGCGTATTGGCGACGCCCCCGAAGCCATAGCGCTTGAGGGGCAAGGGGCCGGCGCCGGTCATGACGCCGCCCTCGGCGAAGGGGAAAAGCGATTTCGCCGCCGAGAAGAGACTGCCCAGGAAGCCGCCGCCGACGCTGTCCGAGCCGTTGGTCCCGGCCTTGCCGAAAAGCCCTTCCGTCAATTTCTGCGCGGCGATATTGATTGCGGTTTGCAAGATTTGATCGAGAACGCGGTTGAGGGCCGCGCCGGCGCTTTCGCCGCGCACGAGATCGCCGACGAAAGACGAGAGCGCCGAAGAAGCGGTCCCCCGAACCTGGTCGAGGCTTTGGATCAGCTCGGCGTTTTTCTCTTGGATGCGTTGCAGCCTTTCGACATAGCGACCCCATTCCTCGGCCGTCTGCGCGATCTGCGCCCGCATGTCGCTCGTGATCGGGATATGTTCGCGCGTGTATTGATTGAGCAGCTCTTGCTCTCTTTGCAGCCGCGCCGCCTCGCCCGCCGACTTGCCGAAGGCTGCGGCCTGGGCGTCGAGGAGCCGGTTATAGATCGCCAAATCGTCGTTAGCCTGGCGCAGCGGCGCGGCCTGGGCTTCCGCCGTATAGGCCGCCTCCAGGCCACCGGAGCTGGCGCGCACGCGCCGCGACAGGCCGCCGCCGCCGGCGGATCGCGCCGGCGCCGCGGCCGGCTCGTCGATCGGGATAACGCCCCTCCCGATGCGGCCGCCGACGCCCTCGTCAATTAAACGCTGGAAATTGGCTTGCGTCGGCTCCAGGCCGCGCCGCGCCAGCTCGTCTTGCAGAATGTCCATCTGCGACGGGCCGCGCGCGGCGGCCGCCCGGCGCGGTCGCGGCGCCGGCGCAGCGGCGTCGACCGGGACCTGGCGCAGCATGTCGTCGCGCTCTTGGCGAATTTGCAGAAGGCCGCGCTCGTATGAAGTCTTGCCGAAGCCCGCGATCGTGCGCGCCGCCTGGCGCGAATATTCCTCGGCCTTCGCCGTCGCCTCGGCGAGCATGCGCGTGCGCTCGGCCTCGGCCTGCGTATTGATCTTGAGCGCGTTCGCGGAGTCGCGCAGCGCCTCGACGCGGGCCTTTTCAATGAGCACTGCCTCGCGCTCGGCGTAGGTCGTCGCGGTAATCGCCTTCGACGCCAGCTCGGCGTCCTGAGCGAGATTGAGCAAGGCCGAGAGCCGATCGGTCGCATTGTCGCGCAAGGCCTGTTGCTGCGCGCCCGAGGCCCGCCGCATGCGGCCGAAGACAGTCTCGGCGCTCGGCTGGCCGGCGAGCCCCTCGCCGGTGCGTGTCACGAAATTCGACACGCGCGCGCCCATGTCCTCGAAAATGCGCGAGAGGCGCCATGTCGGGTCCTCTAGCTCGGCGAGGCGGCTGCGGAGCGTCTCGACGAGCTTCGCGGCGGCGGCGGCCTTATCGCCCATGCCGGCGGTTTGCTCGATCTGGAGCCGCTGCGCGCGCGTCAGGAGCCCGAATTTATCGGCAAGCTCCTGTGCGCCCTTGGCGGGATCGGCGAGGGCGCGGGCGAGCGTTCCGGCCGCGTCCTCTTGGGAGAGCCCGAGCTTTCGCCCAAAGTCGCGCGTGACGCCAATCGCGCCGCCAAGCGCGCCGCCGGGAACGCCCGCCCCGAGGAATTGCGCGGCGAGCCCCTGGGCGGCGTTAATCGACATGCCGGAGGCGGCGGCCGACCGGCCGGCGACGGCGTTAACCTGGCCGATCGTGAGGCCCGAGGCGCGCCCCAACCCGTTCAAAGAGACGGTGAGCGCGTCTTGCGCCCGCTGCCATCGTAAGAGCCCCTCGACGGCGACTGCGCTCGCGCCGGCGATCGCCGCGCCGGCGGCGCGCGCCGGCGTCACGAGCGAGGCGAGCCGCGAGCCCAAATCGGCGACCGCCGCGCCGGCGCCGCCCTTCGCAGTCCCGAGAATGTCGGCGACCTGCGTTCCTTGCTGCATCAGCACCATAAGCGGCGACTGGCCGCCGGCGAGCGAGACGGCGATGTCTTGCGCCTGGCGGCCGAGATTTATCATCTCGTGGCGCGCCAGGCCGACCGATTTCGAGGCGTCGTCAAACTGGCGCTTGGTCGTTTCGCCAATTTTCTTGATCGCCGCTTCAACCTTGACGTTTCCGTCGACGCCAAGGCGAATGGTGACGCTATTTGCCGCCATGGTCATTTTCCGCTCTACGGAATCCGGCCAGCAGGCCGTCTTCGGCGCGCATCAGCAAGAAAGCGAGCGCCTCCCGATCGCATTGGGGCGGCGCCAGGGCGAGCGCCCCTTGATAGTCGATCCCGACCGCGACGCCGGCCATGCCGGCGCGGCGAATGAGGCCGGGCCGAAAGACGAGCGCGAGGGCGATCTCGCCCTCGACGCTCAAGGGCCGCTCGCGCTCCGGGCAGCGCTTGCCGTTGGCGCCGGGCTTTCCGTCGGCGCAAGGCGCGCGGAGTCTGGCGCATCCTGCGCAGTAGTCGCCGCCCCCTCCCGCGCGCCATTCGGCGAGGGCGCGAACCCGTTTCCCTCAAGGTCCATTTCGAGGGCGGGCCGCGTGATGGCCTCTTGGACGATCGTATTGTAAAGCGGCTCGCGCAAAAGCGCGGCGATGTTCTCGCGCGTCAACGGCAAGGGCTTGCCGTCGGCGTCGCCAATGCCTTCCCAAGACACAAAGACGCGCAGAGCCATTTCAACGAGATTGACGAGCGACGCGACGCCGAGCGTCAAGTCGCTGTCCTCGGCCCATTCCGACTTTGTCTCGACGCCATAGCGCGAAAAGGCGGCGAGGCCCGCCTTCGCTTCCTCGAAAAAGCGCCGGGAAGCAGCAAGCGCCGCCTCGCGGTCGATCGCCGTCATGGGGCGATAGGTGATAACCGCCCCTGCGCCAAGGGGAAGGCGCAAGGGCTCTTTGGGAGCGGTGCCGAGTTTTATCATGCCGGATAGGTCGCGATCTGGTTTTTGAGGGTAACGGCGAGCATGGCTGCGCCGCTGGTTTGCTTGCAACGGAACGGGAGCGTTTGCTCGATCCCGCCCGGCCCCTCGATCGCGACGCCGGCGCGGCCGAGGATGCACGAAGGAGCGTCGAAGGAAATCGAATTGTTCGCGCCCTTGACGAAGCGGATTTGCAGCGCTTGTGAGGTTCCCGCGAGCGCAGCGGCGTCAAGCGTCGGCCCGGTATAGCGCACCCGCAAGTCGCCAAAGAATTGCGCTTGCTCGGCCAGAACAGCCCCGCCGAATTTGCCCGAACCGTCGATATAGCGATCTTGAATGAGGCCCGTCTCATAGGTGAGGCTCGCCGCCATCAAGACGCCGACCGCCGCGCCGCCGAGCAAAACCTCGGCGAGCGCCGCGCCCTGCGGATCGTAGGTTTTCCCAGCCGCCGGCGTTCCGGCGCCGGTCGATCCGAGCATGTTTTCGCCATAGCCCAGCATATCGAGCATGACGCGCTGATAACCGGGGGCGTCGGCGAGGTCGAGCTTCATCGAGCGCACCGCGCAACCGACATGCTGGCGGAAATCGTTCGTCGCCGGATTGAGTTCGATCGTCGCCGAGGGAAGCGTCAAAGCGCCGGACGAAAAGACATGCGTGAAATTGGTCGCGCCGCTCGTCGCGGGCGCGCCGAAGACGAGCCGCAGCCAATCGCCGATTTGATTGAGGCAGAGCGGCAACTCGAGCGAGCCGCCATGCTCGCTCAAGGTCGGCGCGACGTCGCCATTGTCGCGATAGTTATTGAGGCCCGAGCCGATGATCGGGTCGCTCTCGATCGGTTTCGTCTCGCGCAAATTGGCTTTGTAGTAATGCGCGTAACGATAGGAGCCGGCGGCCGGCGTCCCATAGGAGCCGGATTCCGTCGCAAAGGCCGCTCTCGCGAGCTGGCCGAGCGCAATTGCAGAGGTCGCCATGTCTTCGAAGCTCCTATTAGCGCGTCATGATCCCGGCGACGCCGAGATCGAATTCCGTCGCGTGGCGAAAATTCCCGTGAAGCTCTTCGACAAGATCCGGGGCGTTGGGGAGAACCTGGCCCTTGCGATACCGACCGACGTCGTCGGTCACGACGAGATAGCCCGTCGCGATGGGCGCGGAGGAGGGCGCAGGCGCGGGCGGTTGTTTCTTCGGTTCTGTCATTAGTAGGCCCTCGGCGAAACGTAAGTGAGTTGCACGCGAATGAGCGCAGTTCGAAAGGCGATCGAGCCGATCCCCTCGGCCGAAATCTCCGGCTGGTCGACGACCTCGGCAATCGAGACGACGCCGCCGAGCGTCGGATCGGCTTCGATCGCTGCGAAGATCGCCAAGACGTCGTCGTCGAATTTCGTGAAAAGCGCCGAGCCTTCCGCGCCGGCGACGTAAAATTCGACGTCGACATTGCGCACGAGTTCGAATTTTTGGTCGCTCGGCGCGCCGAAAGCGCGCTCTGTACTAACCGGGTCGCCGGTCCGCACGACGAGAATGCGCCCGATGGAGGGGTCGCCGGCGAGCAATTCGACGGCGTCGTCAAAGACGGGATCGCGGCGCACGTCGGGCAGGCTCGCCGGGGCGTTCAAGGCGCCGATCAGCGCGAGCATTGCGGCTTCTGTCGCGGAGGCAGTCATTGCGAGTTCGCAGCCTTTTGGTAAGCGACGGCGAAGCGCGCGCCGGCGGCGTTGGCGATCGAGGCGACGTCAAGACGCTTTTTGAGCCGCACTTTCCGCACGAGAATAAACATCGCGACCTTCTTGCCAGGGTCTTTCTTTGTCGCGCGCCGGAAGGTCGTTTTGAGCGGCCGGCCCCTTGCTTTGGAGCGCTTCGAGCCTTGGCGCGCCATAACCAAAGCGACAAGGCTTCCGTTGCGCGCGCGGGCGAAAGTGAAGCCCTTGAATTTTCGCTCGACGGCGGCGGGCTTGAGACGCGATCCGCCGCTCGTAACCGGGACGTTTTCGGTTGGAATCCACAAATACCGGCGCCCGCCCGTCGGCGCGATCGTCGCGCCTTCCGAAAACGCCGCCATGATCTTGGGGGCTTTCGACCAAGTGAAAAACGCCGGCGACAGCGTCGGCTTGCTTTCTTTCGGCTGGATTTGTCCCCGCCATGTCGTCGGGAGCTTTCTCGACTTGAGCACCTGGCGCGTGGCGTCGCGCACGGGGATAAGCACCGTGGCGCGGCCGGCTTTCTCTGTCGCCGCGCGCACACGCCCCGACAGAGCCTTGAATTCGGCGTCGAGCGCGGCGTCAATCTCTTTCGGGTCGACGCTTAAGGTAAGGGGAGCCATGGGGTCGAACCGTCAGCGGGATCGGGCCGGCAAAGACACGTCCAAACGAGCCCGTCGGGATCGTCGCGCCTCGGCTGCGCGACAATGACATAATGATAGGAGCCGACGAGGAACCGCGCGCCCTTTTCAGGCCTGGCGATTTCCGAGGCGCGAACCTCCAGCACGCGTTGCGGCGCGAGGATCGGCGTGTCGCCTAGCACGGATTGCTCGTCGTCTCGTCGCTCAACGACGCGGCAAGAGACGGGTACCCCGGCGAGCGGCTGATATTGCGCCGACTTGCCGAAGCGTGCGAAGGCGCTCGAAAGCGCTCTCGCGGCGAGCGGGTCGAAATCCGACACGGCGCGCCCTTAATAGCCCCAGGCGAACCAATTGACCTTCTTCGAGAAGGTCGTCGCGGCGACCGGCGTCGGATCGGTGCCGCCAGTGTTTTTCCACGTCTTGAGAATAAAAGAGCCAGCGACCGGCGCGCCGTTCTGATCGCCAACCGTCGCAGAAACCCATTCAGGGTCGTCGCCAGGGTCGCTATCAAGCGAGGCGATCACGCCCAAGACCGACGACAAGCCGGTTGCGATCGTGTCGGCGGCCGTGACGGTCGTCGCCTGGCCCGCGACTTGGCGCAGCCCCGTTCCGCCCTCCGAGAGCAGAACCTTACCCGTTGAAGTCGGATTGGCCGCGACCTCGGTCGCCCAGCCGATAAACATATTTGCCCCCGGCTTCGCGCCAGGCGAGCTAGTCGCCTGCTTATTGGTATTGTCCCAATAAATGCGGTCGCCAACCGCCCATGCTTCAGCGCTGTTCTTTTTCAGCTCCCAAACGTCTTCGCGCGCTAGCACTACGTCGGCGCCGGAGAGCGCCGCGTTCTGCGCCACGCCAAAAATGCCGCCGACCTGCGCGCCAGCGCCCGAGGCCACATCGTAAGGGGCCGGAACGGTGAGCGAGTCGCCCTTCTGAATCCTATTCGTCGCCATGTGATTGCTTCCTGATTTTCAAGCCGAGGAACGCCCGCCGTCGAGTTGGGCGGCGGGCGCGGGGTTAATCCCGTGGCGGGGTTAGGTCCCGGCGTTCTTGACCATGTTGCGATAGTCGATCGCCTTGGCTGCGAAATCGAGCCGGCCCTTGATCTCGAGCCCGTCGACCTCAAAGCCGACGCGCTGTTCGGTGTAAACGCCTTCCTGGCCGTCGAGGTACGCGAATTCGAACGTGTCGAGCACATTCGGATCGCCGACAACGAACCACGGCTCGGCGCCGGTCGCAGGCTTGAGACGCGCCTCAACGATCAGTTCCATTCGACCGGCGAAGGTGTTGACGCCGGAGGTCGCGGTCGCCTGGACGGCGGTCAAGAGCTTCTGCGCGGCAACCTTGCGTTTCGGCGTCACGACGAGGAATTTCGGGATGAGCCCGGAATAGGGTTGGCCCGCCGCGTCGAGCTGCTCCAGCATGAGTTTCTCGGCTTCGGCGAGCGACGTTTCCGTCACGTCGGCGGCTGTGCCGAGATTGGCATGGGTGGCGTGGAAAAGGGCGACTGTGTCGGAAAGCGCCGCATTGGCGGTGAAAATTCCCCAAACGACCGAATTCTCCAGTTCGGCGGCAGCCCGGCCGACGAGGCGCGGGATACGATCGAACGCGCCGAGATCGTCATTAATCAGCGCTTGCCGCGTGATAGGGACGATCTTGCCGTAAGTGGCGAGCGCATAAGTCTCGCCGCTATCCGAGAATTTCCCGTATTTGAATTCGCCTCCCTCCAAAACCTTTTCGAAGGTCGGCAGGCCCGAGAGTGCCACCACCGATTTCGACTTGAAGTCGGGCGAATTCGACTGCCGGCCGAGCATGCGCCAAGGCTGCGGCGCGGTCGAATAGGCGTCGCGCAGCCGCTTGGACGCGACGTTCGCCAGCAAGTTCGAAAAGTCAGAGGTCGACAGGCCCGCGCGATAAAGCACCCCCGGATCGTTCATGCCGAGCGCCAGCGTCGCGCGCTCCATTTTGTTCAAGGTGCGAACGCTCTTGCCCTGGGTCCGGTGAACATATTCGCCGAACATTGCGAGGATAGAGTCGTGGCCACGCCATTCGTTCGCCATCTCGATCGCCGCGCAGCCTTCCGGCGCGCTTCGGTCAAACGCCTGCGGATTCGCGCGGAGCGTGATCGCCGACTCGATCGCACGGCGCAGCGTGTCCCCTTCGTCGCGCGTCACCTGCGCATTGGGAACCACGATTTCGCGCGCGTCGGCCTGGCGCGAGCCCAAATGCTGGGTGAGATTGTCGAAAATCTGCGCGTGCGTCAGGCCCTCGTCGATCCAACCGTCGACCCGCTTGCGCGCGTCGCCTCCAGCGCCATCGGCGAGCCGCTGGAGGCCGCGAATGTCGGCGGCGCTGAGCGTCGACGCGCGGGCGTCGCTCTCGGCCGTTGGGGCGGGCGCCGGGGCGGGCGCGGGAGCCGGCGCAGCGGAACGCGCCTCGCTCGCGGGGGCGGCCGGCGCGAGATTGGCCGGGGCAGGGGCCGGCGGATTCTCGACGGCCGCCGCAACGGCCGCCGCCTGGGCGGATCGAGTCATATCTTGCTCACTTTCTTGCGAACCGGGAGCGTTAAGCCCGTTTGTCTCGACTGCCCGGACAGTCGCGACGGGATCGGCGGGAACGGCGCAGAGCGTCACCTCTAAGAGCGCCCACTGATCGGCGCGCCAGGTTTCAAGCCCCGTGTCGTCTTGAGAAATATTGAGCCATTTCTGGACGGAGTAGCCGACAGAGAAGCCCGTCAGCTCGCCGCGCGAGACCATGCCCTCGGCCTTGCGCCCGGCTTCCGTGTCGGCGAAGCGGGCGACGCCGACGAGTTGGCCGCCCTCGATCTTCGCCTCTTCGACTACGCCAAGAATTGCGTCGATCGAATAGGAATTGTGCGAGTCGAGCAGCTTGCATTGCCCTTGCTCAACCCGCGTCAAATCGACGGAAGCGGGGTCCATGCTGAGCGTCTCGACATAAGCGTAGCGGCGGACAGGCGAGCCGGCGGCGAAGACGCCGCGAACCGTCCTCGTCTTTGCGTCATAGCTCGTCGGCGCAAAGCGCAGCTCGCGCGCCAAAGTTCCGCCAGGCTGAAACCCTTCCGGGCCAGCCGCGCCGTTACTGCGTTGCATGGAAAAACCCCGCTTTAAGTTTGCGAATTGCCGTCAGAGACGCCTTGCGCGGCCTGTGCGATTTGCAGAGCGCCCGAGTGATTGATCCTGCGCGGATCTGTGTCGAGAACGATGCCAGGCTGGTCGAGAGCCTTGAGAAAAGCCTCGATCTCGGAAAGCTGTTGCTCCCAATTCAGGCCGCGCTCGGCGAGCGCGTCGGGCTGGGATTGCAAACCGGCCCGAATTTCCATGATTTTTGCCGTGATTTCCTTGACCGGGTCGACCCAGGGGCGAACCGGCATGGAAAACTCGCAACGCACGTCGGCGAGGCGCGGCTCATTGCGCAACAGGCTCTCCCGCTGCATGACGCGCCGCCATGCGCGCTTTTCTCGCTGGGCGAAAACGAGCCATTGCACGGCGTCGAGCAAGACATTCCCGGCGAGCGTAGCGGCGCGCAGGCTGGAATAGTTCGCCTGGCTCACGTCGCCGGTGATGGCGTGATAAGGAATCCCTGTCGTCGCCGAGAAGGCGTAAAGTTGTGAGCGAACAAAGTCGACCGTGTCTCCCGAGGTCGAGGGGTCGAGGGTCGAGGCCTCTTCGCCAGGCCCAAAGCGCAAAATTTTGCCCGGCGCCATCGTTTCTTCGACTCGGCCGCGCGCGTCGGTTTTTTGTTGCCCGACAATTGGGACTGAGCCTTGTGATTCCGGCGAGCGGATCATGAGCCCGATGCAGGCCTCGATCCGCTTGCGCCAAATCATTGCCTCGGTCACGTCGTCGAGGCCGCGCAAGGCGACAATCGAAGGCGCGAGCCACGAAACGCCGCGAGTCTGGCCAGGACGCAAGGTCTGGTAAAAATGGTCAACGTCTTCGGCGGGCATGCGCTTAGATTGACCGCGCAACAGGCCACCAATGGCGATCGAGCCCAACTCGCCCGGATGAATTGGAAACATCCAATAACCGGCGCGCCGTCCATATGCGTCAAATTCGACGCCTTGCACGACGAGATTTTTCTCGGCGTCAGCGCCGGTCAAAATATCGCGAGTCTGGTCGAGGTAATCGGCCTCGCGCAGCACGATACGACCGTTGACGACGCCGCTTTCGTCCTTCAACCAGACTCGGAAAACCTCGCCGTCGCGAAACATTGTGCGCGCGGCGAGCGCTTGCAGGCCATAATAGTCGAGCTGGCCCTCGGGGTCGCACGTGTCGACAAATCGCGCCCAGGCGTCATTCGCGGCCTGGCGCACGGTTTTCCTTGGATCGACCGCCCGCGGCGTGATTCCGGTTCCGACGACTTGTCCCGAAAACTGCGAAATCGCCGAGAAAACGACGCGGTTATTGCGCTCCAAGTCTCGGGCGCGATTGCGCACGCGCTCGTTCGAGCCGAAAAGCTCGGCGTTCGCGGAATTCCCGGTCGCGATCCAGCCGCCGAGCCGGCGATCACGCGACGCGCCGTCATAGGCGCGCATAAGCTGCGAAGCGACCGCCCGCGCGTGGAGGCGGCGCAAGCCGGATTGAGGCGCGATGGCGAGCCAGGCGCGGTCAAGAAAGGAGGGCTTGAAGCTCATTAGTCCCGCACGAATGACGCGTAAGAGCCGCGATCGGCGCTAGACGGGGCCGGACCCGTCGAGGGAATCTGAGCGCGCAAGCGCTGGAAATAATTGATCGCGTCGGTTAGGCTTTTCGTGTCCTTGTAGGTCACGCGGCGGCCGTCATATTCGACGGTCAATTCGCCGGAAGCGACCGCCTCTTGCAAAAGGGCGATGCGGGCGTCGATTTCTTGGACAGTTAGAGCCATTCGCCCCCCGTAAATCCCCAGCCGGTTGCTGGCAGGTCGTCCACGTTCGGTTGGTTTGCTTCCTGCGCCGCCGCGTCTTCTGCTGGAACGTCTTGGCTTGTCGCTCGCCCGAGGGGTCGCAAGAGTGGTGCGATCGCGCTTCCCGCGCCGCGCTCATAAGCGAGATCGCGCCAGAAGCCGTCCGAACGGTTGCCAATGTCGAAAACCGGCGCGCCAAAGGCGAGCGCCATATTCAAAACCCGGCAATCGAGCCAATGGTTATCATCATAATGGGCTTTCCAGACACGATTGCCCTTTTTGTCTAACCCGACATGCTCGGCGGTGATTTGCCGAAAATAAGCTTCGTCGAGAAAGCTCCCGAAATGGCAGAAGCCGCCTGGCGAGCGCGCCTCGTCGCCTTCGATCGTCGTCTCGCGGTTCAAATAGGCGAAAAAGCGTGATTTGAGATTGTAGGAGCCGGCTTTCCATTGTTGGACGCCCTTGCGAACGCGCTTTCCCCGCCAGTCGAAATCGACGAGCTGCGGCGCCGAGAGCGCCGGGCGGCCCCAACCCTCTTCGGTGCGGATCGCATAGGCGTTATGATGGCGGCGCACCCAATCGTAAACCACTGGCGCGTTATAGCGGCAGTCGACGCCGGTCGCGTCGATCCGGCGCTTGCCGCCGAAGGCGTCGGGGAGGCTCTCGCCGTGCAATTCGGAGAGGCGCTTCCAGCAAATGTCTTCGGGGTCGGCGGTATCGCCGAGCCGATCGCCGCCGCCGGCGCGCAGATAGGCCGCAAAGAGCGTGTAAGAGCGCCGGTCGGGCGTCCAGCCGACGATCTCGACATAAAGTCCGCGCTTTTGCACGTCGACGCCCATCGTGACGAGCAAGGCGTCGGCCGGAATGACCCGCTCGGCGTAGGATTCGCGGCGGCGAAACAACGCCTCCCAATCGGGAATGTCGTTCGCTTCCTCGTAAGGCAGGCCGAGCCAGTGATTATAAAAGCTCTTGAGCTTTTGCGGATCGTCGCCGGCGGCGAGATAGGTTTCGGCGATCTTGTCCCAAGTCGTAAAATTCGACGAAATCGAGTCGATATGCCAGGACGGGGCGCGCCCCGGCTCAGGCTTTTCGGCGACGAAGCCATAATCGGGTAAATCGAGCGCGGCGGCGATCATCCCGGCCTTTTGCCAATGCTCAATTCGCACGCCGCAGCATTGCGCCACATAATGCGCGTCGACCGGATGCTTGCGATTGAACCGCAGCCCGGTTCCGCCGGCCTCGTCGGCGTAACCGCCGAAGAGCAAGCGTATGCGCTCGCCGCAATGGGGGCAGGGGAGTCGCTGGTAACGTTGGTCGCCGGCCTCGAATTCCGCGTCGACGAGCGATGCGCCTTTCAACGTCGGCGTGCCGCCCTGCAATTTGCGATAGTCGCGCGTTGCGTGAAAGGCGATCTGACGGCCGTCCACCATGGCCATGGGCGAGCCCTGGCCCTCCAAATCCTTCGGCCATTGGTCGATCTCGTCGCAGAGCGCAAATTTGATCGTGCGCATTTGCAGCTCGGCCGCCGAATTCGCGCCGGTGATCGAGATCGAGCCGCCTGGAAACGCCTTATAGAGCGCCGACGAGCCCATCGACGCGCGGGCCGAGGTCGCCGCCAGCCGGCGCTTGAGGTCCGGCGTCGAGTCAAAGGCCGGCTGCAATTTCTCGCGGTTGAGCGAAAGCGCCATGGCGCTCGTCGGCAGCACAATGAGCGTGCGGGCCGGGCTTTGCGTGACAATCCAACCGGCGAGCGCGGTCAAGCCCTGCGTATAGCCGACTTGCGCCGACTTGCGCACGGTTCCCTTGGTGTAAGGGCCACAAAAAACGCCGTCGAGGATGGCGCAAATATAGGGGGCCTGGGCGGGGTCCCAAATCTGGCCGGCGCGCGGCCCCTCTACGAGGACAAGCTTTTGCGCCGCCCATTGCGTCGGCGTGAGCGTCGACGGCGGCGTGACGGCTTGAGCGATCGCGCCCGCGATGATCGCGAGCGCCGAGGCAAAGGGGTGAGCCATGGGTCGGGAAGGGCCTTAGTCGGTTTCTTTCGCGCCGCGCGCGGCGAGCTGCGCCATGTCTTCGCCGACGGCGGCGATTGCCGCATTGACGACGGCGAGCAGTTCGATATGCAGCGCCTCTTCGCCGCCCTTGGCTGCGGCGTAGAGCCGGCCGGAAACTGCTTTCATGGCGTTAAGGCGCTGCGTGATTTTGGTTCCGGTCTCGATCGCCGCCGCCTCGATCTCGCGGACCGGGATCAGCTCGCCGCGCTTTTGGGCGAGCTGCATTTCGGCGAGTTCCGCCTTGGCGTTTTTCTCGCGGGCGGCGGCGTCGTTAAAGCGCGACGGCTCAGGCCCGATCTCTTGGCGCGGCTCGATCGGGAGCGACTCAACCGCCTCGCCGGCGCGGCGCTTGACGTGGCGGTTGCGCAATTCCTGCGCGGGATCGAGCGTGTCGGCGACGAGCTGGTGATAGGTCGGGGCGTGGACCAAAAACGATTTTCCGTCCTGGCGAACGCTCAACCGGCCCGCGCCGCGAAACTTGGCGACGCGCTTTTGAACTGCCCGTTTGGAGACGCCATAGCGATCAGCGAGGGCGTCAACCGCAATCCAATCCTGATCGTCAATCGCCTGCATTGCGAACCTTGATCGCGAACCGGGGCGCGATCGCGAACCCCACTATTGCGAACCCTAATGAAAATAACGATTTCGCCTCCACCCCCGGGACCCCGCCTCCTCCGTGGTTGTAAGTGGCGGGAAGGACCCGGAAACGCCTCGTATGAGTGTCACCCATAGGGCGATCTTATGGGGAGACGCGCCCATGTCGGGCGTGGGCGGCGTGCCGCGGCGCCGCTGCCCGTTGCTCAGATGATGTTAGACAAGCTTCGCCATCACGCCCGCTTTTGCAGACGTTGCTTAACGTCGCGCCCGATCGGAAGCCGTAGGCCATGCTCCACGAGCTCGACGTGACCGACTGGAAAGATTATGGGCGTCGGTCTGCCGAAGATGCTCATTTCAACACACAGCACGCCTCGAGAGTCAACCCGACTGACGACGCCCTGGAAGGTTGCAAACGGCCCCTGCAAGGCGCGAACGACGTCGCCCTTAGTGAAAACAATTGATACATCAGCGCGATCCAGCCTTAGTTGGCGGTAGTGCAATATCAGCGCGTCAGGGACTGTCGCCGGCTCATCCGATCCGGCAAAGCAGAGCCAAGCATCGACGCCAGGCTGTTCTTTGATGGCGCTGTAAACCGAATCGCTCATGTCTACCCGGATGAAGAGATAGCGCCCGAAGATCGCGACGTATCGTGACCGGCGTTGCTTGGCCTCTAACGGCCGGCCCTCCCAACGCGATGCTGAGCGGACCTTCAGCACGGGCCGCCATACCTCAAATCCAAGCGCCGCCAGGCGACCGTAGACTTCCCTGTCCTTGCCCTCGAAGCACTCGACCACATACCAGCGTTCCGCCATCTCGCCGCTCCAAAGCCTTCTGTCCCATGTGTCCCATCTTTGATGTAAAGATGGGACACTCTAAGTATATGATCACAAACGCGTTGCCCCATGTGTCCCATGTGTCCCATCTATTTTGCCGTCGCGACCTCAAGGGTTGAACGGTCGCGCCTACGCCATTTGGTGACCTCAATGCGCGCGCGAGAAAAAGATGGGACACATGGGACAGATGGGGCAACCTCTGTAAGTTCAGCGCCTTACCGCGTCCCATGTTGAAACCAGACATGGGACACATGGGACACTTTCAGATGCTTTCGGTTGCAATTCGCACGCGCGCGCCACCAGCACACGCATGCGAAGAACGAAGCGGTCCGCATATGTTCTTTGTTCGCTTGATCGTCATTCGGCCTCCGCCTCGCCATCTCCCGGCTCATTCCATTTGAATTGCTGCTTGAGCGCCGCGTCGAACGCGGCGCGAGCGTCGACCAAGCTCGGGAATTCCAAACACCACACGCGCCGGATCACGGTGTGATGGGCGCCGCTTTGCTCATCGAAGACCTCGACCTCTTCGGTCGACTTCACCCGCTTCAGATCCGGCAAAAGCCGGCGCATTTGCATCCCAAACTCTATCTCCGCGGACTTGCGTCGGACGCCGAGCTTCTCGACCGTTCGAAGGTAATCGTTGAAGATCGTCGAGGACGGCACTCTCTCGCGCCAACCGGCGGCGCGATGGGTTTGAGAGCCATCGACGAGGCGTCCGAGCCACCATGCGGCGATCGGGTCGAGAGAGCGGATTTTCTGCTCGAGCAGCGCCTCCGTTTTTGGAATGACCCGAACATTGGGCGCGTCGGGCGCGTCGAGATCGACGGCGAGCAAATCCGCTAAAAGCGCCTCTCTCCCGCCGCTGTTGAGCTCGGCGTAGAGCTGTGCGAACCGGCCATGGTCTTCTTTCCAATGGTCGGCGACATCGAACACCGCGAACCGCCGCTCATCCATGCCGGCGGGAACAACCCAGATTTCATTCGAAGAGAAAAGCAACCGCACATAGTTATCAAGGCGGATTGGGTCAACGCCCTTGGCTTCGATCATTTGCTTTGGCGCAGTGACAAGCCCCTTTAGCCGGCCTTCAGCGGCCTTGTCGCCAGCCCAGAAGCCTTCGTCGACCTGGAGCAGGAGGCAGCTCGCCATATGCGCGTTGAACTGACCCACCAGATACCGGGGATCGTCGACAAGGAAATAATGCGAGGCAAATAGCGACCCTATGACGTCGCCGACGATCGTCTTACCGGTTCCCATCTTCCCGCGCAGCACGATCGCCGTGCCGATGCGCTCGCGCGGTCGCTGCACAATATGCGCGAACCAGTGCCAGACCCACCTGAAAACCTGGTAGTCGCCGTCGCAAATATTCGCCTTCACATGGTCGAGGAAGGTGAAATACTTTTTCCAGCGCTCTCCCGGCTCCGTCTCCGCGTCGGGCGAGACAGAAAAGCCCCGCCACAAATTGAAATAGCCAGGCGTGCCAGAAGCATTCTTCGCGTCGGGGAAAAACTCTATTCCGTCATAGGTGCGCCGCCGCTTGTGCCGGAGCCAATAGGGGGCGATCGCCATATGGCGGGTGACCGTCTTGTAAGACCCGTCTTCCTGCCGCTCCCGCCGCTTGACGGGGCGTAGTTGGTTTTGAAAGTAAGCTTTGAACGCATCGATCGAAAGGACGCGGGTGCGGTCCTCGATCGGGGCATGCGGCGTCTCGCGCATAATCACCGCGCGCGAGCCCATAAGCACGAAGCTATACTCGCCGTTCATATCGTCAATCACGTCGCCGTCAGAGCCACCATCGTCTTCAGGCGGCGGCGCGTCGCTTTCAGGCGGTTCCGATCCGCCGCCGTCGCTCGCGGGCCTGTCGCCAGGAAAGTCCGCGTCCTCGCCTTGTGCAGCGGGCGAGCGACGGACGCCCGGAAAAATCACGACTTCGGCGCCTTCGACGGCGGTGGCGATATCCTTCTTTTCGCTCACCAGCGCTGCCTCATACGCATATCATTGAAATCCAGACCTTCCTCGCTCATCGCCAGTTTTATGGCGAGAGCGGGATATTCCCGCGAAAATCGCTTGGCCGCGCGCAACAGCGCCAGGCGGGTGGTGAAAGGATCGCTGTCTCCGTCGCCGAGGAGGACGAGCTCGTCGACGCTCGGCGGGATAAAGATGACAGGCCAATCCAGCTCGGGGTCCACTGGCGTGTCGTCACGCGCGATGACCGGCCGCGTGCGGCCCTTGGAGTCGACGAAGGTCTTCGTCGGATGTCGAACGCGGCCCTTGGCCTTGCCGCCAAGGTTGTCGAGATCCACGCTTGTGCGGAATTCCGCGCCCTCTATGAGGGCGGAGCCAGCCTCGACGAGGGACCAATAGACCGAAAGGACGGTCTCGATGCCTTCGCCGAGAAACCAGCGCCTCGGCTTGTGCCCGGCGGAGACCATGCGGATTGATCCGCCCTTGAGAGAGCCCCGCACCTTCTTTGCCGGGAGCATCAGGCCCGTCTCGGGATCGATCGTTTCCGCCTTGCCCTTTGGCGCGTCGAGATCAATCCAGGTGACGTGCACGCCTGTGAAACGGCCGTCGACGCCTTCGATCGCCGCGAGCATCGCCGGCCCCCTGCGCGCGACCGTGCGTCTCGATTCCGTCCAGAGCTCCATTTCGGCCGCGAAACGCAGTCGTGAGGTCGCGTGCGGCCGGATTCGCCGCCGCTCGAGATAGGCCTCCGCGGGCGTCCCCTCAATCTGGATAGAGCGCTGCCAGAAGCCCCAGGCGCGACGACGCTCCGCTTCACGATAGGCGTTCTGCTCCCGGGCTCGCCGTGCTTCCTCAGCGATCCGTTTTTCTTCCCGCGCGGCGAGGCGCGCCTCTCGCTCCCGCCGCTCCTCCGGCGTCTCCCTCGCGTCACGGCCCGGGGGCGCGCGGCCGGTCACCGCCTCACAGGCGCCGAGGAAGTCGAGACCGTCGATATGCTGGGCCAGGGCGATCGCGTCGCCGGAAAACCCCGACGCTCGGCAGTTCCAGACGTTCTTCCGGGTGTTGACGGAAAAGCGATCGCGGCCGCCGCAGCCGGGGCAGGGCTGCCCGGCGTCGCCGGGCCTGATCTTGAGCCCGCGCGCGGCGCAATAGCTTGCGACGGTCACACGCCGCGCTTCGTCGATCCATTCGCGCCAGGCAAAATCCTCCGAGACGCTCATATCAACGGCCTCTCAACGTTCCTTGGCGCGACATCTTTGCCCCTCTCGATGGCGTCGAGAACGTGGCCCGCGAGCCCTTGCGGCTTTCCATCGCTGTCACGCGAAACCGCCGTCGCCAGGGTTTCGGCCGTAGCGCCATACTGAAGGGCGAGAGAGAGCAATAGCCCCGTATCGCGAGCCAGGTGATCGAAGAGCGTCGTCGTCTTGATGGCGCTGACGAAGACCTCCGCAAGCCTTCCGCCTTCAAAGCTGCTGCAGGTGACGACGAATTGCTGGCCCTCAAACCACGTTTCGAAGGATTCAGACCCCCGACGTTGAGGCAGCTTGTCCCGGCGCGCGCATTCGCTCACGATCTGACTCGCAGTTTCACCGATCGGAAGGAGGGCCGGTCGAAGCCGGCTGTTGGTCGTCAGTCTCAGCCAAGATTTTTGCGATGCTCCCGACAGGCCCAGACAATTGTTTCTGGCGCGCGGACATTGCCTTTGCCGAATGGCGCCAGATGCCCACAGAAGGCGCAGATGCGCGGTCCTAGAGAAAGCGGTCGCCTTGGCGCCGCCTTTTCTTCGTTGCGCGAAGCAGGGCGCGCGAACAGATCCCCGCCTTTGTGGTTTTGGGTCCGGGCCGTCATGCTTCGGCGGCTCCCAGGAGCTGTCGCAGGCGCGCCTTTGCTTGCGCGTCGAAGCGATAAAAACCCGGTCGTATAGTCTCGATTCTCACCCCCGCGGGGGCGAGCTTCCGACGGAGCGCCGATATATGGACTTTGACGATATCGACGGTCCGCTCGTCGTCGCCCTTGCTCGGATCATGGGTCGCCGCAAGCAGTGCCTCTTTCGAAACCTGGGCGCGCCGGTAGAGCAGGGAGGCAATCTCGGCCTCCATATGCGTCAGGCGGCCAGAGGAAAGATTGCGGAGCGCGAAATAGAGGTTGGAGCGGTCATCCGCTTCGCTGTCTACCGTAGAACGATCTTCACGGAGCGGCGCGCGCAGCGGCTCCGGACCGGCTGACCGACGGGCAGAGCGTGGCTGGGGATGGCGGTTGCCGATCATCGCTTCGCCGCTCCGGACGGATCAATCCACCACGCCACGATCTTCCCGAGAGCCTGCCCACTGCGGATCAACCAAAGCGCGATATGCGTCCGCGTCCGAAAGGCGAAGGGCAGCTTCAAGAAGCTGAACCCTTTTTTCGAGTTTGGCGAATTCCTCACGGGCTTCTTCTGCCTTGTCATTGGCGTTGGCGATTTCGCGCAGACCACGCAACTCGTCGGCGCGGACCCTTATTCTTTCGTCTGCATACCAGCAGTCTTTGACCCGCGAGGCGGACATAAAGCCGATGCGACGCGCAGCGCGGGAGATTTGGCGCTTGATCGTGTCGCCCGGCTCGACGCCGGCGATGTCCCGAACAAGCGCCTGGACCTCGATCAATGCGGCCAATTTTGTCTCCGACGATTTTTCGGACATTTCCGAAGCCTTCCATGCCAACCTCTGGGCATGGACAGGCGAACAACAAACGACTCCGACACATGAACGACGCTTTCGGCTGCAACCGGACGCGTCGCCGCGAAACCTAAAAACTCAGCACGAGAACAGCTTCATGCTTACCAAACTCACCCTCCGAAAAAGGGCCGGCGCTGGGGCGCCGGCCAGTCAAGGGAGGAAACGCCCAAGGAGGGCTACGGAGCGGGAAAGTCTTCGACTCCTTTCACGCTGCGTCCTCCGCGCGGGAGTGAACCGCGCGAAGCTCTTCAACAATGCGCTCTGTGCATTCCGGGTCATTCAGCGGCCTCTGGGGAAAAAGGACTCGATCCCTCAGGTGATGCGGAAGACGGAAGGAAGTCGTCCGCGGTAACGGCCCCTCTCGTGGCTTCCTTGATTTTCACAAGAAGATCGGGCCGTGGCATCCTCTTGCCGCCGACGTAGCGGGTGATTGCAACTTCAGAGACACCGACAGCCTTCGCGAAATCGGCGCGGCTCATATTGTTATGCTCAAGGAAGTGCTGAAGCTTCATGCCGCATGGATACCAGAAGGGTATTATTTGGCAAGAGAAAATTCCAAAATGGTTTTTGAGCGCCGCCGGCCGGACAATTACCATCTTGGTATGAACAGGTTAGCCGAGTTGTTGGAGGAAGCCGGGATTACAGGAGCGGAGCTTGCGCGCCGTGTCGGTGTGCAGCAGCCCCAAATCTGGCGGTTAATAAATTACCCAGCCGGGAAGAACTCCCGTAAGATGACCAAGGAATGGGCCGAGCGGATCGCGCCAGCCCTTGGTGTCACACCGGCCGACTTGCTGTTCGAACCCAGGCAATCAAAGGGAGACGACAGCGCAAAGGCTACGGTGGTCTCGTCTGTCGACGGCGACCTCAAACGCAGCAAAAGAGAGGTAATTTTTGAAGCGGATGTCCGCGGCGGCGCTGGCGGCGGCGGCATTAGAAGCGAGGAACGGGTCACATTTGACCACAACGGCAACACCTATGCGGCTGAGGGCGTCGCAGGCGAATGGTCTCTCCCGGGGCCTGTTGTCACTGGGCTTCTGCGAGCGTCACCCAAGGACATTCTTGTCTTCGAAGTGATCGGTGACTCAATGGAGCCGCGCCTAAAGCAAGGGGATCGCGTCTTCGTTGATAAGCGAATGATCTTCCCTAACCCAGAGGGAATTTTCGTTCTATGGGACGGTTACTCCGTCGTCGTGAAGCAACTTCAGATTGTTCATAAGAGTGAGCCGCTAAAACTCCGCGTTTTATCTCTTAACCCGCAATATGAGCCGTATGAGGTTCTGGCTGACGAAGTGAACATCATTGGCCGATATGCCGGCAGATTTACGACAGACTGATGGGCGGGGGACATGCCAGAGTTCATTGTCATAGACATAGAGACAGCTAACTCTGATATTTCTAGCATATGTGCCGTCGGTCTTGTACATTTCAAGGGCGGCCAGCTTTTCAACTCTCTAAGTTTCCTTGTGGATCCAGAAACACACTTCAGCCGAAAGAATATTTCTATCCACGGGATAAGACCGGAGGATGTAGTCGGAAAGCCTAAAATGAGAGAGATTTTTCCATTACTTTTGACCGTTCTAGATGGGCATGTAATTGCACACCACACGCATTTCGACCGATCCGCCCTGAAAAAAATTTCTCAGATGTATGGATTTCCAGAACTCCCCGTCACCTGGGTTGACACCGCGGCAGTAGTAAGAGGCACATGGGATCGCTACGCCCGTTCCGGCTACGGCCTCGGGAATCTTGCTGAAGATTTGGGAATTGAATTTCAGCACCACGATCCTAGAGAGGACGCGCGGGCCGCCGGGTTGATTCTTGTCAAAGCGTTGACCGAGTCTGGTTTAAGCCTAAACGAATGGATCAGTCGGACAGGCTCTCCCATTCGCCAGAAGAGTAATAAACAGCCAACTGACGGTAATGCGCTAATACATGCGGATCATAGAGGCTATTTTGCATTCACAAAAAAGTCGCGGATTGATAAGGCGATAAACACGCTCAGCGGAATAATACATGGGATAACCATAGATGCCGAAATTAATCCCGAAGAAATAGAGTTTTTACATCGATGGCTAGAGGACCATAGGTTCCTGGCGGAGCGTCATCCGTTCAATGAGGTCATCCCTATTGTGCATAGAATCCTGCTGGATGGCGTCATAACAGAAGATGAGAAAGAAGATCTTACTTGGGTTTTTGGAAGGCTTCAGTCCACGGAATATGCCGATAGAACAGCGGCACATATGCAGAGGCTGCACGCAATTTTGAGTGGCATCGCCTCTGATGGGCGCATCACCACCCAAGAGCTGATAGGCCTATCTGCTTGGCTCTCGGAGCACGAACATTTAGCAACGATCTGGCCATATGACGAAATTAAGAGTGTTGTCACCGACGTCTTGTCAGACGGAAAAATTGAAGAAGCCGAGCACAGGATGCTGCTCAGCTTCTTCCAAGAATTCACCGCGATCCTCGATGACCGGACGATCAGACAGCCCACCGCCTTCGATGACGGTCAACGGTTGGTTGGTGTATGCGCGGTTAAACCGAAAATAAGGTTCGGCAGCGAAACGTTTTGCCTGACGGGGAAGTCTTTTCGGTATTCTCGCGAAGAGTTCACAGGGTTGATCAAGGACCGCGGCGGGCGCGTCGTATCGTCTATGTCTTCGAAGGTTGGCTATCTTATAGTCGGCTCTGATGGCAACCCTTGCTGGATGTATGCCTGCTATGGGCGAAAAGTTGAAAAGGCTGTGGAGCTCAGAAAGGCCGGCGCCCGGGTGCTGATCGTTCATGAGAATGACTTCCATGACGCGGTCAAAACTTCGGACTAGTGGTCCAAATCTTGGCGCCCTTGTCACGACGGCGAAATCCTACGAGTCAGAAATCCGCCATACTGACGTTGGCGTCTCATCTAAAGCCGATATTTATCGGAGCGAGGGAGAGGCCCGGCTATACTTTGGCAATTTCTTCTCTATCCGGCGAGGTCTTGTTGCGTTAACCCCACTTATACCCGCGGCACGAGCGCGGAGGAGCAAGATGAATATCACCTTACTCTTCAACTCAGACGTCCCCAAGTTCAAAGGGTTCTACGGCTATCCCATCAGGGAGATCGTCTTTGGGCTCGGCATCCTTCAGGCTTCTAAGCGCCATATGAAGGTCTCGGTGGGTGACATCGCGATCTATAGCTACAACGAGACGTCGGAAGGCTATGACCAACTCACCGAACGGGTCTATTTCGCGGGAACTTGGTCTCTTCTTCATGAACAGCGCCTCCGCGCAACATTTGGGACTGCTACGGTCTATGCGCTTATTTTTGAGAACATGACGCAGGAGATTGCGAGACAGCTTCACGCCGCTCTCACTCCTGAAGAGAGTTACCTCGGCCTGATGGAGGTCGATTACGCCTACGGACCTCACCTCGCGCTTTTCAGGAATTCGACGGTTGCTCGCTACCGCATTGAGGGCTCTAGCTGTCGCGTGTTCTTTTCGATGGGTGATGAGGACCACCGGGACGAGCAACAGCCCATTGAAATGCAGAAGCTCGGTTACACCGATGTTGCTTGGGAAAATCGAGGTGCCCATGGCACAATCTTTGACAACTTTGACACGATCGAACATTTCGAACGCGTATCCAACTTCCGAGAGGCTATAACGCCTCACCTACAAGGTGGCGCGGACGAAGCATTTGAACTCGTCATGGTTTTGGAAGACCTGAATCCTCAGCTTTTTAACGCATTGGGGTCCGCAGTCGCCGCGCTGGAGCGCGCACAGAATGAGGAGGACATCGCTCAAGCAGCTGTTTCATGTCGGCGATACATGGAAAGGCTCGCCGATGTGCTTTTCCCAGCACGAGGGTCAGATTTCGATGGCCGTAAAGTTGGGAAGGAACAATATAAGAATCGGCTTTGGGCGTTCATCGCAGTCAACTCCGCAGGCAACATGGCGCGGATGACCGCGCTTGGCAAAGAAGTCGATCGCCTTATCAAAGAGTTCAATGCGGGCCTACACACCGACCAGGACAAGCCACGTGTGCTGAGCGCACTTGCTGATGCAGCGACGCTAACTGCGGCGCTACTCGCGCTCAATCCTGCCGAGGTGCGTAAGCCCTACTACGCCCACCAAAAACGCATGTTTGAGTTTTTCCAAGAGGCCTTTCGAAAGCCAGAATCCTAGCTCTGGTTCCTCGCATTAGTTGGCTACGAGAACGGACGCGCTCGAACCCGGCGCGGAACCGGCAAGGCTGAACAAGTCGTATAAGTACCTCGAAGGGAGGAACGTCAGATTAGGGTCAAAAACGGTCAAAAACGCCCTTGGGCGTTCGACGGCTATGCGCTATTACCTGACCCTCGCGCAGGGTTCCAAATGGTCCCTATGTGCTAAGCTTGCGGCTGATGCAAGCATAATGCTTCGAGTTGCGAGGCCGAAACGTGTCTCGTCTAGGCGCCGACATCACTTCCCAAGTGTACACTTGGAACATACCTGATTTTGGGTCCGATGGGAAAGGCGCACTCCGCCGAGTGACTATTTTATGAGGAAATTCAAGATCAAGATAAGGTACAAAGATTTCCCTCAAAATGGGAATCCGAACTTTATCGAGGGGGACCAAATTCGTTTTGTGAAGGAGGTTCTTATCGTGCCTAAGAAGAGGCTTTCGATGTGGTTTGGTCGAGGCGTCCGAAAAGGCTTCAATGGAAAAGTAACTATTCAAATCAGCGCGCTTGCCTCCAAGTACAAAGAAACATCTGGCCTTCTCGTGATGCGCGATCAGTTCAAGGCGAATTAGATCCCAGAGAATGCTTTTGACAGACGGTTTTGTCCGACCGATCCATTTTGACTCCACAGCAATAGAGACTTTTGGATAGGGCTCGCAAACGACGAAGTCAATTTCTGGCCTACGGCCAGCCCCCTTAGTGAGTGGAGCAATTACAGGGTGCTTATGACCTGGCACTGCAAAGTTCCTCCACGACCGATTAGAGTCCGGCCTTTGAGAGGACGGACGAATGAAGCGTGCACGTTTCACTGAAGAGCAGATTATCGGCGTGCTGCGGGAGCATGAGGCAGGCGCGAAGACCGCCGATCTCGCCCGCAAGCACGGCGTTTCCGAAGCGACGCTCTACAACTGGAAAGCCAAATACGGCGGCATGGACGTTTCGGAGGCTAAGCGTCTGAAGGCGCTGGAAGAGGAGAATGTAAAGCTTAAGAAGCTGTTGGCGGAAGCCATGCTCGACGCCTCCGCGCTCCGTGAGCTTCTGTCAAAAAAATGGTAGGGCCCGCCGCCAAGCGCGAGGGAGTCGCGCATCTGCGGGCCGCGATGGGCCTGTCGGAACGGCGGGCCTGTGGCCTTGTCGGCGCGGATCGCACGATGATCCGCTATCGTTCTCGGCGTTCGCCGGACATAGAGCTGCGGGAGCAGATCCGCGATCTCGCCAACGCCCGCAAGCGCTTCGGTTACCGGCGTTTATTCATTTTGCTGCGCCAGGCGGGCGAGCCTTCGGGCGTCAACCGCATCTACCGGCTCTATCGCGAGGAGGGCCTGAGCGTGCGCAAACGACGATCGCGAAAACGCGCCGTCGGGACACGGGGGCCAATTCCAATTGAGGCAAAGGCCAATGCGCGGTGGTCGCTCGACTTCGTTCACGACCAGTTCGCTAGCGGTCGCCGCTTCCGGGTTCTGAACATCGTGGACGACGCGACGCGTGAATGTCTCGCAGCAATCCCCGACACGTCGATTTCGGGCCGTCGCGTCGCGCGGGAGCTTACGGCGCTGATCGGCAGGCGCGGCAAGCCAGGGACGATCGTTTCCGACAATGGCACGGAGTTCACCTCGAACGCGATGCTCTCCTGGTCAGAGGAGCATCGGATCGCTTGGCATTTCATCGCCCCGGGCAAGCCCATGCAGAACGGCTTCTGTGAGAGCTTCAATGGGCGGATGCGCGACGAACTCCTAAACGAGACGCTGTTTCTCGGGCTAGACCACGCCCGAGAGAAGATCGCGGCCTGGGTCGATGACTACAATCACCGGCGACCGCATTCCGCGCTCGCCTACCTAACCCCGGCAGCCTACGCCGCCTCGCTCCCCGCAACATGCAATCGGCTGCGCAACCCCGACCAGCTTCGCCGATCGCATGTTGCTCACATCGCGCCTCACGGCGTAAAACTCCACGGGGCTCCAATCGCCGCTGGATGAAACTTCAGTGGCAGGTCACTTATACTCAGCGATCGCTCGATTCCCACTCCGTGCGCTTAGGATCTGTCCGATCGGATGGGTCAAATACTTCTCGCTGAATAGACCGCTACGATCGCAGGCGGTCTCGAAGTGAAGCCATGATCCTACACCTTCCGTAAGCAACCGTGCGTAATTCATTGTATCCCCTTCCTCGGACCGCCGCGTGTACTATAGTGCGTGACTAGGCCAGTCGGATAGACCGCGCGAAAATCAGCCCCCTTTACACGACGGCCGCGCCCTTACCCCCACGAATGACCGCTTTGGGGTCATAAGCAGTAAACCGGCAACTGTTCCACTCGCTCCCCGCAAGCGTTAGATCATAATGGTGTACTGAAATACCAAAAGGGTATTGACTGGGAATACCGGAATGGTTTATCGCTTTCCTCCATCGTCATTCCGGCGATGGAGAATGGCATGGCCGCTACAGTGCTACCGCCGCTAAGACTAACCAGGGTCAAAGAATCCGCCCCTGGGGTAATCACCGCTCGTACCGGCGCTTTTCCGGTCTCCGGCGTCGACGGACAAGGGGCCCAGTCCGTCCGCCAAGTCGCCACCGGGCGAACAAGCAGCCCCAGAAACGCGACAGGTCGGTCGTCTTTAAAGACGCGCATCTCCGCTACCGCCAGGGCGTGCGGCTGCAAATGGGCTGGTCGTTCGCGCAATGCCTCCGCACCGCCTGGGCGGCTGCTCATCAGCGCCAGCAAGCGCCCGCGCCACATCGCATTGCCGATCGCCGGCGAGCGCAGCCCCGCGACTTCCTTTTCGTCTCATCAGCGCCTCTCGCCGCCCGACCCAACACCGCCTTCGCAAGGTCACGCGTAGCAGGCGAAGGCGGCGGGCGTTGGCGGACCATTCTGCGCCCGCCGCTGCATTCAAGGTAAGGAGATTAGAGATGCGTACTCGAGAAGGCGTCTTATCCGCGATGGCGGAAGCCATACCCGATTACATTAACCTCGACGACCGCGCCGCCGTCGCCCTCGCCTTGGTCCACAAAGGCTACCGTGGCGCCGAGATCGGCGACGACCTGCCTTTGATCATCGACATGGCCCGGACGCTGCGCGCTGACCACGCCGACCCCTCGCCCCGAAACCAAATTCTCGACATAGCCGCGACAGCGGCGCAGTTCTGAAGGGCGGCAATGATTTCTCTCCCGCTCGCCGCGCTCTCCTACATCGTCCTGCAACGAGCCAAGGGAGCGCGCGGGGAAGGATACGCAAGAAAGGCCGCGATCCTTTTGCTGATCGCCTGGACACTCTTCATTTTCGCAGTGAGCGCCTTCGTATTCAGCCTGAGCATCTGACCAGAAACCATGAAGGAAAAGCAATGTCAGTTTTGACCAGCGTAATCGAATTCCTTGCCCCAAAAACCCTTAGCGACGACGAGCTGCTAGACACGATCGGATTCTTCGCCGACGCAAACAGAGATCTTCGCAGCGTGGTCGACCAGCAAGAGACCGCGTTGAGCCAAACGCGCAAGGCGCTTCGCGGCGCGAAGACTCGCGCGAACAAATTCGCCTGTCTCGCGCTTCTCGGATTTGGCTTGATCGCCATTGAGGGCCACGCGCTCGCCCTCTACTTCCTCCCGAAATGAGACCGCCCATGGATCCGTGCTTCATGTCATTTTCTATCCGTGCGCGGTCAGCGCGATCCTCTTGGCCCGCGCAAGCTATTTGTTCGCCAGGGACCGCCATTTTTCGCCGGCGTGCGCCGGGGCCATCCTGACCTTGCCGCCCGCGATCGTCGCCGTGTGGGCCTTCGCGCACATGCTTCCCATCTAGCGAAAGCAAGTTCAACCCGCGGGCCCGCGCTCGCGCCAGTCGAGACGATGCAATGACTCTACGGCTTTCTGAAATCTTCGGCGTCTCCAAGTTCAACGCGCGCAAGGACGCGCCCAACCAACAAGAAATCGAGGAAATGGCCGCGAGCATCCTTGCGCGCGGCGTGACGACGCCTCTCACTGTCCGAATGGAGGACGGAGCCTGGCGAGCGCTCGACGGCGGCCGGCGCCTGGCCGCACTTGGCTTCCTCGTCGCCGAAAGCAGGCTGCCCGACGGCGAGGCCTATCCCGTCCCAGTGACCTTCTTCGAAGGCGATGACGAGGCGGCGGCCGAAGTCTCTCTGATTTCCTTCGTGCATCGCCGCGATTTGCACCCGGTCGAGGAATTCGAGCGCTTCGTGGAATTGCAGGAGCGCTTCGGACTCGACGCCCAGGCGATCGCCGCGCGGACAGGCAAGACGGTCGCCTTCGTAAAAGGGCGCCTGCGGCTTGCTCGGCTATCGCCGAAGGTCCGCGGAGCCTGGCGCAAGGGCGAGCTGACGGCCGACCAGGCGCGCGCCTTCTCAGCTACCGACAATCAGGAGGCGCAGGACGCGTTTCTTACGGGCAACCAGTTCCACGCGACCGTAGGTGCGCGTTGGATCGCGCGGACGCTTTCCGGAAATGACGTCTTGACGCGCGACGCGCGCGTGATCTTCGCCGGGCTCGACGCCTATGTTGCAGCCGGCGGCCGCCTCGACGAGCAGCTTTTCGAGGAAGAAAGCCTCATTCTCGACGTCCCCATTCTCGACGCCGTGGCGCGCGACGCCCTCGTCGCGAGAGCGGAGGCGCTCTGCGCCGCCGAAGGCTGGGGCTGGTTCGAGACCTCTTACGGCGAAGCGAAGTTCTTCGATTTCGATCGGGTCGAGCGCTTCGATCTGACGGACGACGAGCAAGCCCGTCTCGACGAAATCGAGGACCTCTGCGACGAGGCGGAAGAAGCCGACGACGAGGCCACGATTGCCAGCCTCGATCTGGAGGTGCGCGAGATCCAGGGCCGCGCCCGTCTACGCGCCATTCCAGCGGAAGAGCGGGCGACGCTCGGCATTTTTGTCGAAATCGGCGGTGAGGGCGAATTTGAGGTTTCTTACGCCCTTCGGCAGGGCACAGCTCAGACGCGAGAGGAAGAGGGCGATCAGTCCCCCGAAGCCAGAACGACCCGCGGCGAGAGGGCGTCTGCGGGGCCGACACCGCCGCCAGTGAAGCCCAGCGAGCCGATCGGCCGGACGACGCGGGCCATTCTCGACGAGGCGGCGACCGCGGCGCTTTCCGACGCCTTCGCGCGCAATCCGCGGCTGGCGATGCTCTTCATGGTCGCCGCCTTGGGCTGCGGCTACGGCGCCTCGCCGCTCCATGCGTCGGGGACGGCTAGATCTGGCTTTGCGCCGGAGAACGCCTTGCTTGCTGAAATCCGTCATGGGGGCTTCGAAAAGGCGCTGGCGATCTGCGCGCGACACGAGATCGAAGATCCGGCGACGCTGCCCGTCGCGTTCGCCACGCTCGTGGGCGGCCTGGTCAGCACCGATCGCGTCGCGGAATTCGACACCGCGCGCATCTCTCTCGCGGCTTGCTCGCGGTTTTGCGACATCGCCGGAGACCTGCGCCGACACATGGATTTCGAGGCCTATTTCAAGGCCGAGCCTCGCGACGAGGCGATCGACGCCATCCGCGCCATGGACGGCCAAGGGGCGTCGAGCGACGCCGGGAAGCTCAGAAAGCCCGAGTTGGCGAAGCGCGCCGCTATCCTCGCTCAGGACCGCGATTGGCTTCCTGTGGTTTTTGCCGAGGCTCTAGGCGCAGAATCCGGAGAGGTGGCCGCGCCGGATCCGGACACGCGTTCGACCGCCGAAGCCATGCGGGACGCGATCGAGGTCGATGAAGCGGCGAGGGCAGGGGCGCAGGACGCCCTCGAGCAGAAAATCTCGGAGGCCGCTTCGGCCTATCCCGGCCTTGCCGAATTTCTTCGCCAAAACGTGCACTTTGGGAATGAGGCGCTCGATGCTGGCCGCGTGAAGGCTTCGGATCTTTACGACGCCTATCTTTCATTTTGCGAACGCGCCCAGAGAAAAGCTGCGTCCCTCCGCGAGTTCGGCAACATCATTTCACAGATCGGCGTTGAGAAGAAGCGCCTGAAGAACGGCGTGCATTATCTCAACATCGCTCTTCGCGGCGTCGCCGCATCGGCGACGGCAGCATAGCGAGGGGCCAATGGCGGGCAGCGTTAACAAAGTAATCCTGGTCGGTCGACTCGGCCGCGACCCCGACACGCGGGCGACCCAGGGCGGGCAAATCGTCGTGAGCTTCTCGATCGCGACGGACGAAACGTGGATCGACAAGGGGTCGGGCGAGCGCAAGCAGCGCACTGAATGGCACAACGTCGTGATTTTCAACGAAGGCCTCGCGAAGATTGCCGAGAACGATCTCAAGAAAGGCTCGCGCGTCTACGTCGAGGGCATGCAATGCACCCGGGAATACACCGATCGCGACGGACATGCGCGTAAGGTCACCGAGGTTCTGCTGAAGCAGTTCCGCGGCGAGCTCTGCCTTCTGGACAGCGCCGGCGCGCGTCCGGCGCCCGAAGAGGGTAGTTACGGCTCTGAGTCCACTCGCGGCGCAGCGCAGCAGTCAAAGACCTATGATGATCCACGCATCGCGATGGACGAGAAGCCCGGTTCGCAGCGCCTCTCCGATCAGCTCGACGACGACATTCCGTTCTAATCAAATTGGAAGACGCCCAATGGAGAAACGAGGCCAATGAGCAGCAATCAACAGTCAGCCGACGCGGCCGGGGAAACAGCGGCGATGCAGTATCGTGACCTCAAGATGCAGGCGATCCCCGAGGGGTTTCCTTACGACCTCGACGCAAACTGCTCGCCGACGCTGCTACTCGTCGCGGCGCATTGCCTTCTCGTCAATTATCTGAACGGCCCAACGAAACCAGAGAAGGCCGCTGTCGCAAAGGAGGCCCTCGAGATCCTCGAGGAGCACCTTGGGCCATTCAAGTTTGTAGACCGTCACTAACCGAGACGGTTCGTGAGCAGGCTGACGGAGCGAGGAGATCTCAGCATTGAGCAAGCCGCCGCAAAGCCTTTTGACCATTGATGAGGTCGCCGATAGGCTTCACGTCTCCCGGCGCTGGCTGCAGGGGTTCTTGCGAAGCCGCTCTTATGGTCGCATGGCCGGGCGGAAGCGGCTGTTTACTGAAAGCGATGTTGTTCAAATTATTGAGGATTTGCCATGCCCCTCAAGCTCATCCCGCCACGCGCCGGAAAAAGTCCGAACTGGACGGTTCGCGGGACACACCTCGGGGTCCGCGTTGACCGAACTACGGGGGCTTCTGACAAAAAGCTCGCGGGCAAAGTCCTCGCCCAAATCCGAGACGAGATCGAACGTGGCTCCTTTTCCGGGCCAAAGAAGGCGACCTTCGCGAACGCCGCTCTGAAATATGTCCGGACCGGGGGTGAACCGCGGTTCGTGTTAAAGCTCGCCGAGCACTTCGGTGAGACGCCGCTCGAGCGTATCGACCAGGCCGCGATAGACGAAGCCGCAGTGACTTTGTATCCTCGCGCGTCCATGGCGACGCGCAACCGGCAGGTTTATTCCCCGGTTTCAGCGATCCTGAAACTCGCTGGCGTTGACGATCGCCTCCGGCGGCCGAAGGGAGGCCGCGGAAGCCGCCGCATTTTCTGGCTCACTCCTGAGCAGGCGGAGAGGTTGCTCGCGGCCGCTGGGGAGCGGGATCCGGAATTCGGAGTCTTCCTTACCTTTTTGCTTTACACCGGCTGCCGCCTATCCGAGGCGCTGACGCTCGATGTCGAGCGCGTTAATCTGCCAGAGGCGTGGGCATACATCCCGATAACAAAAACGGAGGCGCCACGGCTCGCCCACCTTCCGCCCGTCCTTGTCGCGGCCCTTGCAGGACACCCCCGCGGTCTCGACCGCAAGGGCAAGCTATTCAGGTTCGGGAAGAATGGGCGGCTTTACGCGTGGCTAGACGAGGCTGCGCGGGCAGCTGGCGTCGATATCCCGCCGCGCGTGGCCTTCCACGCCTTCCGCCACACTTGGGCGACCTGGATGCGCCGCTACGGCGGCCTCGATACTGCCGGGTTGGTCGAGACACAGGCTTGGCGCTCCCGCCAGGCGGCGTCAGTTTATGAGCACCTGGTCCAGACTGAGGAGGCGCGAAAAGCAGATTTTCTGCCCCAGGTTTGGAAGGCGCCCACATGAAGCAAAACATGCATCCAGACGGTGGCGCCGCAACGGTCGAATGGCGAGATTTTCAGCGGCGAGACGGGTGAAATCGTTCTTCTCCTCAAGATCGATGGCGTGTGCTATTGCTTGCCTCATTTCGTATGACGATTTGAGGGTTAGAGATGGCCGACGTGGTTTCTGGTGGCGAGGGCGCTGATATGAGCCGCCAAAAATTTTCGGTCGCTTATAGCGGCAAAGATCGCCCCGACGATCATTCGATAGACGTTGAAGCGCTCGGCCCCGCTCTTATTGCGTTTGGTCGCCTTATCCGTGAGGCAAACAGTGAATTCAACGGCAAGAAGGCAACGGCTAAGGTCCTTGTTATATCTGACTTCGAGCACAAGTGCTTTAATATCAATTTCGAAGTCGTGATGAACATTTTTGAGCAAGTCAAGACCTTGCTTGGGGATGACCACGTCGAAACGGCCAAGAATATTTTGGAATGGATTGGTTTATTGAAGCCAATCGCCGCCGGTGGGGTCGGAGGGATCAGTTACCTTGGCTATTTGAGATGGCGACGCGGGCGCAAACTAGTAAATACTACTACGCTGACAGATCAGGACAAATCCGGCTTCGTAAGCGTTCAGGTGGAGGGCGACCACAATCCAATCACCGTGCATCACCATGTGTACAATCTATCCTTAAACCCAAGGGCCCTTAGGGCTACCCGCGACGCGTTCTCACCCATCGGCAGAGATGGTTTTGATAATCTAGAGACGCGTTGAGGCTGGGCGGCCCGTGGACAAATTCGAAGGAGAGGAGATTGATGAAATCATTTCCTCTTGCAACACAGCCTTAGAAGAGTTGGGCGAGGAGGCGCCGCAAGTCGAAGAAACGCATGCTTGGCTAAGCGTTTATTCCCCAGTCTTTGACATCAGCGCTGACAAATGGCGATTCAAACTTGGCAAAGACCCAGTTTACGTCGATATTTCGGATACTGAAATCGCCAAGGATACGTTGACGCGTGGCGGTTCATTTGCAGAAGACGCTTACTACGTGCGCCTCCAAATCAGCACACCAAAAGACAAGTCTGGGAAGATGGGCAAGCCGACTTACAAGATCATTGAGGTGATAAAGTTTGTGGCAGCCCGGCAGCCATCACAAGGTTCTCTATTCGATCAGGAAAAGGACAATGGCTCTCCCTGATCACTCGTCTGTAGTTGGCACCGACTTGAGGCCACGCGCGAGAGAACGTGGAAAAATCCGTGGAGAAGTGCGCAACCAATTGTTTTAAAATGGATAGCTGCTCCCTTCACACGGGAGGGGTCACAGGTTCAATCCCTGTGCCGCCCACCATTAAGCCTCTTGAAAACCATCAGGCTTCAAAAATCCTGATTTCAGGACTTGGGCGCCTCGGCGCAGAACGGCCCACGAACGTGTGCTTTCTATCCGCGGAAAATCCGTGCGAAGTCTTCCTGCTCCGACACTTAACCTTGGATTGCTCGCGCGCGAGTATGACTGCTTGGCTCCTTAGAACGGGAGCGCCTGGTTGATGACCCTAGACGAGCAAAGAAAGTCGCCTGGATCGTCCGATCGGACGGGTGCGGTCGGGATAGCAAGCCCCACGAAGGCCGAGAAGGCGCAAGGGCGTAACGATGGCGCACGACGAATTGACATGCCGGCTATTGGATGCCGATTGCGAGGCGATTCAGAAAGCCGCGTTTTGTATTCTCCCTGTAACGGCCGATCCATCGCAGGAGCCTTGCCGGTTTCGGCGCAGAAATAAAGTGTGGCGTTGGGTCGTTGTTAATAAAACACACCCGCGGGAGCTCAGGCGACAAAATTGTCAGGGCCCTTTGGACATCACGCGCTTTTCAAAACTTGCGGCGCCAATTGACGAACTGTGGTCGCCATCATCACTTCGAACTGATCGCAAAACAGTGTAGCTGGCGCCGGCTTTCAAACATTGATGAGGAAGAAAGAACGTCCGACAATTTCATTGGACTTCGCCAGACTGGCGCGCCGTCTTTAGCGCCTAGGAAAGGTGAAAAATGCCGCGCCGCTCGCCGCTCGTCCCTGCGCTGGAAGTTGCGCAGCTTTTGCTCTAAGGGTTGCCCCGCCAGGATGAAACCTGCACAGCGGCGGACATACTTGGAGTAACAAATGAGAAAATTGACGTTAGCTTTTTTGGTAGCATCGATGATGACGCCGGCGCTCGCCCAAGCGGCTCAACCGCCTAAACCTCCATTGCATCCCGTACATCCTGAACATCCGGAGCATCCCGACCATCCTCCGCCGCCTCCAGGATGCGATCACAGCAGAAAATGTCCGTCGCCTCATTGAGGCAATTGCGCGCCCGTTAATTTCCATCGTCGCTTGCAAAGCCGGCCTCGTCGCGAGGCCGGCGTTTTTGATTGAGCGGCCGCGAGAAAACCCTGCAGAAAGCCGCAACGCACGTCGTCCACGAAACGGCGTAGCCGGTGGCGTCGAAGATCCTGACAGATGGCGATCAGATAGGCTTGTCGGGGTCCCCGCGCCGTACTCCCGCCGTTTCAATAGTTCCCCGTGTGCACAAGGCGGTCGCGAGGAGATTTTATCGGATCAACGAGCCCGCCCCGCCGACGCGCTACGCACGACTTCGACGCTCTATTTTTCCGCCGCGATTTGCTTGATCAGGGCGACGACCTCAGCCACGGGGGGCCGTCGCGCGCCAATCACCCTGCAAGGCTACGGAACGTACGCGGGTCGGTGGTAAACAGAGATGGCAGTAAGAAGGCCCGCCGAGGGCGCCCTCAGGCGGGCCCCACGTTGCGCCGGTTTTCGCGTGGCGTTTGGGCTGCGGACAGCCGCTGCGATGCGAGGCGTTTCGCAACGTGCGACGTTACACTTAGGGTTTAAGCCGGCTCCCCGCAATACAACGTGCCTCTTCCCCGCCGAGTCCGGGTCGATCGACGCTTCCGGCGCGCCCGCGGCCGTCGCCGTCGCGATTAGACGACTTGGCCTGGCAAAGACTGGAAATCCCGCGAGCAAAACTAAATAGGAGCGGAGACCAAGCGGGAGGGGGCGCCGCGCAATGGCGGTAGACGACAAAGCGGGCGCGGCCAAGCCGTCGCAAGAGGAATTCGCTATCCATGAGAGGCTTGGGCAGGAACTTCGCCGCTCGTTCGAGGCAGTGGTTGAGGAGCCGCTCCCGGAGCGGATTGCCAACTTGCTTATACAGCTAGCCCTCGCGCAAGCCCTGAAGCTCGGAGGCGAGGAAGAAGGGCGTTTGGGCTGGCCAGGCGGCCCAGCTTTCCCACCCCGAAGGCCCGGCTTCTGATTGCAAGAGCTCGGCATGCAACCGCCTTGGAGCGGTTGCATGCCTTTGACTCAACTCAGCGGAGATGTGGAACTGAGCCGAGCAAAGTGGGCTAGAAGCAGGTGCAACCGCCGCCGTAGCCGTAGGTGACCGGGTAAGCGGCGCCGTAAGCGCCACAGCCCGCCGAGCCCCAATAACCCGGACTTGCGGCGCCCCAGTAACCAAACGGCGCGGCGCCGAGAGCCAAGCCGGTCGCCAGGCCGGCTCCTAACCCCAAACCGCCATATCCCCAGCGGCCCCAGCCAGGCCTCGCATACCCCCAGCGGGCGTAACCCCAGCCAGGTCTCGCATAGCCCCAATGGCGCCCCCATCCGCCGCCATATCCCCAATGACGGCCCCATCCGCCGCCATATCCAATGTGGCGGCCCCATCCGCCGCCCCAACCGTATCGACCCCATGCGGAAGCGGGAGTGGAAATCGAGAACGCTCCGACCAGCGTAACTGCGGCCAGCGCCGTCGTGAGCAGTTTGTGTGAGTTTCTCATTGCCGCGTCTCCGGGTCCTTGCCTGACAAAGCCCCTCGGCCAGCCCATGCAACGCGAGGCCCATCGGGTTGTTCCCTCGGCGAAAGAGGGCTATTCGGCCGCGCGTTGCGGAAACCTGTGTGGGCCGTGCGGATGCAGGCGGCTATCGGCGATGTTTCCGTGCGCCAGAAGAGGGGGACGGACCGCCCCCGGGACTCTCTACCGCGCCCGAGCGACCTATGCGATGCGCCGCCATACGGACCCGGACAGGCCCTTCCGCTTTTTTGCTGCGATCAACCGCTGGAGCCGACAGCGACAGCTTCGGTGAAAGGGGTGCACACGTTCCTGTGAGTCCAATCCATGTCCTTCGTAGCGCTTACTCCAGTCGCTCGCCCTGTCTCGGCGCGCGTGATCTCCGCATTGCCAATCCTGGGCGTAGCGGCGTTTTCGGTATCAGGCCTCATCCTGGCCGTTTCGACTTACAAGGCGGCGAAGGACAGGGATTGGCCGGCGGCGCTGATCGGCTTAGCGCTCACCGCTATCTGCGTCATTTTCGCCGCCGGGATCTTGCTGGTCTAAGGGGGCGCCAAAGAAGCCGCGCGTTGCGGAAACCGCTCCGACGGCGTCGTTGTTATCCGGAGACGCTGGAGACGGATTTGCGACCGGCGCTGGCTCGCAGGAAGGTTACTTGCGCAGCTCGGGGAGGCGCTGCGCGCGGACGTCGCCAACAGAGGCCTCTAGCGTCCCAAACGACGCTCGCCGCTCGAGGTTTATCAACCGGCGCACCCGTGGCTGAGAGGCGAAACTATCGGCGCTCACGACAAGCGCCGCTCTAGGCCGCAAGGATCCTTCTCCAGCGCGGCAAAACCTGAGGACACGATGGGGCGAAGGATGAAAATCCATGATTTTCTCCCAGGTTGCTCGTGGTTCTTAGGAAGAAAGGCCGGCGATGCATGCGCGGCGACGAAGCACTATACGAGGACGGGCTATAAATTCTACTTGCGGAATCTACGACCTTGCCAATGTGCTCTTCTGCCGCCGCCGCCTCGCCGTTCACGCGTCGTACGGTAACGCCCGAGGTTGCGCCCGCGCCAATGCGTGGACCTCGCGCGCACCGCGAGCTCGTCCGGACTTCAATAGTTTCGATCTTCGCCGCGGCCACGCCTTTCTTGCAGGCCCGCGAAACCAAGCCGAAAAATGATCTTCCCGTCGCGGATTGGCTATTTCAGTTAGTCGGTTATATGCCGGCGAGCTTTCGCAAAAGCATCTGAACCAGCTGCGCGAAAGGATAGTCGAAAAGAAGAAGCGGCGCCATTGGCGCTAGAGCTGCCGCTCCAATAATCACGAAAAGGCGCAGGCTCATTGGGGCAAGGCGCATGTTGCGCACCACTGTGACGCTGTTCGAAAGATCTGCAAGGGATTGAAGATCGGGCGTTCCGAGCAGCTCCTCCTGCGGGCCCTCGCCCCTGATCCATTTCCGTTCGAACGCGCCGACATAGCGAGACGAAAGCGCAGTATAGTCGAGCAGTCCTTTTTCCTGACACGCCCGCAGCTTGAAGGCGAAGACGGAGAGAGGGGCGATGAATAACGCCACGTCGATAAGCAGCGTCATGAACAACGCGGGAAAGATAGCGTTCAGACTAGTTGTGCCGGAAGCAATGTCCCCGGCGAAGGTCGCTGAAACGATGATTGAAATCACGAGAACGAGAGTCGCGAAATGCGTGTGCACGATCTCGAGATAGCCGAGCCCCCCGGCGCGGTCAGGATGGTCGGGCGCCAATTGGAGGTCCATCCTGCTCAGCCGCCACAGGAGCACATACCAGAAAGCGAGCCGCCAGGCCCAGCGAAACATCAAAAAACGAAAGAGCGGTAGACAAACGAACCAATACCAGGCCGCGGCGAGAGGAGTGGCGCCGAGCGCCTGGATGAATTCATGCGCGCTCTCCTCTGTCAGCCGCATCCGCACCCAAAGCAGGGACAGAGCGGCGGCTGCGACGAGGCTCGTCGCGTCCGGCGCCCATGAGTTCCTCCAACGCAAGAGCCGGCCGGCGGCCGTCTCCAGTTCTGGCAAAGCGCGCGCGCCGACAACTCCCGAGCGCACCAATAGCACGATGAACTTCCGGAACTGGGCGTCTAGCGCCGTTTCCGCGACAAAGAGCAGCGGCAGAGCCAGAAGGAGCCGCGCATGAACCGCTATGACGGGCAAAGCAAAGATTTTCGTCGTACCCTGAGCCAAGGCGAGAGCGACAAGAATGAGCCAGGAAACCCAGCCCAGCGTCAATCCCAGCGGGATCGTATTCGTGTCGCCGCGCACAAGAGCGCACCGCGCGCTCAGTCGGTGCAGCGGGCCGCCAAGCAACGAGAAGTTCGCAATGCCTGAGACCAAACCCATTAGACCTCGCAACGAGCGGTGGCCAATCCGCGAAAGAGCGCTTTCGCCGCGCAGACGACTTGTCTTCGATGAAGACAACGGTCATCGCATTTCAAGCTTATTTTTTATCCGTTGGAAACACCCCTTCCGGGCGATCCTCTCATCATGGCGATGTCACATCAGCCGGCCTTTTTCTCGGGGGCCGCCGTCGCCGACTGATCTGGGCTCTTCATGGGCGCTCGCAATTCCACGGGTTAAGTCCAGGAAGGCGATCTATCTGGCGAGTAAAAAGCTTCGCTTTCGTATGGTCGTTTAGGCCTTCAAGGTAGTCTGGGCGCATATGCCCTTGTCTCCACCATGTGAATTTTCGGTGCGTTACAGAAACATACGTCCGCTCAGGGAATTATGGGATACGGCCCGAGGGTGGTCGCCTCATGCCAATCCGGGGCGGCTTCTTCCCAAAGCGTAAGTCGTCCCGGTGTCCCGCGCCACTTCCTCGGAAAAGTCAAAGGCTACCACCTGTGCAAGCCAGGAGTATGCGCATGTTTAAGTTCCCCGAACTCAACCGCCACATGATTGCTATTCCGTCTCTGGCGCTAGCGATCGTTGGGGTCGCGGTTGCCGGAAATATTTGGTTCGAGCGTAACGCGCGGAACCTGTCCGAAATCGACAGCGCCCGGACTACACAATCGTGGGTCAATCCTGCCGATCAACAGGCAGCCAACCCCGATTCAAATACTAACTTCCTGGCTGAGTTGCGCCGAGTGCCTCCGAACGCCTACGGATCCGCGCAGCCTGAGCCGATTCAGCGAAACACTCAGAGCGGCGCGAGCGCGGTGGCGCCTTCGCTGAAACAGGCGGATAAGACAGGTCCGACTGAAGCGAAGAACTGGACGGAAGAAGAATGGCGGCTCGCGACCGCGGCTGTTAACGCTTATCGTAAGACTGGCAAGGTGGTTAAAGGATTGAGCCCGAGCGCCTTGTCAGATTTGATTTGGCAGCCGCCGGCAGAAATTGCCGATCAGACTTCGGGCGCGTCTCGCTAACTGAGCGCGCCAGGCACAAGCAGCGAAACAAGATGGCCTCGCGTTGGAGACTTATCAGTCTTCGGCGCGGCGGTCGGGGTCGCGGCGTATACTGGAGGGGGCTCTCCAGTATTTTCCACAGCTATCCGCTGATGCTGTGCGAGGTAAGCTCTGATGGCGCGAGAGAGACCGGGCGGGGCTCCTCGTGCGCGCCTCTGCCGACAGGCGCGGGCCTGGCGGCCATTTCAGCCCCTCAAGCTTCGAGATGGCCGCCAGCCTCGCTGCAGACCGCTACTTGCTGTCCTGTGAGAAGTTAATCTTCCCGTTGCGCCGCGCCGCGTCTTCCATCCGGCGCTATGTTGAGACGAGGATCGTCCCTCGGGTCGATATAATCAATGCTCCAGGGCCCGACTGAGGTTATTTGCAGGACGGTCTCTTCGTCTGCAAAGACATAATGCGCGGCCTGAGGCGGCATGGCCATGAAGCCGCCCGCGTCAATGGGCTTGGCGGAGGTCCGATCCGCCTTCGGACCCATTCCCAGGCTGAATTTGCCGGTTAGAACAGTTACGACTTCAGCCTTCGGGTGCGTGTGCGGCGGGATGTAATAGTCTTTTGGAACCTTCACCCGAAGCGCGAACAAGCCCTCCTTCGTGGGGTCTCCATATAAGAGCGCCGCCTCGGCGCCTGCAGGGAGTGAGGCTGGAGCTGGCGCCCATTTAACATCCTTGGGCGAGATAATCGCTCGGGTGTCTGTCTCTGAGCGAGCGATCGAGCCAAGCGAACTACCGGTGGCGATAGCAACGCCAATAATCACAACCGCAGCTTTGGGTTTCATGGCCCCCTCCAAAAGTAGAGAGGGTAGTAACTATGCCTCCATTCCGCTATTTCGACCCTTGGGAAGCCTAGGCCGCGGCGGCGGGCGCAGCAAAAGCGGCATTACCTTCGCTGTAGCAGAAGGCCCCGACGCCCGAGTAGACGGTTGTTCCAGCCAGTCAGCTGAACTTGGACGCCAGGACCTCAACCTTCTCAATCTTGGGCGGCAGAGAGAAAAGGTCCGGAGCCTTTGCCATGAGAGCCTTCGCCACTTCGCCGGCAAGATGGGCGTCTCTGCCTGCTTCGTCTCGAAAGACGTCGAAAATACCGAAGGTGGTTGGCGATAGCCGGATCGCGAACCACGCCATCGTTTCCGGCTCCGCTTCGACGAGCGGCAGCGCAGATTTCAAAAATGCAGCGACTTCATGCTCCTTGCCGACCTTTGCTTCCAGCGTCGCCAAAATTCCGAACTTAACCATCACGCCCTCCTTCACAACTACGCCCATCTGGTAAGGGGCGAGCGCGTCTCCAGCACGCTCAGCCCTGAATATCAGCTTCGCCTTATGGACGTTCAGCTTCTCTTCAGATGGGCAACAAAGTCGAGATCGCGCCGATGCACAACAGCGCAAGCACGAACAGCACCATTTCCTCCTTTTCCATGACGCCCCCTTGCATCCGCCTCTCGGGCTGGCGCTTAGACAATGCGCCGGCCTCGTATCCGTTCCGGGAAACTCGCGGCCTCAAGTGCGCGAGGCAGAAGGTCGCGGTACTACGAAGTTGTCAAGTCGCTACAGATTTGACTGTCGTGTGAGCGAAAGCAGAGGCGCTGCGGGCTCAGCCGAACGCCGGCTTGTCGAACGACCAGCGGCAACCTTCGGCGCCCGATTGAATCAATTGGGTGAAGCGATGGCCGCGGTGGACAGAATTGGCGGAAACAGATCTCGCAAGGGTTGCGAAACGAAGGCGCAAAATTAGTTAGCTGGCTTCCTCAAACCGGAGCGACTGCGATGACCCAATCTGGATTTTTGGGCTTGGCCCTGGGAGCAGTGATGATCTTGGGCTTAGAGGCAAACGCAGCCCCTATTGCCGCGATGCCGCCAACTGTTGGACTTTCCGCCGCCACTGTTCACGCTACGGTCGGAATGGAACGTCGTGCGGCGCGTCGAGCTGAGAGGCAAGTCCACCGCTATGAGCGCCGCTCGGAGCGTTACGCTCATCGCGCCGAACGCCGCGCCATCCGCCGCGGTTCCTACTGAGACCGGCAAGGAAGCGTCCATCCGATCCAGATCCTAGACCCGAGACGCGCGGCGTTAGGAGTTGGAGGATAGGGGAGCCGCTTATTTGCCAAATCGACGGGGCGGCCCGTTTTTACGCGTGGACGAGCCGCCTGCCAACTACGGCCCCGTCGAGCCAACCATCCGAGCAGAGCAAATATTCTTTGGCGCGAAGCCTGCGACGAAGGCGCGCTCGCTAATTGAAGTGGCGAGGATCGTTCTGCGCCTCGGCGGAGCGGGCGCTACGCAGAATTTCCAGCTTGCGCGGCGCGTCAAAGAAAGCGCGAACTTCTGGCGGCACTTCCGCGAGTTTTTCGCTGAGCAGCGAAATGGCGAGCGCGACGCTTTCCTCTATGTTCAGCCCGGGCCGGTTAAACCAGTCTGCGTCCAGACAGGCTGAAAGCTGATCAAGTTCGTCCCGCTCAGCGACGCCGTCTTCCAACAGAGTTTTTTCTGATTCTACGCCGAGCGCTCTGGCAAGGGCGTCAAGCGGCGACTCGCCCTTGCGCCAGCCCCCAACGTGGTAGGCCAAAATGGCGTGCTTGGAACTGCGCCATTCTCGGTCGTTGCGACCCCAGTAAGATCTAAACACGGCTCATCCCACACGCCGTCATCACGCGGTTTTGTCGTGGCGTCGACCGCCCGTGTTCAGCCCGTCAGGGCTGGCCCAAGCCCGGCATGGGCGGCAGGGATTCGATGTGCTGGCCCAGACCCGTGTAGCTTTGATTGCCGACCTGGGTGACGCCGGCGTTGTTCGACTGCGAGCTGCCGGCCTTGCCGATGGAGACCTGCTGCACGCCGACAAAATTGGTCAGGCTGTTCTGCTTGACGTCGAGGTCGTTGTGCTGGCCGAACTGCACGCCCGCGACGGCGCTCAGCAGCGGGTTATTAATGTTGACGCCGATGAAGCTTGGGCTGACGCTGATGAAGCCTCCGAGCGCTTGCGCCTGCGCCTGAGCGCCGCCAATGCAGACCAGAACTGGGATAAGCCAATACTTCATTTGTCGGCTCCGATCTTTAGAGGCTTTGTCAACAACGGACGCTATGGCCCGAGATAAGATCGCGGCCGATGACGGCCGCGATCTGTCTAAACCATCCGGCTTAGCGCAAGGATCACGGAGCGCCGAAGTTCAGCGGAACCTGAGCCTGGATCACGGTCGCCTTGTTGATGGCCGCGCCACCCTTCGAGGTGTCGCCGATCGTCTGCCCGAGCTCCAACTTCTGCGAAACGTCGCCGTTGGCGTTGACCGGAACCTGCGCCTGCAGGACGAAAGCCTTGTTGAGAGCGAAGCCGCCCTTGGAGGTGTCGCCGATCGTCTGGTTGAGCTTCAGCGACTGGGCGATATCGAGGCCGCCAGCCAGAGCGTAGGTGGTGGAAAGGGCCAGAGCGGCCGAAACGAGAAGCAGCTTCTTCATATCTATTCTCCGAAGGTGAAGCGTTGATTTCAGCTTCGAAACCTGTCTACCTTCGGAAGCCGCATCCGGAATAGACGCCAGTTTGGCCATCGAATCTGTCCAAATGGGTGAGGAGACCTCTTTGCGCAAAGTCACTAGCCTCCCTCGCTCCCTTTGGTGATTCGTCGGCTCAACGCCTCGCCGATCGCTCGCGTGGGATCGAGAGGTCTGCGGTCCTTGTTGTCGCCCAAGACGATGCAGAGCCCTTCGCATAATGCCGCGCTTAACTGCTGCGATCTTACGTGACGGCGACATCCGCCCAATATTAATCCGTGCGCGAGACGATGCTCCATCTGCGAGGTAATTTTTAGTTTTCATTAACCATAACGACCGATCCTTGCCGCCTCATTCGAACCGCCGACCATCCATAGGGGCGTCAGCATATGACCGAGCAGAGGCGAAGGATGTTTGACATTCTGGTCATATGCGTTCTGCGGTATGGTCTCAGCCAGGATAAGCGCTACGCTCTTGCTGCGCTCGTCGCCTGCCAGGCGCTCCACGACGTGCCCCGAACGCAACTCGTCGGCTACGTCGAAGGTCGTTTGACGGAGTTGCAGGCGAGGCTCGTCGCGTCGCCGACGCCGCACAGCAAGGTCGACGAGAGCTATGCGACGCTCGCCGCCTTTATTCGGTCGATGGGGTTAGCCAAGGCGCTCAAGGGCGACCGGACGCTTCGCTTCGACAGCGACCGAGCCAAGTTGAGTTTGCGCCGCATCGCCCCCCAGCTTGCCGAGGCGATCGACGCTTGCGACCGTCGCTCGCCCTCTCCAAAGACGCCACGCCCGCTGCAAGCGGTGGCTTGATCCGGCGTAGCTTTGCTGGAGCAAGAGCGCGCGGGAGGGCTTGACGAACGGACGGGGCTCAACATTTGAGCAAGTTAGCCCTTTCGTGCGTGACGAGTCACTCAGATGCCTTGCGATGTCTTGGGCAACCGGCTTTTACTGCTGGCCTCCTTCGCGGGCTCGCTCATGGGCGCTGTTTTGTGCGCGCCGCCGACCAGGGCTGATTTCTTCGATGAGCTTTTTGGCTTCGACGCTTATGTGCGTCAGCCGATCGCCCCGCGAATGGCTCGGCGTCCGCCAAGGTCGCTCGGCCATTGGCAAAGCTCTCGGATAAAATCCCGTGTCAGCTATGCGCCGATCTTTCACGAGCGGCTGAGAAAACCTCAAATCGCCTATGAGCCAAATCGCCGCAATGGCGAACCCGGCGGCGAGGCCGCGACGGGAAGCAGCCCCGTCAGGCCGGCGTTTTGCGGTCGCATGCTCAAAGACGCGCCGAGGTCTCGCCAATTGCTGAACGACAAGACGCTGCGTTCCGGCGACATTGTCGTAACGGAGGCGGGGATATTGGTCTTCGAAGGCCACGGGGCCTGCCCGCATACGGCGCGAGATTTCATCACGCCTGGAGCCGCCGATCTTTCGAAGAGCAAGCGAAGCGCGCTTGCGAAACTCGAAGAAGCGGTGCATGCGACGCATGCGCATTATGCGCATCGCTAACCCTGACAGAGAAAAAAATTGAAGCGTCAGGTCGTCGCTGCCTGACATAACGCCACAGTGGGATAAGCGAGCGCGCCCACCAGATCGCCGACCGCGTCCGCGGTTGCGAAGTCGCCGATCCAGAGGATGATGATCCCCTTGCTGATCTCCGCAAGGGCGAAACCGCCATAGGCGGCGGTCTGGGCGCGCAAGCTTGTGGAGAGGCTAAACGCGGGGTCGGGCCAAGTCCTCACAGCGACGCCGGGTTCAATCTGCCGCCGCGGAGATGTTTGACTGAAACGCATTAAAAGACCCCGGCTCACGCGCAAACGAACTGGAAGTCACGATCGACCCGCAATAGGGCGCTTGCATGGCGAAATCGCAGCCATGCAAGCGGTGTTTTTCCAAAATCAGCTTCGGCCGCGCCGAACTTGAGCGGCCGGCTCTCCCAGAATATGACAGACAGAGCCCAAGCCTAACCTCGCCAGACGGAATCTCGACATGACCAGCATCGCCGTCGTTAATGCGGGCTCCTCCAGCATCAAATTCGCTGTTTTCGGCGCTGCGTCGACCCCCAAATTGAGGCTGAGAGGGCTGATCGAGGGAATTGGCGCGACGCCGCGCGCGAGTCTCTCCGACGCCAAAGGGGAGACGCTGCTGAGAGAGGAGCCGCCGCCGGAGGGCTTCGATCACGCCGCCGCGACGCAGGCGATGATGCGCATGGCGGCGCCCTGGCTCGACGGAGGAGACATCGTCGCCGTCGGTCATCGCGTCGTTCACGGCGGCCCCGAATTCTCGGCGCCGCTGCGGCTCACGCCGGTTATCGTCGACCGTCTCATGACGTTCATTCCGCTCGCGCCGCTCCACCAGCCTCACAACCTCGCGGTGATCCGCGCCATGTTCGCCGCCTATCCTGACCTGCCGCAGATCGCCTGTTTCGATACGGCTTTTCACCGCAGCCAGCCGCAAATCGCGCAAGCTTTCGCCATCCCGCGGAAATATTCAGAAGAAGGCGTCAGACGCTACGGGTTCCACGGCATTTCCTATCAGTATGTCGTCAGACGCTTGAAGGAGGCGGCCCCGGATCTCGCGATGGGCCGGGTCATCGTCGGCCATCTTGGCAATGGCGCAAGTCTTTGTGCGGTCAGCGCCGGCCGCAGCGTCGCAAGCACGATGGGTTTTACGGCCGTCGACGGCCTGATGATGGGCACGCGTTGCGGCGCGCTGGACCCGGGCGTCCTTATTTATATGATGGATCAGTATCGGATGGGCGCTCGCGATCTCGAGGATTTGATCTATCGACAATCCGGCCTGCTCGGCGTATCGGGCCTTTCATCGGATATGCGAAGCTTGCGCGCCGCCGGCGCACCCGAGGCGAAGGAGGCGATCGCACTTTTTGTCTATCGGATTTTGCGCGAGATCGGCTCGCTTGCGGCGGCGCTCGGCGGCCTCGACACCCTCGTGTTTACCGGTGGAATTGGCGAAAACGATCAGGAGACTCGGGCGGCGGTCGCGGCCGGCTGCGCTTGGCTGGGCGTCTCTTTGGACGATGAGGCCAACAGGCGCCATGCGCTGCGCATTTCCACTGAGGGCTCTGCGGTCGCCGTGCTGGTCATTCCCACAGACGAAGAGGTGGAGATCGCGCGGAGCGCGTGGGAGTTCGGCCGCGACGCAGCGGGGCGCTACTGACAGATTCTGTAGCTATCGCGAGAGCCGTGCGGCTGCAGATCGACGTGCAGGTGGTCTTCATGAAACCCATCGGGGGAGCCGGGCCCCAGCACAGTCGTAAACCAGCCACAGGCTGTGCGACGGACAACGTCGAAGAGGTTTTTTGACCGCTGATCGTCTGGCTCGTCGGCGTAGACGCTGCGTCTATTGGAGAGTTTGAAAGCGGAAATGTCCAGCGCCAGACCAAGAGCGTGCGCGCTCATTTTGGCGTCGGGCGCGCGATTGCGCCTGCGGCACTCATAGCCCGGACCGGTGACGACGGACGTCAGGGCGGCGCCGAATTCAGCCTGAAACAGCGGCGCGACGGCGTCTCGCAGCCAATCGGCCAAGCGCTCAGCAAGCCGACACTCGATCATGGGGCGTTGCGGGAAAGTTATTGGCGTCCCGGCGCCGCGGCTGGCGGCTACGGCCTCTAACCGGATCGGTGCGTCGATGACGCAAGCACCCTCCTCATGCCGCGTCAAAGACTCATACTCGACCCCCAACGCGGTCAGTCGCGCAAGGCAGGCCCTTCGATCCTCATCGGCTCCCTCAGGCTTGGAGGGTGGGGAATACAAATCGTTCGGCGCCCTGGGCGGCAATGGCTGCGAGGCGGCGGCGCCTGTGAAAACGAGGGCGGCCGCAAAGGTCCTCGCTGCGCATGGCGTCATTCGCCCGTCTTTCTTGTTGTCATCTTGAACATGTCGCTTTTGCGCTAATTCTCGCGGGCGGTTGGCGCTTCAAGCGGAGCGGCGGCGACGCCCGCCCCTGCTCGAGGCGGGGCCTCGCGTTGCGAGGCGCCAGATTTTGACGCAACGACGCGCGCGATTCTGAATTCCAGCCGGCCCTGATCGCCTGCGTCGTGAGCGACCGCGATCACAGCGTTACAGCGCTACGGACGACGAAACAGTGCGTCAGCGCGATACCCGACGTCAGGCTCGCTGAGAGGGTCGTTGCAATCGACAATTGCTCCGGACGCGATGTCGACTACTGTCTTTTCGGTCTGGAAGCGGTCAAAGCCGCGGTCGATTCGTGGTTGACGGAGAGACGCTTGCACTCGAAGGCGCCATGACGCCGATTGAACTAATCCTATAGTAAGACGCCCCACGCGGCGACCGCGTGGGGCGTTCCAGAGTGTCAGGAACCTGCTTAGAACGGACCAAGGCCCAGCCCTAACAAGCCGCCTCCAGCGAATCCGAGCCCGAACAGGCCGCCGCCGCCATAGCCATAAGTTCCGCAAGGCGAAGCCGCCCCGTAGACGTCGCCGGCATAGCCATAAGTGCCGCAACCCGCGCAGCATCCTCCGCCGTAGCCATAGGCCGCCGGCGCCCCGTAACCATAAACGGCGGGAGCGGCATAACCATAAACGGCCCGGCCTGCGTAGCCCCAATGGCGATGGATGCCGGCGTGACGATGCCAATCCTTGTGCCATCCTGCGTGCCAGCCAAAGTGCCGATGACCCGCCTGGGCTGTACTGGTGAAAGTGAGCCCCGCGCCCGCGGCGATGGCGGTCGCCAAAGCGATCGTCTTGATGCATTTGAGATTCATAGTGCCCTCCTGCTTGAAAAGACCGCGGCCAGCGCCCCCGCAATCGGTCTGCCTTTCGCTTGGCGCCGCGACTGACAGGCGGTCGATATCGCGGGCAAGTTGGGCTGCCTGCCGTCATGTCAAGCGAAGCGGCAAAAAAACCGTCGCGTTTGGTTGGCAGAGTTCTCGCCACAGGCAGTTGGAAGAGCGCAAAGGCCTGTGCGAATAAAAACTTCTCGAAGCCGAGGCGCTTGCGTTATAGCCTCGCCCGTGCCCACGCTGGGCATGAAGGAGTTCAGGATATGCAGAAGCCTTTTGATGTTTTTGTCTTGGAAGCGCCTGACGCGCTCGCCGTGCATTGGGGTTGGGCGCTCGCGCTGGGCGTCGCCATCGGAGTCCTCGGCATTCTGGCGATCATTCGGGCGACCGCAGCGACCAAGATCGCGGTCGGCTTTCTAGGCATTCTGCTCATCACCTCCGCGGCCGCCATTCTATTGTTCAGCGTTTCCGTCGCCGGCCTGTGGAGCGACTTCTTCGTGCACGTCCTTTGGGGCGTTCTCGTCGGCGTCGTCGGCGTCATTCTGCTGACGCGGCCGATGCTCAGCGCCGAGGCGCTCACGCTGATGATCGCCTTTTATTTCCTCATCAGCGGCTTCTCGACGATCGGCTACGCCTTTTCAGCGCATCTCGACGGGCTGTGGGTTTATTTGCTGCAGGGCGGCGTGGATCTGCTCCTCGGCCTGCTCCTCCTGACCGGATGGCCGTTTACGGGCGACTGGGCGATCGGGACCTTCGTGGGGATTGATCTGCTCTTTAAGAGCTGGTCCATCATCGCACTGGCGCTGGGCCTGCGCGCGATCTCCGAAGGGCCGCTTTTCTGAGCGTCAAAAAACGGGACGCCGGTTTGCGAGCATCCGGCGTCCCCGAAAATGGGGCGGGCTGTCCCCGTTCGCTCTGGCTACGGCCGCGCCACTGCGCTGCAAGCGAGCTTGCTCTACCGTTTTTTGCCTTCCGAGCGGGCGGCTGCGCCTGTATGTTTTTTCAAATGCCAACGGCCGCGTCTCGTCGACGGCCTTTCATTATCCGCGCGTGCGCGAATTCGGGTCCGAGCCAGGCAGGCGAAAGCATGCATATCGTCGCATTCGTGACGCAGAAGGGCGGAGCGGGAAAAAGCACGCTCGCGAGCAATCTCGCCGTCGCGGCCCATCTCGCGGGCGAGCGCGTCTTCATTTGCGATCTCGATCCGCTCCAGTCTCTGGTGAAATGGTCGAGGCTGCGCAAGGCCGTCGATATTCCTGTCGAGCACATTCCCGCTCACAAGCTCGAGCTCGCGCTTCATTCCCTCGGCAGGGACGGCGTGACCGTCGCCGTGATCGACACGCCGGGCGCCCATTCGGAGGGGTCGCTGCGAGCCGTTCGCGTGGCCGATTTTTGCATCGTCCCGGCGCGGCCGAATATTCTCGATATCTGGGCGAGCGAGGAAACCGTCGCCACGATCAAGGCCGCCCGCAAGGACTTCGCCTTTCTGCTCAACCAATGTCCGCCCGCCCAGCAGAGCGGGCGCGTCGCGCGCGGCGCGCAGGTGCTGCAAGAGTTGGGCGCCCTGCTCGCGCCGATGATCTCGACGCGCGTCGATTACCAGGAGGCTGTTCTGCTGGGTCTCGGGGCCTGCGAGTTGAGACCCAGAGGGGCGGCCGCGCGAGAGATGGCGACCCTCTGGGCAGGGGTGAAAACGCGGCTGGAGGAGCGCGAAAGGCAGAGGCTGGACGATCGGGTCATCGCATCCAACCCCGTCCTTGCCTCCTACCGCGAAATCTTCGACCAAGCGGCCAGAGTCGGCGATCTGTACACTGATTTCTTCAGGGCCATGCTGCCCCTTGCTCAGCAGCGGCCCGGCAGGGCCGCGGGTGACGAAGAGGAGGAGGAGACCGTCCGACCGCGCCGTCGCAGCTGACGACCTTCTCGGAGGGTCCCGGCGCGCGGACCTTCTTTTCGTCCCCAGCGTTTATTTGCTGTTGGCTCGCGACCCCCGCGCCGCCGGGGGCAGGAGGGAGCGAGATGATCGTCGCCGTCGAGACGCTTTTTCTGACCGCCCTGCTGAGCGCCTTTATCGGCATTGTGGCGTTCCTGGCTTTCGCCAGCCCGCAGGCCCGCGGCTCCACCACGATGAGGGGCGCTCTCGCGGGACTTATTGTCGCGGCGAGCGTCGCCGCGCTCGGGTCATTTTTCCTCTATGCTGTAAGCCCCCATGAGCAAGCGCGACAGACGGTCTACGGCGGGGAGCCTTGAGCGCGGCGGGCGCCGCGCGAAGGGCTTTAATTCTCGGGCCCTAGACCCGATATGCAGGCCACGACGGAAGGGGTTCCTTGATGACAGACAACACAAATGACGACATGGACGGCCTGTCCGACCCCTTTAGCTACGAGGATCTCGTCTCCCAGCGGGCGATGGCCTTCTACCATGTCGCCCGACTCACCGACACGGTTCAGGACGAGGCGGTGAAGGACCTGTGCCTCACGATGCTGCGCAAGCTGAACGCCAGCATCAAGGCCCCGTCGACGGCCGAATTGAGGAGTATCGAAGGGAATAAGGCGCGCTGATCCACACCCTCGGTTGTGTCCTGGGCGCCACAGCTGAGGCGCTTCGTGTCCTCGTCCGATGGTTGAACACAGTTTTGCCACAGCTCGCGCCTCCAATTCATGCGTGCTCTCCTTGGGCATTTCCTCCCTGAACTTGGGCCGCTGGCCAACCAGCGGCTCCTTTTTTGTCCGCGCGCGGGCGCTGGTGTTTTGGCCTGTGGAGAACTTGCCTAAAACACTGTTCTGCGAGGCGGATTAGAGGCAAACCGTAATCCCGGCGGTTTTTCGGCGCGCGGCGATCGCGTATGCTCCTGTGAGCCTGCGCGCAAATCTCGCAGGAAATCGACGGCCATTTATGAAGGGACGTGTGAATGCGCATCTTTATCCGCCTCTCGGCTCTGCTGGCGTTGTGTGTCGCCGCGCCGGCCATGGCTCAGGGCACCGCCGCCCAGCGCGCCGCCTGCGAGGACGACGCCTATCGTTTCTGTCAGGCTCAGGTGCCGGACGCGATCGCCATTGAAAAATGCCTGAGGGCCAGCGTGGCCTCCATTTCGCCGGCGTGCCGCGCCGAGCTCGGCATGGCGACCGCCGCCTCGGCCGAAACCCCTCCGACCGGCGGCAAGAAGCGTAAGCACTAAGCCGGAACAGAGCGGCGCGGGCGTGGGCCCGCGCCTCTTTCTCCATGCGCGCCGGCGATCATTTCGTACACGCCTGAAAAGTCGTTTGCGCCGCCGCCCTGTGCTTCGTAAAGCGCGTAAAGCTGCGCGGCGGCCGCGCAGAGCGGCGTGACGGCCCCGGCTTTTCCGGCGGCGGCTTCGGCGAGACGCAAATCCTTCAGCATGAGCCTGGTGGCGAAGCCGGGCCGGTAATCTCTGTTGGCGGGCGCGCTCGGCACGGGCCCCGGGACGGGGCAGTAGCTCGTCAACGACCAGGATTGTCCGGAAGACACGGCGGCGACTTCGAACAGCGCTTCGGGCTGTAAACCAATCCGCGACGCCAGCCCAAAGGCTTCCGCAGTGGCGATCATCGTCACGCCCAGCATCAGATTATTGCAAAGCTTCGCCGCCTGGCCCAGGCCAGGTCCGCCGCAGTGGAAAATCCGCGCGCCCATCGTTTCGAGCAAGGGTTTGGCCCGCGCGTAGGCGTCAGCCTCCGCGCCGCACATGAAGGTGAGGCTGCGCCCGCGCGCGCCCACGACGCCGCCGGAAACTGGCGCGTCGATCGCCATCGCCTGCGATGCTCGGGCAATCAGATGGGCGCTGCGGGCGCTTTCCAGATCGATCGTCGAGCAATCCACGAAGAGCGCCCCCTTGGCTGCGACCGGCAGCAGCGTGCGCCAGACGTCGAGCACCTGCTCACCGGTTTGCAGCATGGTGACGACGACCTCAGCCTGCGTCGCCGCCTCTTCCGCCGCGGCGGCGACGGGCACGCCCAGCGCCGCCGCGGCGGCGCCCGCTCCATCAAGCCGGTCGAAGCCCATCACCGCTTCGCCGGCGGCGGCGAGACTGGCGGCCATGGGAGCGCCCATCGCGCCCAATCCGATGAAGGCGATGCGGGCCATTGCGGCTTCCTTTCGCGTCAGGACATCGTCGGGATGACGAAACTCGCCCCTTCCTTTACGCCGCTCGGCCATCGGGAGGTGACGGTCTTGGTCTTCGTGTAGAAGCGGAAGGCGTCGTCGCCGTGCTGGTTGAGATCGCCAAAGGCCGAGCGCTTCCAGCCGCCGAATGTGTAATAGGCGAGCGGCGTTGGGATGGGCACGTTGACGCCGACCATGCCGACCTGAACGCGTGACGCAAAGTCGCGCGCCGCGTCGCCGTCGCGGGTGAAGATCGCGACGCCATTGCCATATTCATGGGAATCGACCAGGCCGAGCGCCTCTTCATAAGCGTTCGTCCGCACGACGCTCAGGACAGGGCCGAAAATTTCCTCCCGGTAGATGCGCATCCGGGGCGTCACTTCGTCGAACAGGCAGCCGCCCATGAAGAAGCCTTCCTCATAGCCCTGCATCTTGAAACCGCGGCCGTCGACGAGAAGCTTCGCGCCTTCCTCGACGCCGAGAGCGACGTAATCGTTGACGCGCGCGAGATGCGCCTTGGAGATCAACGGCCCGAAATCCGCCGAAGGATCGGTAGAGAGGCCGATTTTCAGGCTTTCGACCCGCGGGACGAGCTGCTCCATGAGTTTTTGCGCGGTCGCCTCGCCGACCGGAACCGCGACGGATATCGCCATGCAGCGTTCGCCCGCCGAGCCGTATCCCGCGCCGACCAGCGCATCGACCGCCTGGCCCATGTCGGCGTCGGGCATGATGACCATGTGGTTCTTTGCAGCCCCAAAACATTGCGCGCGCTTTCCGTGGGCGCAGGCGCGGGCGTAAACATATTCGGCGATCTGGCTCGACCCGACGAAGGCGATCGACTTCACGTCGCCGTCGTCGAGCAGCGCGTCGACCGCTTCCTTGTCGCCATTGACGACATTGAAGACGCCGGGCGGCAGTCCAGCCTCGATCATCAGCTCGGCGAGACGCAGCGGCGTCGAAGGATCGCGTTCCGACGGCTTGAGCACGAAGGCGTTGCCACAGGCGATGGCCGGGGCCGACATCCAGAGCGGAATCATCGCGGGGAAATTGAACGGGGTGATTCCGGCGGCGACGCCGAGCGGCTGCCGCATGGAATAGGTGTCTATTCCCGGTCCCGCCGAGTCGGTGAATCCGCCGCGCAGCAGATAAGGCGCGCCGACGCAAAACTCGACGACTTCGAGACCGCGCTGAAGATCGCCGCGCGCGTCGGCGACAGTCTTGCCATGCTCGCGCGCGAGAATCGTCGCGAGCTCGTCCATCTCGCGCGACGCCAGTTCGAGAAACTTCAAGAACACACGCGCGCGCCGCTGCGGATTGGTCGCGGCCCAGGCGGGCTGCGCGTCGCGAGCATTCTCGACCGCGGCGCGAACTTCCGCGGGAGTGGCCATTGGCGCGCGCCCGGCCACCGCGCCGGTCATGGGCTCATAAACGTCGACGTGGCGCCCGGCGCCCTGCACGCGCCGGCCGCCGATGAAATGGGCGAGCTCAGACATGATTTCCCATCTAGGGCGCGGCGCCGCGCGGCACAGGCTGGCGCGGCCTCCCGGCGCGCCTTCAAGCGGTGACGGCGTGACTTATAATATCAGACGAGCATCGCCCTCATCCGGCCCCCGCTGGCGCAACGCGCGATCTCAGGGGAGACCGCAAACGGTGGATGGGGGTTGCAAGCGAGGTCCGTTATGACCGAAGCTTTGGAGAAGAACCGCTACGCCCATGCGCGCCGCAATGCGGATTGGACGATTGACCAGGATTGGCCTTCTTATACGCCCGAAGAGCACGACCGATGGAACAGGCTTTATGCTCGGCAAGCGAAGGTTCTGCCGGGTCGCGCCTGTGAAGCTTTCCTTGCGGCGAAGCAGAAGCTCGAATTGTCGCGCGGCGGCATTCCCGATTTCGCCGAATTGAGCGAACGCCTGTCCGGCCTCACCGGCTGGCGCGTCGTTCCCGTGGCGGGCCTCATCCCTGACGACGCCTTCTTCGATCATCTGGCCAATCGCCGCTTTCCCGCCGGAGCCTTCATCCGGCCCGAGCATGAGCTCGATTATCTCTCCGAGCCGGATGTTTTCCACGATGTTTTCGGGCATGTGCCGCTTCTTGCAGACCCCGTCTACGCGCAATTTCTCGAAGCGTACGGCAAGGGCGGTCAGCGGGCGCTGCATAGGAACCAGCTTCACAATCTCGCGCGGCTCTATTGGTATACGGTGGAGTTCGGGCTTATCGCGACGCCCGAGGGTCTTCGCATTTTCGGGGCGGGGATTCTGTCCTCGCCCGGCGAGAGCGTTTTTGCGCTCGAGGATTCCTCGCCAAACCGCGTCGCTTTCGATCTCGAGCGTATCATGCAAACCAAATACATCATCAGCGATTATCAGCAGACGTATTTCGTCATCGAAAATTTTGAGCAACTGCTTCAGGAGTGTTATCAGGACTTCGGCGCGCTCTACGACGATCTGCTGACGCAACCCGATATCGAGCCGCACCAGCTTCGTCCTGGCGATCGGATCCTTACCAGGGGAGACCTGCATTATTTCCGCGCCAAGGGCCTTGCGGCCTGACCCTCAACAGGGCCTCACGGTCTGTTCGATTGCGCCGAAGATCGAATGCCGATTGACGTCGAGCATTTCGATGCGCACGACGTCGCCAGCTTCGAGAAAGCGAGTACGGGGTTCGCCGCTGACAAGCGTCTCGACCGTTCGCTGTTCGACGATGCAGGAATAGCCGACGCCGCCTTGCGCAACGGGCAGACCGGGCCCGCCGTCGGCCGAGCGATTGGAGACCGTGCCCGAGCCGATGATCGTTCCGGCCGCGAGCCGCCGCGTGCGCGCAGCATGAGCGACGAGTTGGCCAAAGTCGAACGTCATGTCTATGCCGGCGTCGGGACGGCCGAGCGGGGCGCCGTTGATCGACGAGAGCAGCGGCAGCGACAGTTTCGCCCCGTCCCAGGCGGAGCCCAGCTCATCGGGCGTCGCCGCGACCGGCGAGAAAGCCGAGGCGGGCTTGGACTGAAAGAATCCAAAGCCTTTTGCAAGCTCGTCAGGAACGAGCCCGCGCAGCGTCACGTCGTTTGCCAGCATCACAAGCTTGATGTGATGGCGCGCGACCTGCGGCGTGACATTCATCGGCACGTCGTCCGTGATCACGGCGACCTCTGCTTCGAGATCCAGCCCATGGGCCGGGTCGTGCAGGGGGATCGGATCGCGTGGCCCCAGGAAATTGTCGGAGCCGCCCTGATACATCAGTGGATCGCTCCAAAACGACGCCGGCGCCTCGGCGCCGCGCGCGCGCCGCACGAGCGCGACGTGATTGACATAGGCCGAGCCGTCCGCCCACTGAAAGGCGCGGGGCAAGGGAGAGCCGCAATCCCTTTCGCGAAACCGGAACGTCGTCGTCGTCTCGGCTTCCACCCGTTCGGCGAGCAGTTCGAGTTGCGGCGCGGCCTTCGCCCAGTCGTCCAGCGCCGCCTGCAACGTCGGCGCAATATCGTCTGCGTAAGCCGCGCGCGTGAGATCCCGCGAAACGACCGCGAGCCGCCCGTCGCGGCCGCCCTTCAGCGATGCAAGTTTCATGATGCGCCTCCGGGCGTCCCATCGAAGCGTTTCGGCAACGCCGACCAGCACTCGGCATAATCTTCATCGAGCGCATCGAGCGTAAGCGCATAATCCGTGGGGTGCTGCGGCAGGCGCGTCTCGAACATGAAAGCGAGGGTGTTCTCCATTTTGGCGGGAGTCGAGGGGGCCTGCGTCGCGGCTGCGACCGCGTCCGCGTCCGGGCCGTGCGGCAGCATGGCGTTATGGAGCGACACGCCGCCGGGCGCGAAGCCTTCGGGCTTGGCGTCATAGGCGCCGAAGATCAGCCCCATGAACTCGCTCATCACATTCAGATGAAACCACGGCGGCCGAAACGTGTCCTCGGCGACCTGCCAGCGCTCAGGGAAGATAACGAAGTCGATGTCGCCAACGCCCGGCTGTGTCGAAGGCGAGGTGAGCACGCAGAAGATCGATGGGTCCGGATGATCGAAGAGCAAGGCGCCCACCGGCGAGAAGCGGCGGAGATCATATTTGTAGGGCGCGTAATTGCCGTGCCAGGCGACAACGTCCAGCGGTGAATGATCGAGATCGCAGTCGTAGAAGCGTCCGCCCCATTTCACCGTGAGGCGGCAGGGGTGGGCGTCATCCTCGAAGGCGGCCGTCGGCGTAAGGAAATCCCTCGGATTGGCCAGGCCGTTCGCGCCGATGACGCCGCGGTTCGGCAAAGTAAAGGGCGCGCCGTAGTTTTCACAATAATATCCACGTGCGGGGCTGTCGCGAAGTCGCGTCCTGAACTTCACCCCGCGCGGGATGACGCCGATTTCTCCCGGCGCGAGATCGATTGCGCCGAACTCGGTTTCGAAGAGGACCGCGCCCTGCTGGGGAAGGATGAGAAGTTCGCCGTCAGCGTCGTAGAAATACTGGTCGCCTTTCGATTCTGTAACGACAAAGACCCCTGCCGACATGCCGACGCGGGCGTCCGCGTCGCCGCAAGTCGTCATGGTCCTCACGCCATCGACAAAACAGAGCCTTTCCTCGGTCAGCGGAATCGCTCCCCATCTCAACGGCGCGAGAGGCCGTTCCGTCTCCGCCCGCGCGGGCGCGGTTTTCCACAAGGGCGCGTCCGCGAGAGAGAAGCGCCGCGCGTGCAGCACGGACGGGCGGATACGGTAAAGCCAGGACCTTTTGTTGGCGCCGGGGGGCGCGGTGAAAGCCGATCCCGAAAGCTGTTCGGCATAGAGGCCATAGGGACAGCGTTGCGGCGAGTTGCGTCCTTTGGGCAGCGCGCCCGGCAAGGCTTCGGTCTCGAACTCATTGCCGAAGCCGCTCATGTACCCTGTCATGTCAACCTGCCGGCTTCAGAACGCCGCGCCTCAGCTGATCCTCTTCGATCGACTCGAAGAGAGCGCGGAAATTGCCCTCTCCGAAGCCTTCGTCGCCCTTGCGTTGGATGAATTCGAAGAAGATCGGACCGACCACGGTCTTTGAAAATATCTGTAGCAACAGCCGCGGCTTGCCGCCGTCGCTCGCGCCGTCGATAAGAACGCCGAGGTCTTTCAGCCTGTCGACAGGCTCACCATTGCCAGGGAGGCGTTTCTCGATGGCGTCATAATAACTGTCGGGCGGCGCGGGCATGAAGTCGAGGCCGCGTTCGCGCAGCCTTCGGACAGTCGCGTAAATATCGCCGCAGGCGCAGGCGATGTGCTGGACGCCCTCGCCGTTATAGGCCTCGAGAAATTCCTCTATCTGGCTCGTCTCGTCGGCGCTTTCATTGATCGGAATACGAATTTTCCCGCACGGGCTCGTCATTGCCCGGGAATAGAGACCGGTGAATCGGCCTTCGATGTCGAAATAGCGGATTTGGCGGAAGTTGAAGAGGCGCGCATACCAGTCCGCGAGCGCGTCCATGCGGCCGCGCCGAACATTATGGGTCAAATGGTCGATCGTGGTGAGCCCCACGCCCTCCGGCCGCGGATCTGGCGCGCCTGTCCAACGGAAGTCGATATCCCAGATGGAGCCCTTCTCGCCATAGCGATCGACGAGATAGATCAGCGCGCCGCCCACGCCCTCGATCGCGGGGATATGCAATTCCATGGGGCCCGCGCGCGACGGAACGAGCCTCGCACCGAACTCTTCCGCACGGCGGAAAGCCACGCCCGAGTCTTTCACGCGGAAACCCAGGGCGCAAACCGAGGGCCCGTGCTCACGCGCGAATTGCGCCGCGAAACTGTCGGGCTCGGCGTTGAGGACATAGTTGATGTCGCCCTGCCGATAGAGCGTCACATCCTTCGAGCGGTGACGCGCAACAGCGGCGAAGCCCATGGTCCCAAAGAGGTCGGCGAGCCGCGCCGGCTCGGGATGCGCGAACTCGACAAACTCAAAGCCGTCCGTTCCCATCGGGTTGTCGAGCGACCCATGGGCGGCAGGGTCGGAAACAAGCGCCGTCATCGCCGATCTACCTTGTCGTTAGGCGGAAGATATTGCGGCCGAGCCCTGCGGGTAGCCCTATCTCAATCTTCAGCGCGCAAAACTTTTGCATCAGGAGGACTTCATGCTGCTTTACGATTATTTTCGTTCGTCGGCGGCCTACCGCGTTCGAATTGCGCTGGCGCTCAAGGGCGTCCCCGTCGAACGTCGCTTCGTGCATCTCCTGCGCGACGGCGGCGAACAGAAGCAGCCGGCGTATCTCGCGAAGAACCCGCAGGGCCTCGTGCCCGCGCTCGAGCTCGACGATGGGACGGTCCTGACCCAGTCGCTCGCCATTATCGATTATCTGGAAGCGCTCCAGCCCGAGCCGCGGCTCATTCCGGCAGACCCGATCCGCGCCGCCCGCGCGCGGGCGGCTGCGCTCGCCATCGCTTGCGACGCGCATCCGCTCGGCAATCTCCGCGTTGTCTCTTATCTCCAGCAGCAGCTCGGTCAGAGCGAGCGCGCCGTTCTCGATTGGCGCCGCCATTGGGCAAGTTTGGGGCTCGAGGCCGTCGAAGCCCTGATACGACCCGCGCCCTTCTGCTTCTGTGTGACGCCGACGATCGCCGACGTCTGTCTTGCCCCGCACGTTTTCTACGCAGAGCGTTTCGGCGTCAGTCTTGATCCCTACCCGAACATCCGCGCGGTCGCCGCCGTTTGCGCCGAGCACCCGGCCTTTCAGGCGGCGCATCCTGCCGCGCAGCCGGACGCCGCCGAGGCGGCGGCGGGACCTTGAAACGCTCAAGCGCTGGCAAATATAGCCGCTTGTGCCGCTCTGCGGCGTTTTGGAGCGCGCGCGATGCGCCACTTTACGCCTGTGATGGACTTCGATCTCGGCGAAACAGCGACTCTTCTGCGTCAGCAGGTCGAGAGTTTCGCCGCCAGGGAGATCGCGCCGCGCGCCGCGCAGATGGACGCGGCCAGCGCCTTTCCGAGCGATCTCTGGGCCAAGATGGGCGCGCTCGGATTGCTCGGCGTCACGGTCGCGGAAGAGTATGGCGGCGCAGGGCTCGGTTATCTCGAGCATGTCATTGTGATGGAGGAACTGAGCCGCGCCTCCGCTTCGGTCGGCCTTTCTTACGGCGCACATTCCAATCTCTGCGTCAATCAGATCCACCGTAACGGCGCGCCTGAACAGAAGCGCCGTTATCTCCCGAAGCTCGTTTCCGGAGAACATGTCGGCGCGCTGGCGATGTCCGAGCCGGGGGCTGGGTCGGATGTGACCAGCATGCGACTTACGGCGCAGAAGCGCGGGAACGCCTATGTTCTCAACGGCGCGAAAATGTGGATCACCAATGGACCGGACGCTGACGTCGTCATCGTCTACGCCAAGACGGACCCACAGGCGGGCGCGCATGGCATTACGGCCTTCCTTGTCGAGCGCGGCTTTCCGGGCTTTCGAGCGGGCGCAAAGCTCGACAAGCTCGGCATGCGCGGCTCCAATACGAGCGAACTCGTTTTCGAAGACTGTGTCGTTCCCGCGGAGAACGTCCTCGGACAGCCGGAGCTCGGCGTGGCCGTTCTGATGAGCGGCCTCGATTACGAACGGGCCGTGCTCGCCGGCGGTCCGATCGGGATCATGCGCGCCTGCATGGATGTCGTTTTGCCCTATGTCCACGACCGCAAGCAGTTCGGCCGACCTATCGGCGAATTCGAACTGATGCAGGGCAAGCTCGCGGACATGTATACGGCGCTGAACGCCGCACGGGCTTATGTCTATGCCGTGGCCAGGGCCTGCGATCAGGGACGAAGCACGCGCAAGGACGCCGCCGCGGCCATCCTATTCGCAGCCGAACGCGCGACATGGATGGCCCTCGAGGCGATCCAGTGCCTCGGCGGCAATGGTTACACCAACGACTATCCGGCAGGGCGGCTGCTGCGCGACGCCAAGCTCTATGAGATCGGCGCCGGCACGAGCGAAATCAGACGGATGCTGATCGGGCGAGAGCTTTTCATGGAGACCCGTTAGTTTTGTGTGAGGATGAATGACGATTTTGGAATCGTCGGTTGACGCGCACGCCGTAGCCTTCGGCCAGAACAGCGAGGCGATGCAGGCGCTTGTCGACAATTTGCGCGAGACGTCGGCCGCCGTTCGCCAGGGCGGTGGAGAAACCGCGCGGGCGCGCCATCTGTCGCGCGGCAAGATGCTGGCCCGTGAGCGCATCGAGGCGCTCGTCGACCCGCTCTCGCCTTTCCTGGAGATTGGGCATTTCGCCGCGCATGGAATGTACGACGGGGCCCTTGCTTCCGCTGGCGTCGTCGCTGGCGTCGGCCGGATCCATGGCCGCGCGTGCATGATCGTCGCCAATGACGCGACTGTGAAGGGCGGCGTCTACTTTCCGATGACCGTGAAAAAGCATCTGCGCGCGCAGGAAATCGCCGCGCAGAATCGCCTCCCTTGCATCTATCTCGTAGATTCCGGCGGCGCCAACCTCCCGACTCAGGACGAAGTGTTTCCGGACCGGGATCATTTCGGTCGCATCTTCTATAATCAGGCAAAGATGTCCGCCGACGGCGTCGCTCAAATTGCCGTCGTTATGGGTTCCTGCACGGCGGGCGGCGCCTATGTGCCGGCGATGTGCGACGAAACGATTATCGTTCGCAATCAAGGAACGATCTTTCTCGCCGGTCCGCCCCTCGTGGAAGCGGCGACGGGCGAGCGCGTATCGGCGGAAGAGCTTGGCGGCGCGCAAGTTCATTGCGCGAATTCCGGCGTGGCGGACCATATGGCGGAGAATGACGCCCATGCGCTGGCGCTTGCGCGAGACGCCGTCGGCCGTCTTGCGCTTCCCCGCACGCGCAACGTCGCGGCGAGAGAGCCTGTTGCGCCGCTGTTCGCAGAAACAGAACTTTATGGGATCATTCCCGTTGATCTGCGTAAGCAGTTCGACGTCCGCGAGATCATCGCGCGGCTCGTCGACGCCAGCGATTTCCACGAATTCAAAGCGCTCTACGGGCAGACGCTGGTGACCGGCTTTGCGCGGATCTGGGGCCATGAAGTGGGAATTATCGCCAATAACGGCGTCATCTTCCCCGAAAGCGCCTTGAAGGCCGCACATTTCATAGAGCTTTGCGCCCAGCGCGAGAAGCCGATTGTGTTTTTGCAGAATACGACCGGCTTTATGGTTGGCAAGAAATATGAGGCGCAAGGCGTCGCCAAGGAGGGCGCAAAGATGGTGACGGCGGTGGCCACCGCCGCGGTGCCAAAGTTCACTGTTGTGATCGGTGGAAGTTTCGGCGCCGGAAACTACGCCATGTGCGGGCGCGCCTATTCGCCGCGTTTCCTGTGGATGTGGCCGAACGCCCGGATCAGCGTCATGGGCGGAGAGCAGGCGGCGACGGTGCTGACCCGGGTGCGCGCAAGCGCGATTGCGGCGCGGGGACAATCCTGGTCTGCGGAAGAGGAGCAGGCTTTCGCCGCCGAGATGCGCGCGCAATATGACCGGCAGGGAAGCGCTCTTTATTCGAGCGCGCGGCTCTGGGACGATGGAGTCATCGACCCGCTGGATACGCGCCGCACGCTGGCGCTCGCCATATCTACAAGCCTCAATGCGCCTGTCGAACAGACGCGCTTCGGCCTCTTTCGCATGTGAGGGCGCGATGGATCTGATGGAATTCCGGGACGAGCGCGGCGTGGTGACGCTGACCCTGAACCGCCCTCATAAGCGCAACGCCTTCGACGCCGCGCTGGTTGCATTGTTGACCAAAACTTTGTGTCGCCTGGATGCGGACGCCGACGCGCGTCTCGTCATTTTGACCGGGGCGGGGGAGAATTTCTGCGCGGGCGGCGACATCGACTGGATGCGCGAAGCGGCGAGCGCGGCGCCGGAAAGCAATGAGCGCGACGCATTAGGGCTCGGCGCCATGTTCGAGGCGCTCGACACGATCTCAAAGCCAACAATGGCGCTTGTTCAGGGCGCGGCGTTCGGCGGCGGCGTCGGGCTCGTCGCCTGCTGCGATATCGCCATTGCCGCGAGAAGCGCGAAATTCTGCCTCAGCGAGGTCAGGCTGGGACTCATTCCCGCAGTGGTCGGACCCTATGTCGTCAAGGCCGTGGGCGCACGCCGCGCCAGGGCTCTGTTTCTCTCGGCCGAAATCGTCGGCGCGGATTGCGCGTTGCAAATCGGGCTCGTTCACGAGGTCGCGGCCAACGGCGGGTTGACCGCCGTGCGCGATCGTCTCGTCGAGGCGCTTCTTCTCGGGGCGCCCGGCGCGCAGGCGCAGGCCAAGCGCCTCGTCGCGCTATGTGAAGAGCGGAAGATCGACGCGGCGCTGATAAAGGAAACTGCGCGTCTTCTCGCCGAGCGCCGCGCGTCTGCCGAAGGCGCCGCGGGGCTGAACGGGTTTCTGGAAAAGCGCCCGCCGGACTGGCGATCGCTGCGGACCTCCTGACATGTTCCGCAAGGTCCTTATTGCGAACCGTGGCGAGATCGCCTGCCGGATCATCCGAACGGCAAAGAGGATGGGCGTCAAGACCGTTGCGGTTTATTCGGAGGCCGATCGAGACGCCCTGCATGTGCGACTAGCCGACGAAGCCTTTGCGATCGGGGCGGCCCCACCGTCGGAGAGTTATCTTTCGATTGACCGGCTGCTCGAGGCTGCACGGCGGAGCGGCGCCGAAGCGATCCATCCAGGCTATGGATTCCTCTCTGAAGCCGCCGAGTTCTCGGCAAGATGCGCAGAAGCTGGCCTTGTATTTATCGGGCCGTCGGCCGACGCGATGCGCTTGGTCGGGAGTAAGTCGGGCGCCAAGAAACTCGTGGGGCAGATTGGCGTTCCAACGCTTGCTGGCTTCCATGGCGACGCGCAGGATGCGCAGACTTTTCTGAGCGCCGCCGAGCACGTCGGTTTTCCAGTCGTCGTCAAGGCCTCAGCCGGAGGCGGCGGCCGCGGAATGCGGCTTGTTTGGAACGCAGACGAGCTGCCGCTTGCAATGGAAAGCGCCTCGCGCGAGGCGTTGCTCGCCTTTGGCGACGGTCGCTTGCTGATCGAAAAATATCTCGACCGCCCTCGGCATGTCGAGGTGCAACTGATCGCCGACGGCTTCGGAAACGTCGTCACCTTCCCGGAGCGGGATTGCTCGCTTCAGCGAAATCATCAAAAGCTCGTCGAAGAGACGCCGGCGCCGGACTTCTCGCCTGACTTGCGACGCGACCTGCGCATGGCGGCGGCGGAGATCGCGCGCGCTTCTGGCTATGCAAACGCCGGCACAGTCGAGTTCCTGGTGAAGGACGGCGTCTTCTACTTCCTGGAAGTCAACGCGCGCTTGCAGGTCGAGCATCCTGTAACCGAGATGATCGCTGGGGTCGATCTTGTCGAGTGGCAGTTCCGCGTCGCCGCTGGCGAAGCGCTTCCAATGACACAGGATGAGATCGGCATGCGCGGATCGTCGATAGAGGCGCGCATCTGCGCGGAGGATCCCGCGGAAAATTTCCGTCCGTCCTCGGGATTGCTCTTACATCTCGCCTTCCCGCCGGAGAGCCGGTCGCTGCGAGTCGAGACAGGCGTCAGGACGGGCGACGAGATCCCGCCTTACTACGACTCTCTTATCGCCAAGCTTATCGTCTGGGACGAGGCGCGGGAGGGCGCCGTGCGGAAGATGCAACGCGCGCTTGAAGAGGTGGCGCTCGTCGGCGTCGCCTCCAATCTCGACTTCCTGCGCAATATCGTCTCTGATCCGCATTTCGTATGCGGCCAGCTGGACACGCGACTCGTGCAAACGATAGCGAGGACAACGCCGCCTGCGGACAAGGACATGAAGCGATGGCTTCTCGCAGCGGCGGTTTCCGCCTGGCGTGCGCAGGCGTCTCAAAAAGCGCGGGCGACTGCGGCGGAGCTCGGAGAGCAGTGGTCGCCATGGACGACGTCCGACGCCTGGCGACTGGCGGGGCGTCATGAAATGCAGCTTGCCTTCCGTCACGACGGAGAGCTTCTGTCGTGTCGCATGGGTCTTCTCGACCCTCGTCGGTTCTGGATGGAGGCCTCGGGCCGGCGCTCGGTCGTGTCGGCGGAAGTCGAAGAACACAGGCTCGCGCTCTGCGTCGATGACGAACGGCGGGAGTTTTCGCTCATTCGCCGGCCGATCGGCTTTGTCATCATCGACAAAGGACGCAATTTCGCATTCGAATGGATTGATCCGCTCGCGCCGCCACCGCGGACCGCGGACAAGGAAAGGAGCTTTCTCGCCCCTCTGCCGGCCCGCGTCACGCGGATCTTCGTGAAGGGCGGCGAGCGCGTGATAAAAGGGGCGCCGATCCTTTTGCTGGAGGCCATGAAGATGGAAATCCCCATGAATGCGCCCCACAATGGCGTCATCGAGAGAGTGCTTTGCAGCGAGGGCCAATCCGTGCGTGAAGGAGAAAGGCTCGTCGCAATGGCGGAGGGGGCATGACGATTCCGCAACGCGTTCGCTTGGTCGAAGTCGGACCGCGAGACGGCTTGCAGAATGAGGCGGTTGCGGCGCCTGTCGCAGTGCGCGTGCGGTTGATCGAAATGCTGGCGGAAGCCGGACTACAAAATATCGAAGCCGGGAGCTTCGTTCCCGAAAAGCTCATCCCGCAAATGGCGCAAACCGGGGCGGTTCTCGCGGCCCTAAAGCCGCACGTCCGCGCGCGCATTTCCGTTCTTGCGCCCAACTCGCGCGGCTTCACAGACGCAGTCGCGGCAGGCGCAAAGGAGATCGCGATATTGACCGCTGCTTCCGAGAGTTTTTCCCAACGGAACATGAATTGTGGGATTGCTGAAAGCCTCGAGCGCGCCCGCGCGCTGGCCTCCGCAGCGCGTATTTCGGACATTCGCCTGCGCGGCTACATTTCCTGCGTCCTCGGTTGTCCGTTCGAGGGACATGTCGAGGCCGAACGCGTGGCGGAGATCGCGGTTGAACTGCACAGACTGGGATGCGACGAGATTTCGCTTGGCGATACGATTGGCGTGGGAACGCCGCTCGCGGCGCGCGGACTTGTGGAGCGCGTCGCGAAAGACGTTCCCTTGCCGCGGCTCGCGGGGCATTTTCACGACACCTACGGTCAGGCTCTGGCGAATGTCTTCGCTTGTCTGGAGACTGGTCTCGCCGTCTTCGATTGCTCGGTCGCGGGGCTCGGGGGTTGTCCCTTTGCGCCAGGCGCCACTGGCAATGTCTCGACTGAGGATGTCGTTTACATGCTGAATGGTTGCGGGGTCGAGACAGGCGTCGACCTCGACCGTTTGCTGGACGCGGGCGACTTCATCTGCAAGTTTCTGGGTCAGCCGCCGCGGGGCAGGGTTGCGCTCGCGCGTGCGGCGCGGGAAGGCGCTTTGCGCGCCTGTGTCCCAGGGCAACGATAGGGGACGTCATGTCGGTCTGCTCGAATGCCGGGTTGAGCGAGGAGCAAATCGCCATTCGAGACATGGCGAGCAAATTCTCGCGCGAAGCGCTTGCTCCTCATGCCCTCGATTGGGACAGGGACAAAATCTTTCCTGTCGACACCCTCCGCTCGGCCGCGGCCCTCGGCATGGCGGCGATCTACGTTGGAGAAGAGCTTGGAGGCTCAGGGCTATCCCGCGTCGATGCTGCATTGATCTTCGAGGCGCTGGCGACCGGATGTCCGACGGTCGCCGCTTATCTCTCGATTCACAATATGTGCGGCTGGATGATCGGCGCGTTCGGGTCAAAGACTCAACAGCAGCGCTGGCTGCCGGACCTCGTCACGATGGAAAGGCTGACGAGTTATTGCCTCACCGAGCCCGGCTGCGGCTCCGACGCCGCCGCGTTGCGCACGCGCGCGGCGAGGCGCGGCGACTGCTTTTATTTGACCGGTCAGAAGCAGTTCATATCCGGCGCCGGCGCCGGCGGCGACGCGCATCTCTACATCGTCATGGCGCGGACGGGCGAAAGCGGCGCGGGCGGGATTTCGGCCTTTCTCGTGGAGGGCGCCGCCAGGGGCGTCGCGTTTGGCGCCAATGAGAGAAAAATGGGCTGGAACGCCCAGCCCACGCGCACGGTGACCTTCGACGACTGCGAGGTGCCGGCCGAGAATCTCCTCGGGAGGGAAGGCGAGGGGTTCAAGATCGCGATGGCCGCGCTCGACGGAGGCAGGCTCAACATAGGGGCCTGTTCGCTTGGCGGCGCCGCGCGAGCGCTGGAGGCGGCGCTTGACTATGTGCGCGAACGCCAGGCCTTCGGCCGCGCGCTCGCTGAATATCAGGCCCTGCAATTCCGCCTGGCTGATATGGCGACCGAATTGGAGGCGGCGCGCGCCTTGCTTTGGCGCGCCGCCGCCGCCTTGGATCGAGGCGAACAGGATGCAACGCGACTCTGCGCCATGGCGAAGCGCATCGCGACCGATACAGGCTTTTCCATCGTCGACAATGCGCTCCAACTCTTCGGCGGCTACGGCTATCTCTCCGACTATGGAATCGAGAAGCTTCTGAGGGACCTGCGCGTGCATCGGATTCTCGAGGGCACGAATGAAATCATGCGCGTCATCGTCGCCCGTGAACTCCTCAAGGATCAGAGAGCATGATCGAGGAAGAAGAGCTTCTCGTTTCTCGCGTTGGGCGGCTTGGATGCATTCGGCTCAACCGACCGAAAGCGCTGAACAGCCTGACGCTCGACATGGTGCGGCGCTTCACGCGGGCGCTGGAAGAGTTTGCGGCCGATCCGGAGATCGCCGCGGTTCTGGCGACCGGAGAGGGGGAGCGCGGGCTTTGTGCAGGCGGAGACATTCGCACGCTTTATCGAATGCGCGATGGGGACAAGAGCTATTACAGGACCTTCTGGCGCGAGGAGTACCAACTCAACGCTCTCATTGCGTCTTTCGGCAAGCCCTACGTCGTGCTCATGGATGGACTCGTGATGGGCGGCGGCGTTGGGGTGTCGGCGCATGGCGATTGCCGCGTCGTCACCGAGCGAACACGGCTTGCGATGCCCGAGACCGCCATTGGCTTCATTCCAGACGTGGGGGGCACCTGGCTGCTCTCACGCGCGAAAGGCCCTGGCGTCTATATGGCGCTTTCGGGCGCGACCGTGACAGGCGCCGACGCTCTGAGCCTTGGTTTGGCTGATGTCTGGATCGATTCGCGCCGTCTCCCGGAGCTCGTCGAGCGTCTGTGCGCCATCGACGTTGCGGCGGACGTCGCTGCAATTCTTGGCGGTCTTCATCATTCGCCGGGGCCAGGCCAGCTCGAGCAGTACAGAAGGGAACTTGATGAAGCCGCAGACGTCGGCGACGTTGAAGAGATGCTGCAGAGGCTCGACGCGAGCGGCTCGGCGTTCCTGCGCTCGGCCGCGACAGAGATAAGAAAGAATTCGCCCACGAGCCTGAAGGTGACGCATGCCCTGTTGCAGCGCGCATCGCGCGAGAGTTGCCTGGAGGCGTGCCTCGTCAACGAATATCGCGCGGCCTGTCGCCTCTTGGAAGGCCATGATCTCTATGAGGGCATTCGCGCCGCGATCATCGATAAGGATCGGTCGCCAAAATGGTCGCCGGCGACGCTCGAGGAGGTCTCCCAGACTGCGGTCGCGGAGATTCTCGCCGGCGACGGGTCGCCCGAGCCCGCGTTCCCCGGATCGGGATAGCTGCTTTTCCTCTCTCACCGCTGCGCCAGTTAGTGAATCAGAATTCATTTCAAAAGGGCGCCCCCATGCAAGACCAAGTGGTGATCGTCGGCGCCGCGCGGACCCCGATCGGCGCATTTCTGGGCGAAATGAAAGAGATGTCGGCTCCGTCATTGGGCGCATGGGCGATAGAGGCCGCGGTGGCGCAAAGCGGCGTGCCTGTCGACAATGTCGACGAATGCATCATGGGCTGTGTGTTGAGCGCCGGTCTCGGCCAGGCGCCGGCGCGTCAGGCGGCGCTCCGCGGCGGCTTGAGCGAGGCGACCGGCTGCGTCACGGTCAATAAAATGTGCGGCTCCGGCATGAAGGCCCTTATGGACGCGCATGACCGCCTGCGCGCCGAGACGTCGGGCGTGGTCGTTGCGGGGGGAATGGAGAGCATGAGCAATGCGCCTTATCTCCTGGACCGCGCGCGGGCGGGCTATCGCCTCGGTCATGGGCGCATCGTCGACCACATGTTTTTAGACGGTCTCGAGGACGCCTATGAGCACGGTCGCTTGATGGGATCCTTTGCGGAGGATTGCGCCGAAGCCTACCAGTTCACGCGCGACCGGCAGGATGAATTCGCCCTCGAGTCGCTACGGCGCGCACAGCAAGCGACGCAGGACGGAAGTTTCGCAGCCGAGATCGTTCCCGTGAAGGTAAAGCAAGGAAAAGAAGAACGTCTTGCCTCCGCGGACGAGCTTCCGCGCAAGGCGAAGGCGGAAGCTATTCCGAGGCTGCGTCCGGCATTCCGTGAAGACGGGACGCTCACCGCGGCCAATTCGAGCGCCATTTCCGACGGCGCGGCCGCCCTCGTGGTGGCGACCCTCTCGAAGGCTGAGGCGCTCGGCTCGCAACCGCTCGCGAGGATCGTCGGCCATGCGACGCACGCCGCCGCCCCCGCAAAATTTTCGACCGCCCCGATCGCCGCCATCAACAAGCTGATGGAAAAGGTCGGCTGGGAACTAACGGATGTTGACCTGTTCGAAATCAACGAGGCCTTCGCCGTCGTTGTTTTGGCCGCGGAGCGGGAGCTTTCGCTTCCGCACGAAAAGGTGAATATCCACGGCGGCGCTTGCGCCCTTGGCCATCCAATTGGCGCATCCGGAGCCCGCATCGTCGTGACGTTGCTCTCCGCGCTCAGGAAACACGACCTCAAACGCGGCGTCGCATCGCTTTGCATCGGCGGCGGGGAAGCGACGGCGATCGCCGTAGAGCGTCTCGATTAGCGCCAGCGTCTCAACTGCATGATCTTTTGCAGCCGGTCGGTCGCCAACGTCATGGCGGCGTCGAGAGGCGAAACCTTCATATCGCGGGCGCGCTCGAGGGTCAGGCGCGTATTGCCGCCCACTTTCTCCTCGATTGCCGCGAACGCGGTGGCTTTGACGCCGCCGTCATATTCCACAGCGGCCGTGATGACGCCCCCGGCGTTGGCGATGAAATCCGGGACGCTGATGATCCCGCGCTCGAACATGTAGCGTTCAGCTTCCGGCGTAACCGGGACATTCGCGCCCTGGACCACTAACCTGCAATTCAATCGTTCGACATTGTCCGCGCGCAAGGCGTCTGGTCTTGCCGCCGGTATCCAAATATCGCATGGCACGGCGACGAGCGCCTCATTGGGGAGGACGCGCCCATAAGGGTATTCAACGACGCTTTTTCCAGCTCTCTTGAGCCGCGCAAGCGCCTCTATGTCGAGCCCCTCGGGATTTGCAATAGCGCCGGAAATATCGGCGACGCCGACGAGTCGGGCGCCCCTGCGTTCGAGAAAGCGCGCCGTGTGCTCCCCGACTGCGCCAAAGCCTTGCAGCACAATTCTCGCGCCATCAAGCGACAGCCCGGCGAAAGGCGCAGCGACCTCTGCGGCGATAGCGACGCCGAAGCCGGTCGCGCCGATCTGGTCGAGCGGGATGCCGCCAATTTCCGCCGGCAATCCAACGGCGCGGCCGATTTCGTCGTGGACGTAGCCCATCGCCGTTTCGTCCGTGCCCATGTCGGGGCCTGGAATATAATCGTGAAGCGGCGCAATCGCCGTCGCGAAGGCGCGGATCAATTGCTCCTTTTGTTCCGCCGGCATTCCGGGTTCGCCAAAGATCACGGACTTGGCGCCGCCATGACGCAGTCCGCAGGTGGCGTTCTTCAAAGTCATGGCGCGCGCCAGCCGGAAGCATTCGACGGCGCTCACGTCAGGCGCCATACGCGTTCCGCCGATCGCGGGTCCTGCGGCTGTGTTGTCGATGACGACGATTGCGCGAAGGCCGACCGAGTGGGTCCGCAGATAGACGATTTTCTCGGGGCCGATGTCGTCGCCAAAAGCGAGTGGGTCAGAGGAAGTCAGAGCGACCATGAGAGCTACGTTGGACGCGCTCGCGTTCTTTCAAGTCTCTCTGCAGCCAGATTGCCGCCCGTTCGGGGCTTAAGCGCGCGTGGCTTAATTTAGGTTCGCCCGCGTGACTTCCGGTAACGGCGCGCTACCTGCCAACTGCCTCGCTACGCTGATGACGCGTCCGCATGCGGCGGGACCGCGGAGTATCTCCATGGGATTGCACACCATCATCGACTCAAGGATTGATCTGATCCGCTTTCTCACCCCGGACGGCGAGCTTTGCGAGAACACGCCATTGCCGGTGAGCGACGAGGCCTTGCTGCACTTTTACCGCGCCATGACCCGCACGCGCGCTTTCGACGGAAAAGCGATCGCGCTGCAGCGGACGGGGCAGCTCGGAACCTTTGCCTCGGCGCTTGGCCAGGAAGCAGTCGGCGTGGGCGTGGCGTGCGCCATGGAGGCGCGCGACGTTCTCGTTCCTTCTTATCGCGACCATGCGGCGCAGTTTCTGCGAGGCATGAGCATGGCGGAATGCTTGCTCTATTGGGGCGGCGACGAGCGCGGCAGTGATTTCACGAATTCGAGGGACGACTTTCCGAATTGCGTCCCGGTCGCCACGCAAGTCGCCCACGCTGTCGGCGCGGCCTATGCTTTCTCACTGCGCAAAGAGGAGCGCGTCGCCGTGACCTTCATTGGCGACGGCGGCACCTCCAATGGAGCGTTTTACGAAGCGCTGAATATGGCGGGCGTCTGGAACGCCCCGGTCGTCATGGTCATCAACAACAACGGCTGGGCCATCTCGACGCCGCGTGCGCTCGAAAGCGCCGCCGCCACTCTGGCGCAAAAGGGAGTCGCGGCCGGCGTCGCCTGCCAGCAGGTCGACGGCAATGACGTCGTCGCGGTTTTTGAAGCCGCCCGACGGGCTATTGCAAAGGCGCGAGCGGGCGACGGGCCGACATTGATCGAGGCGCTGACCTATCGCCTCGGCGATCATACGACGGCCGACGACGCGACGCGCTATCGCGATCCGGAAGTCGTCCAGCGTGAATGGACGCGTGAGCCCATCGCCCGTCTGCGCGCCTATCTTCTTTGCAAGGGCCTCTGGTCGAAGGAACAGGAGGCTGAACTCCTGAAGCAATGCGGGGCGGAAGTCGCCGAAGCCGTGGCGACCTATACCTCTACCCCCGTCGCCTCGAGCGACGCCATGTTCGATTATCTTTATGAAGAACCGCCGCAGTTGCTTAAAGATCAGCGCGAAATCGCGCGGCGCTTCGCTCCCGCAAAATAGAGCTTCCCAAATGGCAGAACTCAATCTCGTCGAGTCGATTAACGCCGCCCTCGCTTGCGAGATGGCGCGCGACGACAACGTGCTTCTCCTCGGCGAAGACATTGGCGCCAACGGCGGCGTCTTCCGCGCCACCATCGGGCTGCAGGCGCGCTTTGGCCGCGGCCGGGTGATCGACACGCCGCTCGCCGAAGGCGGAATTGCGGGCGTTGCGGTCGGCATGGCGGCCATGGGTTTGAAGCCCATCGCCGAGATACAGTTCACGGGGTTCATCTACCCGACAATCGATCAGATGATCAATCATGCGTCTCGGCTTCGCAATCGGACGCGCGGTAGACTTACCTGCCCGATGGTGCTGCGTTCGCCCTATGGCGCCGGCATTCATGCGCCCGAACATCATTCGGAAAGTCCCGAGGCGATTTTCGCACACATGCCGGGATTGCGCGTCGTGATCCCTTCTTCGCCGGCGCGCGCCTATGGGCTGTTGCTGGCGGCGATCCGCGATCCCGACCCCGTCGTCTTCCTCGAGCCGACGCGACTCTATCGTCTGTTCAAGCAGGAGGTCGCCGATAATGGCGAAAGCCTGCCGCTCGACACGTGCTTCATCTGCCGGGAAGGACGCGACGCGACGTTGATCGCATGGGGCGCGATGATTTCGGAAGCCATGCGTGCGGCCGATGCGCTCGCCCTGGAGGGGATCGACGTCGAAGTCGTCGATGTCGCGACTTTGAAGCCCTACGATATCGAAACGATTTTGCAATCCGTCGAAAAGACGGGACGCTGCGTCATTGTCCACGAGGCCCCGCGCACGGCTGGATTCGGCGCGGAAATCGCCGCGGAAATCGCCGAGCGCGCGCTTTATTCCCTGCTCGCGCCGGTAAAGCGCGTCACGGCTTATGATGTGGTGGTGCCGCTGTCACGGCTCGAGAAGCAATACATTCCGAGCGTGGAGCGCATGGTCGACGCGGTGCGGGGGCTGATGGAGGGAGCATGAAAACCTTTCGTTTGCCGGATCTCGGAGAGGGTCTTCAGGAAGCCGAGCTCGTCGAATGGCGTGTGAAGCCAGGCGACGAGGTTTCAGCCGATCAGCCGCTTCTGGCGGTTGAAACCGCGAAAGCCGTCGTGGAAATACCCTCGCCGCAGGCGGGCGTCATCGAGCGCATGTTCGGCAAGGCGGGCGACATCATCCGAGTCGGAGCGCCGCTCCTCGCCTTTGAAGGCGAGAAGGAAGATGACGCCGGAACGGTGGTCGGCGCAATGGAAACGGGGGCGAGCGTCGTCAGCGACGCGCCGGCGACGGTTGCGCGCGGCGGCGCCGCCATTCGGGCCGTCCCTGCGGTTCGCGCGCTCGCCCGCAAATTGAACGTCGATCTGTCGATGGTCACGCCCTCGGGCGCGGACGGCGTCATTACGGCGGAAGACGTTCAACGCGTCGCGCGCGTCCTGAGCGAGGCCGAGCCGGCGGAGCCGCTGCGCGGCTTCCGACGCGCAATGGCGCAGAACATGGCGTTCGCACAGGCGGAGGTCGCGGCGGCAACCATCATGGACGACGCTGTTGTGGACGCATGGGTGGCGGGAGAGGACATCACGATACGCCTCGTGCAGGCTCTCGTGAGAGGGTGCCGCGCCGAGCCCGTGCTGAATTGCTGGTTCGAAAGCGCCACGCTGTCGCGTCGGGTTCTCAGCAAGATTGATCTCGGCATAGCCGTGGACACGCCGGACGGGCTTTTCGTCCCCGTCCTGCGCGACGTGGCCAACCGCAGCCCAGCCGATCTTCGAGACGGGCTCAACCGCATGCGCGCAGACGTCGCGGCGCGGCGCATCCCTCCGGAGGAAATGCGCGGCGCAACGATAACACTTTCGAATTTCGGCACGATTTCCGGGCGCTACGCGGCGCCGGTGGTCCTGCCGCCGACGGTCGCTATTCTTGGCGCAGGACGCATGCGCGAAGAGCCCGTCGTCAAGAACCGGGAAATTCGCGTTGGCCGTGTCATTCCGCTCAGCTTGACCTTCGACCATCGTGTCGTCTCGGGAGGCGAAGCCGGCAGATTCCTTGCCGCAGTCGTCGCGGATCTCGAACGCGCCGCCTAACGCAGGCCCGACCTGCCTTGCGCCAGCGACACAGAAAAGCACAGCTGGAACAAAGCGCGTTCATTCCCGTTACGCCAAGGGGAAAAGCCGTGGGCGCGAGCAAGACGCGGCCGGGAGTAAGCAGATGGCGTATGTTGCAAATAGGAGTTCCGAGTTTTCAACGCATCTATTCTGTTTTTCACATCTACGATGGAGCTTCGTTTACCAGCGTCCTCAGCATCTCATGAGCCGCGCGGCGCGCGAATTCAGAACTTGGTACGTCGAGGAGCCTGAATATTTCGAAGGCCCGCCCGTTCTCAGAATAGAACGCGACGAGTCCGGCGTTTCGGTCGTGACGCCAATGTTGCCACGCGGACAAGACGTCGACACGGCTGCGCAGCTTAAGTCGATGCTAACGCGGCTCGTGGCGAAAGTGGAGCCGAAGCGGCTGATCGCCTGGTACTATACCCCGATGGCGCTGCGGTTCACGGACGACCTCAATCCGCATCGTTGCGTCTATGACAATATGGACGAGCTCTCGACTTTCGTCGGCGCGCCGCCAGGCATCCTGGAAATGGAGCGACAACTGCTGTCGAGATGCGACGTCGTTTATGTCGGAGGCCATTCGCTCTATCAGGCCAAACGCAACAGGCACGAAAACGTCCACGTCTTTCCGAGCAGCGTCGACGCCGCGCACTTCCGCCAGGCGCGGACGATCTTGGAGGATCCGGCCGACCAGGCGGCTATTCCTCACCCGAGACTGGGATTTTTCGGCGTCATCGACGAACGCATGAACCTCGAGCTCGTGCGCCGCATCGCCGCTCTCAGGCCGCAGTGGCATTTGGTGATGATCGGGCCGACGGCGAAGATCGACCCGGCGTCTCTGCCGCGCGCGGATAACATTCATTGGCTCGGCTGCAAGGATTATCGCGAGCTTCCGCATTATCTCGCGGGCTGGGACATCGGGTTCATGCCCTTTGCGATCAATGAGGCGACGCGCTTCATCAGCCCCACCAAGACCCCGGAGTTTTTGGCCGCCGGCGTTCCGGTCGTGTCGACGCCGATTAGGGACGTCGAGCAGCCATACGGCGCGCAGGGGCTGGTCGAAATCGCCGACGATGCGAACGCCGTGATCGCGCGCGTCGAGATGATTTTGCGCCGCAAGCGGGCGCCCTGGATCAAGCGCGTCGACGCATTCATCGAGGGAATGTCGTGGGACGAAACCTGGGCCGGCATGAGACGACAGTTGGACGCCTTCATCCCTGACCGAAAGATGCCTGTTCGTCAGATGAATGCGGAGGCGCGTCGTGTTTGACTGGCTGATTGTCGGCGCCGGATTTGCCGGAAGCGTGCTCGCGGAGCGACTCGCGTCGCAGCGCGGGGAACGGGTCCTCGTCATCGACAAGCGGCCCCATATTGGTGGGAACGCCTATGATCGCTACGACGATGCGGGGATCCTAATCCATCAATACGGCCCGCACATCTTTCACACGAATTCGCAGGCGATATTCGACTATCTGTCGAAATTCACCCGCTGGCGTCCCTATGAACACCGCGTGCTGGCGGATGTCGACGGCATGCTGGTGCCGATCCCGATCAATCTCGATACGGTCAACCGCCTGTTCGCGCTGAACCTCACTTCTGAGGAGCTCGCCACGTGGTTTGCCGCGCGCGCGGAGAAGAGAGATGAAATTCGAACGTCCGAAGACGTTGTCGTGAGCGCGGTAGGTCGCGAACTCTACGAGAAGTTTTTCAAGGGTTACACCAGGAAGCAGTGGGGGGTCGATCCGTCTCAACTCGACAAGTCTGTAACCGCCCGCGTTCCGACGCGCATCGACAGAGACGACCGATACTTTACCGACTCGTTCCAATATATGCCCGAGGGCGGCTATACGCGGCTCTTCGAGCGGATGTTGGCGCATCCCAACATAAGGGTGATGTTGCAGACGAGCTTTCAGGACATCCGCAAGGAAATCGCTTTTCGGCGCGTGATCTATACCGGCCCGATCGACGAGTTCTTCAAATTCCGGTTCGGCAAGTTGCCATATCGCTCGCTGCAATTCAAACACGAGACCTTCGACCAGCAATGGCTGCAACCGGTCGCGGTCGTCAATTATCCGCAGACAGAAGCGTACACGCGGATTACCGAATACAAACATCTTACCGGCCAGAGTCACGAGAAGACCAGCGTGACCTATGAATTCCCCAGCGATGCGGGCGATCCTTATTACCCGGTGCCCCGTGCGGAAAATATGGAGCTTTACAAAAAATACGAAAGATTGGCGCTGGCGCAGGAGAATGTCTGGTTCGTCGGCAGGCTGGCGACCTACCGCTATTACAATATGGATCAGGTCGTCGGACAAGCGCTCGCGACCTTCAGGCGCATCTGTCATGAGGTTCCGCTTCCTGAAGTCGCGGGCCTGCCTCAGGTCGCCGCAGAGTAACGCGCCGCACCCCCGATGAGGAACCTCGCCTGTCGTCAAGCGTTAGCGACTAACGCTTCCGACAGGAGTCGAGGATGTTCACCCACAACAAGAAGCTTCAATACACCGTTCGCGTCTCCGAACCCAACCCCGTGCTGGCGAGCCTGATCCTCGAGCAATTCGGCGGGCCGCAGGGCGAGCTGGCCGCCGCCATGCGTTATTTCACCCAGGCGCTTGCCGAAGACGACCCGGGCCGCAAGGACATGCTGCTCGACATTGCAACGGAAGAGTTAAGTCATCTCGAAGTGATCGGCAGCATTGTCGCCATGCTCAACAAGGGCGTTAAAGGCGAGCTTGCCGAGGCGTCCCAGACAGAGGCGGATCTTTACCGCTCTCTGACCCAGGGGGGCGACAGCCATACGCAGGCTATTCTTTATGGCGGCGGACCGGCCCTGACCAACTCCTCAGGCGTGCCCTGGACCGCGGCCTATATCGACACGATCGGAGATCCGGTTTGCGATCTACGGTCCAACATCGCCGCAGAGGCGCGGGCGAAGATCATCTACGAACGTCTCATCAACGTCACGGATGACGCGGGCGTAAAGGAAGCGCTCGGCTTCTTGATGACGCGCGAAATCGCGCATCAGAAATCCTTCGAAAAGGCGCTCTACTCCATCGAAGCGAATTTCCCGCCCGGCAAGCTGCGCGGCATGCCGGAATACGCCAATCTTTACGTCAACACCTCGCAAGGAGAGGGCGATGCGGAGGGTCCGTGGAACTCCGGCGATCAGTGGCGGCGGATGGACGACGTCATCGGCGGCATTCCGGTCGATGGCGGCGAGGGTGACGCGAGTGTGGGCTTGACGACCTCTGAGCAAAGCGATTTGTCGAGCTTTACGGCCCGCACCATGTCAAATCCGACGGCCAATCCGACGACGGGCGTTGATCTCGGCCAGTCGGGCTCGGCTTGAATTCCAGGGGCCGCGCGAATGTAGCGCGGCCTGACACATTCATGGATGCAAGGCCAGCGGCGCCTTGCGTTCCGCTCGGAGGCACCGCGCCAGTTCCTCGAGGTACAAAGCTCCCAACAAAGTGGCGCTGGTCAGGACGGCGACGACGTAGGCAGGCGGCAGCGGCTCCGACTTCCATCCCAGACTCAGTCTGGCGGATTCGGCGCCAACGCCGAACAGAGCGAGAAACTGCGGCCAGTGGCGCGCAGCGATAAGAGTCAGGCCGAGCAGCGGGACGATCTCCAGAAAACTATGCACATGCTGTTCGAGCGGCGTCACGCGTCGCCGAGAAACCGCGTAGCTGACGTCCCAGAAGGCCGTAACCTCGTGTAGCAAGAACATAACGATCATGAAGGCGATGATGAGAGCGTTCACCTCGAGAAAGATTGCCGCGAGCAGCGGCAGTCCGAGTTCGACGAACATGAGCAGATGAATAAAAGACTCCTTCGATCCGCTCGTCGACGCAATGTGGGTGGCGCGATGGCAAAGGTAGTCGCAAAGCCCAGCCAAGAGCCATAAGGGCACGACGAAATACATCAGTATCAGTGCGGTCGGGTCCTGCGGCATGCTAGCTTTCAATCTTCCCGAGGGGAGAAATTGCGGGTCCGTTGAGCACTTCGCCCTGGGGTGAGAACTGCGAGCCATGGCAGGGACAGTCCCAGCATCGCTCGAAGCTGTTCCAATGGACCTGGCATCCGAGATGGGTGCAAGCGGCGGAGCGCTGGCAAAGCGTGCCGTCCTCGTCGCGATAGGCGGCGATCTTTGCAAGGCCGCTTCGGATGATTGCGCCTTCCCCCGGCAGCAAATCGTCGACAGAGGATCGCTCTCCGGCGCCGGTCAGATATTGAGCGTAGTTCTTCGCAGCCGTGGCGTTTTCCTTGAGGAACTCGCCCATGGCGCGGAGCGGCTTGCGGCCCGGCTCGTAGATCGGCGCCCAGGCGCTGTCGCCGCGCAAAATCAGATCGGCGATCAGCATGCCGGCCACGGCCCCATGGGTCATGCCCTGGCCCGAGTCCCCCGTGGCGACATAGACATTCTTCTCGCCCGGATTGCGCCCGATGAAGCCAATGTAATCGATCGGCTCGAGCACCTGGCCCGACCAGCGGGTCACTTCCTGGCCCAAAGAGGGCACGCGCTCCCGCATCCAACGCGCAAGCGAGAGGATGCGCTCCTGACCATTGTCGCTTTCACCGGATTTGTGATCCTCGCCGCCGACGATCAGCAGGTCGACGCCGCCCTCGCCGGGCTGCAATCTGACATAGTGGTAGGGGTCGAGCGTATCCCAGTAGAGCGCGTCTGGAACGCTGCCCCGCGGAATCTCGAATGCGACCGCATAGGTGCGATACGGCGCCTGCTTGGTGTGGATCGAGAAGCGATCGTTGACGGGCGCATTGGTGGCCACAACGGCGGACTGTGCTTTGATATGCGCGCCGCCAACCGTGGCGACGTCGACGCCCCCGTTCTTTTCTTCCACGGAGACAACGGGCGTAAAGGCGAAAAAGCGTCCCCCAGCCTTGCTGATTGCGGTCGAGAGGGCGGCAAGATATTTCAATGGATGAAAGGTCGCCTGATCGGGAAAGCGCAGCGCCGGCGTGGCTTCCTCCCCGGCGAAAGGCAGGCCTTCTTGGCGTACGGCGAGCATGCCAACTTGCGCGCTCGCCACCAGCTCGGCGTCGATCACGGAGGGGTCCGTCTCCGGCGCAAGAAAAAGGTAGCCGTCGATGCGGCGGAAGTCACAGTTTGCGCCGAGATCGCGTTGAATAGCCTCGATACGGGAGATCGCCGCGGCCTGGCTGTATTGCCAGCCTCTCGCATTATCGAGCCCGCGCATCTTGATGAGTTCCTGGAAGCCGTCGTCACTATAGGAGGAGAGATGGGCGGTCGTTCGCGCCGTCATCCCTCCGGCAATCACGCCACGATCGAGCACCGTCACCTGCTTGCCGGCGCTCGCCAGTTCGTAAGCGACGGACATGCCGGCGATCCCCGAGCCGATGACGACGACCTCGGTTTCAAGGTCGCCTTGCAAGGGTTCCGCATCGATGTCGGGCGCGCCCCAGATCGGTGTGGTTCGCTCGGCTGTGACATTCATCTCGAGCGCTCCTACATTCGCTTGTCGGGCGCCGAGAATTGGCGATTGCGCCAAGCGAGAATGGACGCCGGCGTGACATGGGAAACGAGCGCGAGCAGCTTGTTTTGCCACCCGCTGACGATCTCCTGGCGGCCTTCCATGAGGGCGTCGAAGCCGTCGCGCGCCACTTCGGCGGGGTCGGCCTTTTTGGATCGGCCCGCTTCTGTGTCGAGCATATTCGCCCGGCGGAAAAATTCGGTCTCCGTGGCGCCGGGCATCAAGCAGGTGATGGTGACGCCCGTCCCCTTCAGCTCGTCGGCGAGCGCCGTGGAGAAATTATAGATAAACGCCTTCGCGCCATGGTAGACGGCTTGAAATGAGCCTGAAATGAAGCCGGCAATCGATCCAACGATAAGGATTTTTCCGGTTCCCCGCGCCCGCATGTCGCGGCCGATCAGATGCGTGAGATACACTGTGCCCGTAACATTCGTGTCGAGCACGCGCCGGATTCCCTCGAATTCCTGGTCGAGGAAAGCGCCGCCGAGTCCGCGGCCCGCATTGGCGATGAGGATATCGACAGGGCGCGCGACACGTTTTACGCAGTCATAAAGCGCTTCCACGCCGGCCGCCGTTGCGAGATCCGCTTCGATCTCGACGACGCGCGTTTCGCCCTTGCGCAGGGAGTTCGCGGCCTGTTCAATCTCTGGTTCGTCGGCGGCGATGACGAGGTCATAGCCACGCTCGGCGCAGAGCTTGGCGAGTTCGAAGCCGATTCCAGTGGAGGCGCCGGTCACCACGGCGAGAGGACGCGGGTTCATCGCTTGGCTCTTTCCTTGCGCAGAAAGCGTCGCCCGATGGACCGAGTCCATGGGCGGTGGATGAACCGGGGGGCGATGAAGATGTTCCGCCATCAGCCTCGCGTCGAAACTGGCGAGGCGACGGGCGCTATTTATCTTCGGTAGCGCTCGGCGCTTCGGCGGCGAGCGCCATCTTTACCAGCTCCGCGAGATTGCCCGCCCGCATCTTGGCCATAATATTCGCGCGATGCACCTCGGCCGTGCGAATGCTGATTCCAAGATCGTGTGCGATCACCTTGTTCGACAAGCCCTTGAGCAGGCCCGCGAGAATTTCGTTTTCGCGACGTGTCAAGGTCGCAAGCCGGCTCTTGATCGCCTGTGATTCACGGCTGCGATGAACCTCGGCGTTGCGGCGATCCAGCGCGGCGCCGACCGCCGTGATGAGCGCTTCGTCCTCGAAAGGTTTTTCAAGAAGATCGACGGCACCGAGCTTCATGGCCTCGACCGCGAGCGGCACGTCCGCATGGGCGGTCAGAACCACGACGGGAATGGAAATGCGCTCCTCCTTCATTTTGGCGATCAGCTCGATCCCGTTCATTTCCGGCATGCGCACGTCGGTGACGACGCAGCCTTCCGCGCTCGGAGACACAGCCTTCAAAAAGGACAAAGCTGATTCGTAGGCGTTAACCTTGAACCCCTCGGTGCGCAGCAGGAGCCCGACCGCGTCGCGCAAGGCTGCGTCATCGTCGATGAGGTGCACAACGCGCTGATCATTCATGAAGTAACGTCCAAGTGCTCAAGCGGCAATATGAGACTAAATAGAGCGCCGCCCTGGCGCGTCTGGGCGGTCCAAATCCGTCCGTCGTGATCTTCGAGTATGATGAGGCTCGACAATACCCCGAGCCCGATGTCTTTGGCCTTCTTTAGCGTCAACACTTCAAAATCTGGCTCTCTGAATGGTTCCGGGTGGTTGGAGCCTGCGTCACTCATTTCCACTCGGATAACGTCCGTGTCGAGGTTGGATGTCCGGATGGCAAGGTCCCGCCCGCCGGCCGCCCGCGTCGCTGCGGCGGCGGCGCGTAGCAGATTGCACAGGGCCAGCCTGATCTGCAACCTGTCGGCCATGACATTGTCGCGCAGGGCGGCGGGCTCCAGGCGGAAGCCGACCGCGTCCGGCGCGCCGTCGGCGCGAAGCGACTCCAGGCTTTCCTCAAGCAAAGCATGCAGGCTCGCCAGTGTCTTGTCTGCTTCTCCGCATGGCAGGAGATCGCGCAGGTTCGCCACGAGCCGGCTGGCCCGTTGCGTCTGGGCCGTCGCCTTTTCCAAGATTTGGGCGATCTCCCGGTCGCCCGACTTACTCAGCATGCGGCCTGCGACGCTGAGATAGGTGGCGGTCGCAGCCAGGGGCTGGTTGATCTCATGGGCGAAAGCCGCAGCGCCATAGCTGAACGCCTCGAGGCGGTGGCGGAGGCGCTCCTCATCGAGGTTTGCAAGCTTGACCGGTGGGCGCCCGCTACACACGATACTCGAATCCCATCCTGTTCCCGCGGCGGGAAGCCTCGGCTCCCTTAGGGAGTTCTTGTCGTCTTCCCGCGTCGCCGCAAACGGGATCGTCACTGCTGGCCTCGAGCCGACCTCTTTGGCCTCGCTCTTGCTTCACCTGTCAAGCGACATTTTGCCGCAGGAAAAGTAAAGAGTCGACCGCAATGTCTTCGAAAAGGCCCACCTGTTCGCGTGACCCTGCATAAGTCCCGGCTCCTGAAGCCAGTTCGATCAGAGATCTTCAGGAAATTAAGTGAAATCCCCTAGAGAGCAACCCGTCGGGATCTCTCGAAGATTTATTGCAGTATTTGAGCGCATTGCGGCAGGGGCCGTGGGAACGCGTGGGTTTTTGGCTGAGCTGCCGATTCGGGTGAGATAAACCCGTCAGATCGTCGCCAGGGTCCGAATCATCGGGCGATGAGTTTGACGGCTATGCTTGCCGGCGTTCAGGGGGTCGTTATCGTACAGGACGTGCGCATGGGCGTCGCCTTGCGCGGACGAAGGACGGGCTCGATGCGAGGCGGATAGTCGAAATGGAGCGCCCCTCTCAATGACCGCTTCCGAAACCACGGCTCATCGCATTCTGGTCATCGACGACGATCACGACGTCGCGGACAGTCTGGTGATGCTCCTCGAGACGTTCGGCGTGGACGTGCGCGTGGCCTATGGCGGGGAAGCCGGTCTCAACGCCTTGAGTCAATTCAAGCCCGAACTCGTCTTTCTCGATCTCGGCATGCCGAAAATGGACGGATACGAAACCGCACGGCGGCTGCGCGACATGCCTGAGGGACGCACAGTCAAGCTTGTGGCGCTCACGGGATGGGGACAGGATCAGATCAGCGACCGCGCGCGTGACGCCGGCTTCGATTTCCAGCTGACCAAGCCGGCCGCATTCGAGGATCTGCAGCGCATGCTCGACTCCCTCTCGTGACGCGTCGCATTTTGCGGCGCGTCGCAGCATCTCGGGCGAAAGAAACGCCTCCGGTTAAGGCGGATCCTGCTCATTTACATTAAGACTGGGGCCAAATTAGCGCCGAGCGCCGAGGCGCTTGCATTTTCCGGCCACTGACTTGTAATGAGGCAGAAATATTTGGGGATTCGCCTTGGGGTTGTTATGGATGGGCAGGGGGGTAGGGCGCAACGCGCCTCGATCGCGGTTCGGTCTTTACTTGCTGTAGGCCTCTGGGGGCTCGGTCTGGCGGGGGCGCTCGCTAGCCTCTATGTGTTTCGAGGCGCTGAGGCCGCGCGCGATCTGGCTGGTCTGATCGCGCTTTTCTGCGGGCAGGCTTGTGTCGCCGAGTTGTTGGGGTTTCGCTGCGACTCCGCCAGCATCTCATTCCCCCGCCGGCTTTTGCCCCGAATAGGCTTTCCGACGCTTTGGCGACGGCGAATCGCCTTGCGCGACATCTCGCGCATCGACGCCTTAGGCGAGCGGGCCGCCTTGTTCTACCTCACCTCGACAGAGCGGATCGAACTGGTGTTTCCAGGCGGACACAGCAGGCATATTTTCATGCGCTTTCTCGCCAAGGCGTTGGAAGCACGGCGTCAGCCGCGGCGTCCCTCTGTTCAGGCCCGCCAGGGATAATGTCGCATGGCGGGCGCGACGCCGGTTTAATTTTGATCAAGGAAGTTGCGGCTGAGCAACAGGTTAAGCGAAATCAGAGAGGTGCGACAGGGGTGCGACAGGCTGAGCCCTTGTTTATCGCAAGCCCGCCTTCATACTCGCAAAATAAGAAGACGAACAAAGCGGCGACCGCATGGGCATGTCCTTCAAGCTCGCAAGACTCTCTCTGGCCTTGGCGTTGGCGACGGTGCTTGGCTTGGCGAGCGTCGCCCGCGCGTCCCATGAGGTTCACGCGCCGACGCAGGTCTTCCTGTCGGGCGATCAGGCGTTCACCCTACAAAATTGCTTATCATTTCACGTCGATGAAGACGGGTTTCCGGTAAAGCGGCTGCATATTCCAGCCTGCGTGGATTGCCTGTTCGCCGTCGATCAGCAATGGATCAGCCATCCGCCGACCACTGTCCTATTGCGGCTGCTGGCGCCCAAGAGCCTGACATTCGATCTGCCCCTGCCGGTCCCTATGGCGGGCGTCGAATGGTTCTCCTCGCATTCGCCGCGGGCGCCTCCCTTTTCCTCCTGACGTCTCAGCCTAAGCCTTAACGACACGTCTGACCGTCACCAAACGCGCGCGCATTCGTCGCCGCGAGGGGGAGAATCATGATTCGCACTTATCTGATGCGCGGCGCGAGCGCCGGCGCAATGAGCTTGGTCGTACTTTCGAGCGCGAACGCTCAGGTGGCCTTGCCACCGATCACCATCTCCGCTCAAAGGACGAGCGAAACGTTAAATCCGACCGACGTTCCGACGCCGGAAAAGGAAGCCGAGGTCGTCGACGAAAAGCAAATCGTTCGCGAACTGCCGCCAACGGCCGATACGGCGCGGCTCCTTCGCGACGTGCCCGGCGTCAGCACCTACGAGGCCGGCGGCGTTTCCAGTCTGCCAGCGATCCATGGCATGGCGGACGACCGAATCAAGATCCTCGTTGGCGGCGTCCAGACGACGTCCGCCTGCGCCAACCACATGAATCCGCCACTTTCCTATCTCGGCCCCAGCAATGTCGAGCGGATCGAAGTCTACTCCGGCGTCATGCCCGTCAGCCGCGGCGGCGACTCGATCGGCGGCACGATCATCGCCGAGCCACGCGGACCGGTCTTCGCGCCGGATGCGCCGCCGCCTTCTCAGCTGGCGATCCCGCAAGGAGCGCTTATCCCGCTTCCCATTCTGAATCTGCCCGGGCCCGAACAACTCCGTTTCGGAGAAAACGGCGCCGTTCTCGTCACGGGCATGATCTCGAGCTTCTTTCGCGGCAACAACAACGGGATCAGCGTTTCAGGCGTCGCCAATGTGGCGACCAAGAATTGGAGCCTGCTCTATAGCGGCGACTGGCAGCGCGCGACCAACTACCATGCGGGCGCGGTCGGCGAGAAAATCCTTTCGACCAATTTCATCTCAGAGAACCACTCGGCGACCCTGGCCTTTCAAAACAACGGGCAGTACCTCTCGCTGCGCGGCGCCGTTCAGAACATTCCCTATCAGGGATTCCCGAACCAGCGCATGGATATGACGCGCAACCAGGCCTACAGCTTCGAAGGCAGGTACAAAGGCCTGCTCGACTGGGGCGCCGTCGACGCGCGCATCTATTGGAACAATGTCAACCACAAGATGGGATTTCTGCAGGACAAGCAGCCGGCCAACATGCCGATGGCGACGATTGGCACGGACTACGGCTATGCGGTCAAGGCCGAGATTCCTTTCCAGAAATTCTCTCAAAGGGACATTCTGCGCATCGGCAGCGAGTTCCACGGCTTCCAACTGAATGACTGGTGGGAGCCGGTGCCGGCTAATTGGCAGCCCGGACGATTCATGTCCATGATGGGCATGGTTTCGTATATGCCCTCGATGAACATGATGGGGCCGGGGGCGTTCTGGAACATCAATAACGGCAAGCGCAACCGCCTCGGCCATTATGCGGAATGGGACGCGCAATGGAATGACCGGTGGTCCTCGCTGCTCGGCGTCCGCAACGACACTGTCTGGTTCAACACCGGGACCGTATCGCCTTACGATTGGCGAGACCCGACGCCGATGACGATCTGTCCCGTCATGATGGGACAAATCCTGCCCTGCGGCCCGAGCGCCATGATGGCGATGAATAACCCCGACGTGCCCGCGGCCAACGCCTTCAACGCCCAGAACCGGTCTCGCACCAACGTCAACTTCGATATGACGGCCCTGGTGCGCTATCAGCCGAACGATTTCAGCAAATATGAGTTCGGCTACTCCCGGAAGACGCGGTCGCCCAACCTCTACGAACTCTACGCCTGGGCGCCGACCCCGATGGCGATGTTCATGAACAATTGGTTTGGGGACGCCAACGGCTACGTCGGCAACCTCAATCTCAAGCCGGAAGTCGCTCACACGGTCGGCCTGACTGCGCTCTACGCGGATCCGAAAGGCGACTGGGAGGCGCGGATCGCGCCCTACTTCAGCTACATCGAGAATTTCATCGACGCGGCGCGTCTCTACAATTCGCCGACCCCCACGCCGACGCAGCCCTACGTCTTCCAGATGCTGCAATTTCGCAACTACAAAGCGATCATCTACGGCGCCGACCTCTCCGGTCGGTTGAAGCTGCTCGAAGACCCGATGTTCGGCCGCTTCGATGGCACGATCGTCGCGAATTACACCTATGGCCAGAACCTGGAGATGGGGCAGGTACAGAACTGCGCCTTCTTCGACAACGCCTGCTACGCCTATGCGAACCTGTTCGTCAAAGGCCATACCGGCATCTATCATATCATGCCGTTCAATACCCGCATCGGACTCGAACATAAGTATGGCGGATGGTTCAGCGGGGCCGACGTTCAGATCGTCGCCGGCAAAAATGTCGTGAGCATCCCGCGCTATGAGCAGATCACCAATGGGTATGTGCTGCTCAATCTGCGCACCGGTTATGAATGGTCGAATCTGCGCATCGACCTCGGGGTACAGAACGTGACGAATACGCTCTATACGCTTCCCTTGGGCGGCTTCTACTATTCCGGCTACAAGCGAGCTGGCGCCAACTCTGGCGTACCTGGAATGGGCCGGAATTTTTATGCCGGTCTGACGGTCAAGTTTTGATGGCGATCATGGGAGGCGGCGCCTCGGCGTCGCCTCTTCTCCACGAGACGTTTACGGACGTCGCCCGCTCCGGAAACAGCGCCGTGGACGCCTCCTCCGGTCACAACAGCCCACATTCCTTTGCAATCTTCCTCAAGTCCTTCCCGCGCCGTCCGCGTTGTTCGGGCTCGAGCAGAAAGCGAATGCCCAAGCCCCGGAGTCGATCGATGAAAGACGAGACGGCGGGATCGTCGCGGCTCTTGCCGAAAAAGGGAGCGATTTGATCCGCCAATGTGCTGGCGTGTCGGGCGAGCACCCGGCGCAACTCGTCTTCGTCTCCAGCTTCGATGACGGCTGCGAGGAAGAAGCGCATCCGGTGGGCGTCGAAGATGAGCGCCTCGAGAAACGCGAACGCTTCATCGAGGCTTTTCGGAGGAGTCGCTTGCCCGTGTTGGTGAGAAGCCTCCAGCACCGCCGCCAACAAGTCGGCCTTTCGCGGGAAGTAATATGTCAGGTGTGATTGCGTAACGCCCGCCGCCTTGGCGACCTTGGGTTGGGTCAGCGATTTGATGCCGCTCTTGGTCGCGATCTCTATCGCCGCATCCAGGATGCGCTGTTCCGTGTTGACTTCGTCGCGCACAATCATTGGCTCTCGCAAGGGCTCCTCACCCGCCGCGTCGCCACGAGTAACAAAATCCGCCGGCTTTCGCCACGGCCGAACAGCCAAGCCTTCAAAGCGTGTCATGTTTGCAACAACGCGCGAAATTATGCCGAAGGCGGAGCTCCCGCCCGAGCGGACCATTGCATTCGATGAATTGGTGACCTACCAATCGTTCCTGTCAAGCAAGGGCGGATGAGGCCGATTCCCTCGTCGCTCATGGACGAAAAGCGAAGTGCGATGCTCAACGTTAAGGCTCATAGACGCTCGCTGCTCGTCAAGAGCATTGCAGTTGTCGCGCTGTGCCTGTTCGTTTTGCGGGGCGTCGGCTTCATTGAAATGGTCGCGTCTCTGGCCGCCGGTCCAGCAGGATCCGCGAAAGCATCGTTTCTTGCAATGACCGCCGGCGAGAAGTGTCACAGCGACGACAAAAAGACGGACCCGGCGCGGCGAGATCATTCGACATGCTGCGTCTCATGCGCCTGGGCGCGAGACGCTGTGCTTCTCGATGTCGTCATCGCCGCCCGCATTCTCGATCTCTTTCCAGAATCGCACATTAGCCTGCCAGCGTGGTCCGTCGACGCGACGGCCAGAGCCCCGGCCCCGGGATTAATCGCAAATTGGTCGGCGACATCGCCGCCGCGCTCAAAGATCTGAGACGCTTTTCTCGATTATCGCCGCAATAGCTGATGCATCGGTCGAGCGCTGATTGTGCAGCAGGACTCTTGCGAGCCCGCTCGAATTCGGCCCGGTAGCTCGAACGAGCCTTGGCGCGCGTCCATTCTTTTCGCACTGGAACATGAGATGCCCCGTAATCGCCTGGCGCTCGGCGCCTCCGTCATCGCCCTTGTCCTTGCCCAAGCGTCTCACGCCGACGCCCAAGAGACCCTTCCGACGATCGAGATTGGAAAACAGAAACAGAGGGCCGGTCGATCGCCTCGCCCCGGAGACGCGCCCGCCTCCACGCCCAGCGTCACGGCGGAACCGGGCTCCGGACTGCCGGGCTCCAATCTGGAAGGCGCGCCGCTTTTCACGAGAGGCGGCGGCTCCCTTGTCGCGCCTTCGATCCCGAAAGTGCGTGCAGAGCTGCGACGCAACGTCGGCTCGATCGGCTTTATCGACGCAAATACCCCGGAACAGCAGACGCGCTACATCTCCGATCTGCGCGACGCTCTGAAGGACGCTCCCGGCGTTTTCGCCGAGTCGCGCTATGGGCAAGAGCTTCGCCTGTCGATCCGCGGCTCGAATCTCACGCGCGACTTCCATATGCGCGGGCTGGAGCTTCTGCAGGACGGCATTCCGATGACTTTCGCCGACGGCGGCGGCGATACTTATTCCATCGATCCGCACTATTACCGTGCAATCGAAATCTACAAGGGCGGCAACGGCCTCACCTATGGATCTTCGACATTGGGCGGCGCGATCAATTTCATATCGCCAACCGCCTACACGGCGATTTCGCCGAATTATCTGAATGTCGAAGGCGGCAGCTTCGATACGATACGCGGCCAAGCTCAGGCGTCGCGCATTTTTGGCGACTTCGACGTTCTCTTGAACGGGTCGTACAGCCATTCGACTGGATTTCGCGGTCACTCGAGCTCGAATTACCTTCATGTAAACGGCAATGTCGGCTACCGGTTCGGAAACAGGATCGAAACGCGCTTTTATTTCGGTGTGTATGACACGAGCCAGCAGATTCCGGGAACGCTCGATCTCAACCAGACTCTCACAGCGCCCTGGACGAGCCTGCCGCCCTTCATCGCCAGCCCATGGCAAGGCGGCTTTTCCGGTAATCAAGGCCGCTATCAGCAAAACTATCGAATCGCCAACAAGACCACTTTCGATTTCGACTTCGGCCGACTCGACGTCAACAGCTGGTACGTCGGACAGTATCTCTATCACCCCATTTTCGTGGTGCTTCAGCAAAATACCGACAACTGGGGCGTGACGCCGAGATTCACCTCGACGCACGACATTCTGGGCCACAAGAACGAACTGATCGCCGGCGCCCGATTCTGGGGCGAGAGCGGCACGGACAAATGGTGGACGAATATCAACGGCGTTATGGCGAATCCGCTTGGCCCAAGCGGCGTCGCCAATCTCTTCGGCCCGCCGGGCTTCACCCCCTATCAATTGGGTTTTCCGCCTTTTTCCTGGAACGCCCTGTCGCAACTTGGCGTCTTGAACACGTGTATTCCGGGCGCATTCCAGTTCCCGTCAGGGAATCAGGTCTGTCCGGGATTTGTAAACGTCGGCCAAAATCCGCAGCTGCGTAACAACGTCTTCGGGGCGTTCAACGCCGAGGCTTATTTTGAAGATCGCTTTCATATCCTGCCGAACCTCGTCGGCATGGTCGGGCTCAAATATATGAGCGACCGCAGAAGTTCGGCGGCGCTGGGCGGCATCCCGTTCGAGCCGATACCGGGCAACGCGTCGCGCACGTATCATGGCGTGATGCCGAAGGTCGGCCTGATGCTCGAGGCCGCGCCCGATATCCAGGCCTTTACCGATCTGACCTTCGCCAGGGACGTGCCTGACCTGATCGACCTCACTCAAACGATCTTCCCGCCCCGGCCGCCGTGGATCGCAAATCCGAACGGGACATTCGGCTACCAGATGAACCCGCTCAAGGCGCAAAAGGCCTGGACCTGGGAAGTCGGCTCGCGCGGCAAATGGGACCGCTTCACCTGGGATATCACTTACTACTATTCCCGTATTTGGGACGAACTGTTGAAGTTCAACGTCGATCCCGCGTCCGGCGTTTTCTCGACCACCCTCAACGCGCCCAACACCGTTCATCAGGGCGTCGAGCTGGGCGGCGGCGTAGAGGTCCTCCGCAATCTGCGAGGACCGGACGCCGGCGACTATGTCAAGATCTCCCAGATCTGGGATCTCAATCTCTTCTCCTTCGTTGGAGACAGGGTCTATGGCGGCAACTGGCTCCCGGCGATTCCGCGTAACGTCTTGCGCACCATCGTGAGCTATAACTCCAACGATGGATTTTACATCGGGCCGCAGGTGGATTGGGTTCCCACGGGGGCATATGTCGATTACGCCAATACGCTGCGGGCGCCAGGCTATGCGTTGATTGGCCTACAGGCGGGCATAAAGACCCCCAACGGTCTGGAGGTCTATGTCGATGCGCGAAATCTCGGCAATGTTCACTACGTCAGCGACGTCATCAGCGTGGCGAACGCCCAGAGGCCGGTCGACAACGCTTTTCCCGCCGGAAATCCGCAGGCCTTTTATCCGGGGAATGGCGCGTCGATCTATTCAGGCCTGAAATACCGCTTTTAGGTTATGGGAGACAAAGCCGCCGCCGCTCAAGGCGGCGGCAAATCCGCAGGCGACCGAGGGCTGGCAAAATTGTCGACGACTGTCTTTCCGCCGGAAATGACGAGATCGGGATATTCCAGGACTTTGAAATTCGTCCGGGGGTCGCCCTTGACTGCAATGAGATCGGCTGGCGCCCCCGCGCGCAAGGCGCCAAGCGGCGCCAGGCCCAGTTCCTTCCCGGCTTCCGAGGTGGCGGACCTCAATATCTCCACATCGGACATTCCGGCCATATGTCGCATGAGCTGCAGTTCCCGGGCGTCGATGCCCCAGGGAATTTCCAGATGCGCGATTTCGGCGCCGTAAAGGAAAGACGCGCCGGCTTTTGCGAGCTCGCGGGCGTTGGCGAACGCGCCCTGGCACGAGGACAGCGTGTCGAGAGTCGTGACGATCTTCACTTTCTGCTTTACCGCCTGCTGAACAAGCGCCTCATCGAGCTCTGAGCAGGGCACATGCGCCCATTCGTCCACGCCGGCCGCGAGTGCAATAGACGCGCCTTTATTTTCGCTGACATGAGCCGTGACGATCCTGTGGAGTCGGTGCGCCTCCTCGACAACGGCGGCAATGATGTCGACGGACGCGATGGGCCAGGGAGGCGGGACGGCTCCATCATGTTCGTGACTCCAAGGCGCGCCAGGCTCACCTCCTGGCTCCAGCGCGACTTTAATCACCGCGGCGCCTCCTTGGACGAGCTTTCGAACGAGCGCTTTCGCGTCCTCAGCCGTCTGAACGGTCTCGGCAAGATAGCCCTTCCCGAACACGGAGAGCGGATAGCCCTGTTGAACCGTGATGATCGGGCCGGCTGTCAGGACTCGAAGTCTGCCTATTCCGCCCGTAGGCGGCGAGAGCGGTCCGCCAACGTCCCGCAAGGTTGTGATCCCATGCCGGAGTATGACCTCCTGCGGCAGGTTTCGGACGAGGGAATGGCCGTGGAGCTCGATGAACCCCGGCAGGATTGTCGCATCGCCGAGATCGATAATCCTGCTCGCGCGCTCTTTGAGAACTTCGCGGGGGCCGACATCGACAATGACGGGACCCTCGATCAGAATCGCTTTTTCGGACTGAAAGTCGACTCCGTCGAACAATCTACGCCCCACAACCAAAATTCGTTCGCCGACCTGCGTTTGATCTTCCGCGCGAGCCGGAATGGAGGCGCCGATCAAGGCAGCAAAGGCGAGTAGGGAGCAGAGGCGAGCTTTGATGCTCGAGCGGCCATGCTGATGCTTCTTGGAAGTGAACATCCTTCGCTTACTTTCAGGGTTTGAAACCGGCGGTGCAATGACGTCGGCGTGTCGGGGCTCGCTGATGGCGAGAGAGATGAGATAGAAGCGGCGACCGGCGCGACAGGCCGGAGACGGCCATGCGCCACCACTGTTTTAGCAAGGCGAGCCGCTCTAACTCCGCCTTGAGTGCATTCGGGCTTCTTTTCAAGATCCAAACCGCCGCTTGCCCCATTCGGGGCCCATCTCGACGTCGAGGAATAGAAGCGAAAGAAGAGCGAAGCAACACGCCGCAGCGTCTTGTTCGCCGCCGCCTCGACCATCCGGACGACTGGGCTACTGATGCCGATGAGACCCCTCCCTCCCGAGCTGTCATTCGGCATCTACGACTGCCTGAACGGTGTGCAGTCCAGCCGGCGGCTCCTGCGCGAGGGCGCTCGCAATATCGAGACGACGTGGCTCATCGGCCGTTTGCTTCTGCTCGATTTGATGCAGAGATCGTCGCTGTTGAACGATTGCAATATACTGACGGTCAAGAGAACAGCGAAATATTGTCTTCTCAGGGTATTTGCAAAATGGTCTTTTGATGCAATCGTTGTATCCATATTGCGAATGTGGTTGCGGCTGGTGCAGCTGAGTCTTGCTTTGCTGGGGATTGCACCGTGATTGAAAATATTGCAACGCCAGCGTCGGCTCATCGAACGTCATGCAAAAACTATTTTTGATGAATATCGTGGCAGGAAACAAAGATCGTTTGAAGAGAAGAGGAAAATCAATGATCAATCTGCAACGATTGTCCCGGTTCGCAGGGAATCTCGCAGCTCGCGGACCGATTTACGCGCAAATTGCCTATTCGATCGACTCTGCCGCTCCATTGGGAGGAGAAGCCAACTGGAATTTTTGGACGAAACAGTCGCCGGTCGGGCTTCGGTTCGCTCGTTCCTATCCACTGAAATCCACACGAGAGAAATATCTAACGTCGATGCTTAAGGCGGACCATGCATCAGGAATCGAAGCGCATTACGATGTTTCGAATGATTTTTACGCTTTATTCCTCGATAAGAAATACAGGTTCTACACCTGCGCCGAATTTCAAAACGGTGAAGATACGCTAGAGAAGGCCCAAGAGAGAAAAGCTGAACATATTCGCTCACTTCTCGATCTGGAAGGAGACGAAAAAATTCTGGAGCTGGGGTGTGGTTGGGGCTCGATGCTCAAATTCTTGCGCGACCGTGGGCATCGAGGCCACTTGAAGGGCGTCACGCTATCCAAGGAACAGCTGAGTTACGTCAAGGACACGCTCGGCCTTGATGCGTCTTTGTCGGATTTTGTTACAGATCCATTTGAAGGTGCGCCTTACGACCGAATCTACTCGATCGGCGCTATTGAACATGTAAAGCCTGACGAGCTGGAGGGCTTGTATCAGAAGATTTATGACGCTCTTAGGCCAGGAGGTCTCTCGGTGCATCAATTCTTCTCGCTGGAGCTCGAGCCATACCCCAGCGCAATGGTGGCGTCACAGCTATTTTTTCCAGGATCTCTCCTTGTTATGCACGACGTCCATGTCAAAGCCGCAGAGAAGGCCGGTTTCACGGTGAGACGCGACTCAATTCATGATTATAGACCCACCCTGAGAGCGTGGTACGAAAGGCTTACTGGAAAACAAGAAGAAGCGCTGAAGTTGGTCGATCTGCGAACGTATAACCGCTATATGATCTTCTTCCCGGTTTCATGGCTGTTTTTTCAGCTGGAAGAAGCCAAGCTGCATAGAATTGTTTTGGAGAAACCTGTTTCGTGAACGGGAACGAGTGAATCAGCCGAACGCATAAAAGGTTCGGCTTGGATGTCGGGTCGGATGGAAACACGCCGGCCGAGCCGTCAGAGCGCGAGAGGATCCCCGAAGAGCGGGGAAATGGGCGCGCGAGTGCGCAACAAATTCCGACGTTCAGCCGGGCCGCTCCGGCTCTGGGACATTATCAGACGGGACGCGCTTGATTTCTATGGCGAGAGAGACGGGGCTCGAACCCGCGACCTCCGGCGTGACAGGCCGGCGCTCTAACCAACTGAGCTACTCCCCCGCGCGGCGCGTTGTTCGCGCGAGGACTGCGGGATAGGGCAGCCGCAGACCAATGTCAAGGCGGTTCGACTCGGATGCGGCGGGGGTCGTGAACGCGCGGGCAGGTCAACCGCCAGGAGCCCGGCCATGCTGAAAATCGTGGGAAAGGCCGGGCGCCCGACTCGCCCGGGCGTGCGCGCCGTCCCTTCGGAGCGGGCCATCGGACAGGCCGCGCGAACCGGCCGGAAGCCAAAAAAGTTGAACGCTCTCCGACCGCGACATAAGACAAGGAACGCGTTTCGGGTCCAGACGCAGGGCGGGGCTCCGGGACCATCCAAGGCCTTTCAGGCCGCTCAACCCGTGAAAGGCTGTGTCGCTTGGACGATCTCGACATCCGCCGCCGGCGCATCAGGGTTCGCGCCTGGCGGCGCGGCATGCGCGAACTCGACATTTTGATGGGCGGCTTCGTCGACGCCCGAGTCGACGCGCTGGCGGAGCCGGAACTCGTCGAACTGGAGGCGCTGCTCGATCTGCCCGACGCCGAGCTCTTGAGCTGGCTCGCCGGCGGCGCGCCGCCGCCGCCCGAGCGGGACACGGCCCTACTTAGAGCCATTATCGCCTTCCACACCCACGACGGACCCATCCATTGAACAAGGCGGCAGCGAAGACGAAAGGCGCGGCCGGCGCGCTCGAGACGGCGCGCGCGCGCCTCGCCGGGGGCGAGCGGCTGCTGTTCTCCCGCGCGCCGGAGGGGTTCGACGCCTTTCTCTGCGCCGATCTCGCCCGGGCGCTGGCGCGCGAGGCGGAGGGGCGCCCAGCCGTCTTCGTCCATGTCGCGCGCGACGCCGCCCGCTCGGCCGCCTTCCGCGAAGCGCTGCGCTTCGCCAATCCCGAGGTCGAGGTCCTCGACGTCCCGGGCTGGGACTGCCAGCCCTACGACCGCGTCTCGCCCCACGCCGGCATTGTCGCGCGCCGCATGACGGCGCTGTCCCGACTCGCCCGCGCCAGCTCCTCGGCCGAGCGCCCGCGCATCGTGACGGCCACGGCGGATTGCCTGCTGCAACGCGTCCCGCCGAGGAAGATGATCGCCGCGGAAAGCTTTTCGGCGGCGCCCGGCAATGTGGTTAAGCTCGACGAATTGGCCCACTGGCTGGAGGCCAATGGCTTTTTGCGCGCCAGCACCGTGCGCGAAACCGGCGAATACGCCCAGCGCGGCGGTCTGATCGATCTTTTTCCGCCCGGCCTGCCGGCCCCGATCCGTCTCGACTTCTTCGGCGATACGCTTGAATCGATCCGCAGCTTCGATCCCGAGACTCAGCGCGCCACGGGCCAGCTTCGCGCGCTCGACCTCACGCCGATGAGCGAATTGCGGCTCACGAGCGACACGATGCGCCGCTTCCGTCAAAATTACGCGGCGCGCTTCGGGGGACAGACGCGGGGCGACGCGCTCTACGAGGCGGTGAGCGAAGGCCGGCGCTATCACGGCATGGAGCATTGGCTGCCGCTCTTCTACGATCGGATGGATACGCTCTTCGATTATCTCGGCGACGCGCCGCTGATGTTCGACGCGCTCGTCGAGGAGTCGGCGGGCGAGCGCTTGAAGCAGATCGCGGATTATTACGACGCGCGCAAGGAAGCCAACGACCTCGATCCGGCGAATTCCAGCTACAAACCCCTCGAGCCCGGCGCGCTTTATCTCACGGGCGAGGAATGGCGGGACGCCCTTTCGGCGCGCGGCGCGGCGCATTTCTCGCCTTTCGCCTCGGAGAGCGCCGACGCCATCGATTGCGGCGTCGCGCCCGGCCGCGACTTCGCGCCGGAGCGTAATGAGCCAGAGGTCAATGTGTTTCAAGCGGCGGCGGATCACGTGCAGGCGCTGCGCGGCGCCGGCAAGACCGTGATTGTCGCGGGCTGGTCCGACGGCTCCTGCGAACGTCTCGGCCATGTGCTGCAGGAACACGGCCTGCGCGACCTACGCCCCGTCGCTTCGCTTCCGGCCGCGCTGGGGCAGGGCGCGGACAAGGGCCTGGGCGGGCTCGCGCTCGCCGTGCTCGGCGTCGAACATGGCTTCGAGACCGACCATTACGCCTTGGTCGGCGAACAGGACATTCTGGGCGACCGTCTGGTGCGCCGCCGCCGCAAGCGCAAGGCGACCGAGAATCTGCTCGGCGAAGTCGCGGCGCTCACGGCAGGCGATCTCGTGGTTCACGTCGACCACGGCATCGGCCGCTTCGTCGGGCTCGAGACGATCGCCGCCGCCGGCGCGCCGCATGACTGTCTCGAGCTGCATTACGCCGGCGGCGACAAGCTTTATCTGCCGGTCGAGAACATCGAGCTTCTCACCCGCTACGGCGGCGAGGACGCCGAGGCGCAGCTCGACAAGTTAGGCGGCGTCGGCTGGCAGACGCGCAAGGCGCGGATGAAGAACCGCATCCGCGAAATGGCCAAAGGCCTCATCGCGATTGCGGCGCAGCGCCAGCTTCGGCAGGCGCCCAAGCTCGTTCCGCCGGAAGGCCTTTACGACGAATTCTGCGCGCGTTTCCCCTACGACGAGACCGAGGACCAGCTCGCGGCGATCGACGCGGTGCTCGACGATTTGTCCGCCGGCCGCCCGATGGATCGGCTGGTTTGCGGCGACGTCGGCTTCGGCAAGACGGAAGTCGCACTGCGCGCCGCCTTCTGCTCGGCGATCAACGGCAGGCAGGTCGCCGTCGTCGCGCCGACGACGTTGCTCGCGCGCCAGCATTACCGAACCTTTTGCGCGCGTTTCGTGGGCCTGCCCATCAAGATCGGCCGGCTGTCGCGCATGGTGGGCGCCGCCGAGGCGCGCGAGACCAAGCGTGAGCTTGCCGAAGGCAAAATCGAGATTCTCATCGGCACGCATGCGGTCCTGGGCAAGGGCGTCAATTTCAGCGATCTCGGCCTCGTCATCATCGACGAGGAGCAGCATTTCGGCGTCGCGCACAAGGAGCGCCTGAAGGAGCTGCGCGCCGAAGTGCATGTGCTGACGCTCTCGGCGACGCCAATCCCTCGCACGCTGCAGCTCGCCATGACCGGCGTGCGCGAGCTCTCGCTCATCACAACGCCGCCGGTCGATCGCCTCGCGGTGCGCAGCTTCATCTCGCCCTTCGATCCTTTGATCGTCCGCGAGGCATTGTTGCGCGAGCGCTATCGCGGCGGACAGGCCTTCTTCGTCTGCCCCCGCATCGAGGATCTCGAAGAGGCGGCGGCCTTCCTGCGCGAGAATGTGCCCGAGTCGAAATATGTCGTCGCCCATGGCCAGATGTCGGCGAGCGAGCTCGAAGACAAAATGTCGGCCTTCTACGACGGCAAATTCGACATTCTGCTCTCCACGACGATCGTCGAATCGGGTCTCGACATTCCGACCGCCAATACGCTCATCGTCTGGCGCGCGGACATGTTCGGCCTTGCGCAGCTTTATCAACTGCGTGGCCGCGTCGGACGTTCGAAGACGCGCGCCTATGCGCTCTTCACCACGCCCGCGAACCGCACGATTACGCCCCAGGCGCAAAAGCGCCTCGAGGTGCTGCAAACGCTCGATACGCTCGGCGCGGGCTTCCAGCTGGCGAGCCACGATCTCGACATCCGCGGCGCCGGCAATCTGCTCGGCGAGGAGCAATCCGGCCATATCAAGGAAGTCGGCTACGAACTATATCAGCAGATGCTCGGCGATGCGATCGCCATGCTGAAGGCCGGCGTCGAAGAGCCCGAAGAGGAAGTCTGGTCGCCGACGATTGCGATCGGCGCGCCGGTCACCATTCCCGAAGACTACGTTCCCGATCTGACGCTGCGTCTGCAGCTTTATCGGCGCCTGTCTACCCTCGAAACCGATCAGGACATCGAGTCTTTCGCCGCCGAGATGATCGATCGCTTCGGCCCGATTCCGCCGGAAGTGGAGCAGCTCTTCGAAATCGTCGCCATCAAGGCCATGTGTCGCCGCGCTCATGTCGAAAAGGTCGACGCCGGACCCAAGGGCGTCATCATATCTTTCCGCGACAATCAATTCGCCAATCCGGCCGCGCTGGTGCGCTATGTCGCGGAGCAGGGGACACAGGCGAAGGTTCGCCCCGACATGCGCATCGTCTTCATCCGCGAATTCGAGACAATGAAGCAGCGCCTCGCTGGCACGCGCCGCATTCTGCGGGCGCTAGTCGATATAGCCGAGCAAAAAGCTTCGTAAACAATTGGCCACGCCGGGCTTGCGAAAGCGAGGCGCGACAATTGGCTTGGTGTTTTCGCCTTCTAGTCTGCTACACTTTGCCTTGCAAACGCCGCGCGACGGCTGTCGCAGCGACAACAAAATATTGGAGGGAGCATGACCGGTCGGGCCTTTTCTGTGACGACGAGCTTTGCGGCGCTGGCGCTGGCGCTGGGTCTCATTTCGGCCCGCGCGGAAGATGTGGACCACAGCAAGATGGACCACGGCGCGATGGATCATTCCGCGCATGGCGCCGGGGCGACGCAATGGGCGGATCCCGGCAAGGCGCAGGCGACGCCCCCCGCAACGAGCGGAGAGGCGCCCAAGGCTGACGAACACGCGGGCCATCACGGCGGGGGCGCCGGCGGTGGCATGATGGGCGGCATGGGCGGCATGATGGGCGGCGGCATGAGCCATGGCGGCGGTTCAGGCGGCATGGATCACGGCGGCTCGGGCGGCGGCATGGGGGGCATGATGGGCGGCATGAGCCACGGCGGCGGCTCCGGCGGGATGGATCATGGCGGCTCGGGGGGCGGCATGGGCGGAATGGGCGGCATGATGCAGCACATGATGTGCGGCTTCACCGAACATCTCGAAGGCCGGCTCGCCTATCTGAAGGCCGAGTTGAAGCTCACCGACCAGCAGACGACGGCCTGGAGCAATTTTGCCGACGCTTGGCGCGCCGTGGCGCAGAAGGCCAAGGCCAAATGCGCAGCGACCGACGACCGTCCCGACTCGTCCAGGCCGGCGGTGCTGCAAAAGCTCGACAAGATGGAAAACCATATGGCCGACCATCTCGACATCGTGCGCGCGCAGAAAGCCGCGATCGAGCCGCTCTTCACCACGCTCTCGGACGAGCAGAAGAAAATCGCCAGCGAGACCATGACCAGCATGATGAAGGTCGGCATGTCGATGATGGGCGGCGGCATGGGCGGCATGATGGGTGGAATGGGCGGCATGATGGGCGGCATGAGCCATGGCGGCGGCAGCGGCGGCGGCATGCAGCACTGAGTTAAAAACCAATGTCGACGCGCCGAGATAAATAAGCCGCCGACAACGCCCCTCGTGCTTCGAGACGCCTGCTTCGCAGGCTCCTCAGCATGAGGGGCTTCTCCTTTTGCAAAAGTAACATAGGGCCTCATCCTGAGGAGCGCGCAACGCGCGCGTCTCGAAGGACGAGGCCCCTTAAGCTCAGAACAATTGCTGATTTCCGGGCTCTTACTCGCGTTCTTACTCCACTGAAAACTCCCGCATCATGCCCATGTCCTCATGTTCGAGGTTGTGGCAGTGATACATGAAGCGGCCTTTGAAATCGCTGAAAGGCTTGGCGATGCGGATCGTCTCGCCATGCGCGACGAGCACCGTATCTTTCAGTCCGCTGTCGATGAGGCCCTCGCGGATCGTCGCATAGGCTTCGGGGTCATCGCCCTCATAGCTGCGGCTCAAAATCTCGAAGGGCTGGCCGTGCAGATGTATGGGATGGGCCATATTCATCATGCCCATCATCCCCATGCCGCCGCCCATCATGCCGCCGCCCATTCCCATGCGGCGCATCCCCATGCCGCCCATGCCCCTGCCGCCCATTCCCATTCCCATTCCCATTCCCATGCCCATGCCCATGCCGCCGCCCTGCGCGTGGTAAATTTCGAAGAGCTGCACCGTATCAACGGGGATGCGCTCGATATCCATGACGTCGTCATGCCCATAGACGCGGCCATTCAGCATGACGGCCATATGGCCCATGGATAATTCGATCGGCCGGGGCGTGTCGCGATTGGCGATGTCGTCGGGCCGATAGCGCCGGATCGTCGAGAGCTTCTCGGGCAGTTTGGGACTGTCGCTCACCGCGCGCGCGACAGTCGCCGTGAACAGCGGGTATTCGTCGCCAACGAAGAGGCCGCTTCCCATCATCCGCTGCGCCATGGGCGGCACGAGCCCCTCGAATGCGCCGCTGCGCATGACGAGTTTGGAGCCCACCGCGCGTCCGCTGAAGTCGACCCACAGATCGACGCGCTCGGCGGGGGCGAGCATCACATAAGGGCGCCGCTCCGGCTTCTCCAGGAGCCCGCCGTCGACGCCAATGACGGTCAGCGGCGTTCCGTCGTCCCAGAGCAGCTTGTAGATGCGCGCATTCGAGCCGTTGAGAATTCGGAACCGATAGGCGCGGCTGTCGACCTCCAGCCGAAAATCCGGCCGCCCGTTGACGAGAATTCGCTCGCCATAAAAGCCGAACATGTCGCGATGCATGCCGCCCCAATAGGCGAGCTGGTTATTGTCGTCGAAGGAACGGTCCTGGAGGACGAGGGGAATTTCATATGCGCCCGAGGGTAGGCCGAGCGCGCGCTCTTCCTCGTCCTCCACAATGAGGCCGCCGGCAAGCCCGTGATAGACCTGCGTCGCCGTCGTCTCATGCGTATGGGGATGATAGAAATTGAGGCTCGCGCGATTGCGCACGTCGAATTCGTAGACATAAGTCTCGCCGGGCTCGATCGCGGCCATGGGGTGGCCGTCAGCCTCCATCGGGACGTGCAGGCCGTGCCAATGGGTGATCGTCTGTTCCGGGAGCTCGTTGCGCAGCCGGAGGCGCACCCTCTGGCCTTTTACAAAGCGCATCAGCGGCCCAAGGTAGCTGTCGGGCATCGGCGTCAGCGTCTGGGGGGGACCGTTGAGCAGATTGCCGGCATAGCGCCAGACCTGGGTGGGTTTGCCGGGAAGAATCGGAACCTGGTCCCGGCGGCAGATGAGTTCGATGTCGACATCGGGCTTGAACGTCTCGCTCGCGGCGCGCGGCGCACGTCGGGCCGGGGTCTGCGCGAGACTGGTCGCCGACGCCGCGAGCGCCGCTCCAGACCACAGGAAGATACGTCGGTTGATCTCGAAGCTCTTGGCCATTCAGTGCGTTCCCTCTCGCGGGCGTGGCCCGCTCTTTTTTATTAGCTGACTTGAATATAAGCATTCTCGCGGCCCCGGCGCCTGCGTCATAAGGCGGCATGGGCGCAGGCGCGCGCCGCAAAAAACCCCAGAAGGTTTGCGAATGGCGCGGGCTGTGGCACATTCGACCCCACGATTTCACCTTCGGCTGAGGTACGGGCGGCGGCAGGGTGAAGGGTTTCTCCTGCGAGATGAACGAAACGGTTAGACAGAAGCCGCGTGGCGCAGCGATCGCCGCTGTCGCAATGGAACGGCTGTTCGATCCGCGCCTGCGCGGCGGCGTGACGCCGCGTCCGCGCTTTCTGGCGTTCATTCTTCTCTGCCTTCTCCTCCATCTTGCGATCGTCGCCTTCCTGCTGTGGGAGGATCGGCGCACCGAATTTGCGCCGCCCGTCGAGGAAACCCCGGTCGAAGTGATCACTGAACCGCCGCCGCCGCCGGAGGAGAAGAAGGAGGAGCCGCCTCCGCCGCCGGAGCCGCCGCAGCCTGAGCAGGAAAAACAGAAGCCGCCGCCGCCCCCGCCTCCGCCCGTGGAGGACGAGAAGCCGGCGACCGACGCGCCCAAGCTCGAGAGCAAGGCCAAGAGCGAACAGGATTCGCCCGAAGAGCAGAAAGAGGCGAAGACGCCGCGCAACGAGCCGCAGACGGAAAAGGTCGCGCCCAAGGACGAAAAGCCCGAGGGCCTGAAGGACGCGACCGACGAGGCAGATGGCGACAAGACGCCCGAGCCCGCGCCGGAAAAGGCGATCGAGGACAAGCCGGACGCCGAGATCATCGAGCGCGCCGAAAAGACGCCCACGCCGACGGAAAAGCCGGTGACGAAGGATACGAAGGCGGCGAAGAAGGGCCAGTCCAACACCATCGCCGATCAGGTGGCGGCGCTCGCGCCGCTTCCCGATTTCAAACTGGCCGCGCCGCCGAAGACCTCGCCGGTGGGCGGCGGCCAGGCGAAGACCACTTATCTGTCGATCCTCTACGGCCTCATCATGCCGCATATGCGGATTCCGGCGCGGGTGCGCGAAATCCCGATGTCGAGCCGGGGCGTCGTGGCTTTTTACATCGACGAGATGGGGAATCTGACCCATCAGGCCGTCTATAAGACCAGCGGCCTGCCAGACCTCGACGCCGCCGCGCTCGCCGCCGTCCGCGCCGCCGCGCCTTTCCCGGCGCCGCCGCGCGGCCTGCCGCATGCGATGCTGTTCACCTACGCGACGAAGTAGCGCTCCTCGCCGTCAACCGGCCAGCGCGATCGCCGAAACCAGCCGCCCGTAGTCGGGCTCCTGCCGATGGACGCTGCGCCGGTAGCTGAAGCAGCGGGCTTCGTCGCCATAAGTGTCGACGCCCAGCGCCTCGAAGGAGGCGACCTCCAGCCGTTCGACGCGGGCCGCGATGAAGCCTTGCAGATCGAAGAAGGAATGTCCCACGCGCTCTGACGGAGAAAAGAAGCGCGCATTGCCGCGATCCGCGTCGAGAAAGCGCGCCGAAAACTCCGGTCCCACTTCATAGCTCGCGGCGCCGATCGCCGGCCCGAGCGCAATGTGGATATCGGCGCGCCGCGCGCCTTGCGCCTCCATGGCGGCGATGGTCGCCTCGATCATGCCGGTGAAGGCGCCTTTCCAGCCCGCGTGGCAGGCCCCGATCACCCCCGCCCGCGCGTCGGCGAACAGCAGCATGCCGCAATCGGCCCCGGTGACGCCGAGCGCCAGCGACGCTTCGCGCGTCACGAGCCCGTCACAGCGCGGCCGCGCCTCGGCGGGCCAGGGTTCGCGCACGGTCTGGGCGTCTGCGGAGTGAATCTGGAACGGAACCAGCAGCCGTTCCGGCGTCACGTCGACGCGCGCCGCCATGCGGGCGCGGTTCTCCTGCACGCGGGCTGGCTCGTCCTTCGAGCCGACGCCGCCATTGAGCGAGCCATAGACTCCCTCGGAGACGCCGCCCTCGCGGGTGAAGAAGGCGTGGCGCACGCCGGGCAGATCGAGGTTGGCGGCCTGAAGCGCGGGCGGCGCCGTCATGATGCATCCTCCCTAGATGAAGCCCGGCATGTCTGGCATGTCGGGGTGCGTCACCGCCATGACCTTGAACAAGCCGCCCATATGCTGGCGGGGCTCCTTCGTGCCTGTCAGCCGGTCGAGCGCGTCGACGATTCCCTGCGCCTGTTCGGGCGTCGCCTTCTTCATCAGCGACTGAGCGCGTCGCTCGATGCCGAGTTGCAGCAGGAAATGCGATTGCGTGACCGGCCCCATCACCTTGGCGCCCTCGGCGCGCGCGGCGCGGGCGAGCGCCGCGAAATCCACATGGACGGTCAAATCCGCCTCGCCGGGTTCGGCGAGCGGATCGACATACGCATGCCGCGCGACGGCTTGAAGACTGTCGCCGAGCGACGTCTCGGTATAACCATAGTCGATCACGAGCATCGCGCCGCCCTCGCGCACGAGCCGCGCCGCGATCTCGCCCATGATCCGCTGCGCGACGGCGCTCACTTCGATGATCGACCCCTCGCGGGCGGGAATACGGAGAGAGGGCTCGGTCTGGTCGGACAGTCCGAAAACAAGGTCGCCGGAGGCGTCGACCCCGACAAGCCGCTCGCGCCAGCCGGTGATGGTCCGCACGAAATGACGCGCGGGCATCGCGTCGAAGAACTCATTGGCCAGAATGATCGCGGGGCCGGGCGGCGTGTCGGCGATGTCGGCGCTCCAACTCACGGGCTTGGCCGCCCGGGCGAGCGTCTGCTCCTGAATTCGGCGCAGCGCCGGGCTCATCTCCACGAGATGGACGGTGATGGCGTCGAGGAAGTCGGGCGCGATGCGCGCGACGCGCAGCACGTCGGACATCAGCGTGCCGCGTCCAGGACCCAGTTCGATCAGCCGCGCGGGATTGGGCGCGCCCGACAGGCGCCAGGCCTCGCTCGCCCAGACGCCGAGAAGCTCGCCGAACATCTGGCTGATTTCCGGCGCCGTGACGAAATCGCCGCCGGCTCCGAAGGGATCGCGGGTCATGTAATAGCCGTAGCGCGGATGGCCGAGACAGAGGCCCATGTAGCGTTCGAGCGAGATCGGCCCGTCATGGGCGATCATCGCCGCAATCTCCTGTTTCAACGGATTCATGCGGGCGCGCTCCTACGGCGCAGCGAAAAGAGGACGATGGCCGCGCCGGCGACGATGAGCGGCAGGGAGAGGACCATGCCCATGGTCAGGCCATGCGGCAGCGCCTCCTGCACCGGGTCCGGCTCGCGGAAGAATTCGCAGAAAATTCGGGCGAATCCATAGCCGATCCCGAACAGGCCGGTGACAAGTCCGGGTTGCTTCAGGCCGCCGGCGCGGGCCACCAGCCACAGCAGCGCGAACAGCGCGAGGCCTTCGAGTCCGGCTTCATAAAGCTGGCTCGGATGGCGCGGGGCGTCGCCCGCGGGCGGAAAAACCATGGCCCAGGGAACGTCGGTCTCGCGCCCCCACATCTCCGGCTTGATGAAATTGGCGAGACGACCAAAGAAAAGGCCAATGGGGGAGACCGCCGCACAAATATCCGCGACGGTGAGGAAGGGCGCGCCATGGCTGCGCGCAAAGAGCGCCATGCCAATCACGGCGCCGATCAGCCCGCCGTGAAAGGCCATGCCGCCTTTCCAGGTTTGAAAGATTTCGAGCGGGTGAGAGAGGTAGAAAGCTGGATCATAGAACAGAACATGGCCGAGCCGCCCGCCGATAATGACGCCGAGCGCGGTGTTGACGATGAGATCGTCTATGCCCGCCTGACTTGGCCGCGGCTGCCCCGGCGCCCACAGCGCGTCGTCGCTGACGAGCAGGCGCATGCCCATCCAGGCGCAAACAAAGCCGCCGACATAGGCCAGCGCATACCAGCGGATCGGCAACGGTCCCAGCTGAACCGCGACCGGATCGACGATGGGGAAGGGCAGGACGAAAAAGGGCATCAAAAGGGTCCGGACGGGCGCGCGACTCAGGCCCGCGCCGCGTTAATCTTTTAGCGGCGGCTGAAGGGGATGTCATGCCCTGTGAGGCGGGCCGCGTGGAGCGCGCGCCCCCTCCCTATCCTCCCCCGGCGAGGGGGAGAGGGAACGCGCGCGGTCACCGCCCGAAAGACGGCCAGCCGGGAAGGGGTTACGCCGCCTTCTTCTGCGGCAGGAATCGCCCGTAAAACGTCTCGCCCTTGGCCGCCATGTCGCGCAGCAGTTGCGGCGGCTCGAAGCGCGGGCCATGGCGGGCGGCGAGCGCGTCGCAGAGCGCGACGAAGGCCTTCGCGCCCATGCCGTCGATGTAAGAGAGCGTGCCGCCGGTGAAGGGCGCGAAGCCAAATCCGAGGATGGAGCCGACGTCGGCTTCGCGCGGGTCGGTGACGACCCCCTCGGCGAGGGTGCGCGCCGCCTCCACCGCCTGCGTGACGAGGAAGCGCTGCTTCAATTCCGTCACATCGATCGTGTCGGGGTCGAGATGGGTCTGGGCGAGCGCCGAGAGCCCAGGCCACAAGCTCTTTTTGCCGTCGGGCTGGTAGTCGTAAAAGCCCTTGCCGTTCTTGCGCCCATAGCGGCCGTTTTCCTCGACCATGAAGCGCAGCACGCGCTCCTGGCGCGGGTCGACGGCCTTGTCGCCCAGATCTTTCTTGGTGGCGTTGAGGATTTTCCAGCCGAGATCGAGCGCCACTTCGTCGTTGAGCGAGAGCGGCCCGACCGGCATGCCGGCCATGCGCGCGACATTTTCGATCATCGCCGGCGGCACGCCCTCGATGAGCATGATCTGGCCTTCGCGCACGTAATTCAGCACGCAGCGGTTCGCATAGAAGCCGCGCGAATCGTTCACGACGATCGGCGTCTTCTTGATGACGCGGATGAAGTCGAGCGCGGCCGCCAGCGCCCGGTCGCCCGTCTCCTTGCCCATGATCACTTCGACGAGGAGCATCTTCTCGACCGGCGAGAAGAAATGAATGCCGACGAAGTTCTCCGGACTCATCGAGGTCTCGGCGAGCGAGCTGATCGGCAGGGTCGAGGTGTTGGAGGCGAAAACGACGTCGCCGCCGACGACCGCTTGCGCCCGCGCGGTCGCTTCCGCCTTCACGGCGCGATCCTCGAAGACCGCCTCCAGAATGAGGTCGCTGCCCGCAAGCGCGGCGTAATCCGCGGTCGCCGTCACGCGCGCCATCAGCGCGTCCTTATCCGCCTGCGTGGCGCGCCCCTTGGCGACTGAGCCGGAGATGAGCTTGTCGATCGTCGCCTTGCCCTTGTCGGCGCTTTCCTGGTCGCGGTCGATCAGCACGACCTCGATCCCGTTCAGCGCGCTGACATAGGCGACGCCCGCGCCCATGAAGCCTGCGCCGAGAACGCCGATCTTTTTGAGCGTCGTTGGCGGAATCTCAGCAGGCCGATGTGCGCCCTTCTCGAGTTCGTTTTTGGACAGGAACAGCGAGCGGATCATTGCCGCCGCTTCCTTCGAGCGCAGAATATGCGCAAACCAGCGCGACTCGACGTCGAGCGCCTGATCCATCGGCAATTGCAGCCCTTCATAGGCGGCATGCAGAATGGCTTTGGCGGCCGGATAATTATCGTAGGTCTCTCGGCGGTAGATGGCGTTGGCTGCCGGCCAGATCATCATGCCGGTCGGCGAGAAGACCTTGCCGGAGGGGTTTTTGAAATCCTTGGCGTCCCACGGCGCCTGCGCCTTGCCGCCATTGGCGATCCACGCCCGCGCGCGCGCCACGATCTCTTCGCGCGGCGCAATTTCGTGCACGAGCTTGGCGCCGAGCGCCGCTTTCGGCTTGAGCTGGTCGCCGCGGAAAAGGAATTGCAGCGCGTCGCCGGTCTGCATGATGCGCGAAACGCGCTGCGTGCCGCCGGCGCCGGGGAAGAGTCCGACCTTGATCTCCGGCAGGCCGACCTTGGTCTTCTCGTCGTCCGCCATCACGCGATAATGGCAGGCGAGCGCCAGCTCGAACGCGCCGCCCAGGCAGACGCCCTGAATCGCGACGGCGAAGGGCTTTCCGCAGGTCTCTAACTTGCGATAGAGCTTCGAGAGTTTGCGAGAGGTCTCGAAAAACAGCTTGTTCGCCGCTTCCTCGCCCTGCTCCTTGCGCGCTTTCGCATATTCGGCCGCGCCTTGCTGCAACATGGAGAGATCGGCGCCGCCGGAAAAGGCGCTCTTGCCGGAGGCGATCACGCAGCCCTTGATCGCAGCGTCGGCGACGACCGTGTCGACGACCTGTTCGAGTTCGCTCATCACCTCGGGCGTGATGACGTTCATCGAGCGGCCGGGCATGTCCCAGATGAGGAGCGCCACGCCGTCGGCGCCGGTCTCGAAGCGGAAATTGGCGAGGGTCATTTCAGTGTCCTCAATTCGATCCATTCGTCACTCTAGAAGGCGACGATGTTCCTGGGCGACGTTGGATGGCTGCGCTTTGTTCGCACTGCCGCCTGCGCATGTTCCATCACACCCGTTCGATAATCGTCGCCGTGCCCATGCCCGCGCCGATGCAAAGCGTCACCAGCGCGGTGGACTTGCCGGTGCGCTCCAGTTCGTCGAGCGCCACGCCGACGAGCATCGCGCCGGTTGCGCCGAGCGGGTGGCCCATGGCGATGGCGCCGCCATTGGGATTGACCTTCGCCGGATCGAGATCGAAGGCCTGCAGATAGCGCAGCACGACGGCGGCGAACGCCTCGTTGACTTCGATAAGGTCGATGTCGTCGAGCGTCATGCCGGCGCGGTCGAGCACCTTGCGCGTCACGTCGACGGGGCCAGTCAGCATGATCGCGGGCTCTGAGCCGATGTTGGCGAAGGCGCGAATGCGCGCCCGGGGCTTGGCGCCGATCTTGTCGCCCGCTTCTTTCGAGCCGACGAGCACCGCCGCCGCGCCGTCGACAATGCCCGACGAATTGCCGGCGTGATGGACGTAATTCAGCTTCTCGATCGCCGGATAGGCCTGGATCGCCACGGCGTCGAAGCCGCCCTGTTCGGCGTAGAAGGCGAAAGACGGCTTCAGGCTCGCGAGCGCCTGCATATTGGTGTCGGGGCGCATATGCTCGTCGTAATCGAGCAGCGTAACGTCATTCACATCCGTCACCGGCACGATGGATTTGGCGAAGCGGCCCTCCCGCCACGCCACTCCTGCGCGCTTTTGCGACTCGACGGCATAGGCGTCGACGTCGTCGCGCGAGAAACCGTATTTCGTCGCGATGAGATCGGCGGAGACGCCCTGCGGCATGAAATAGGAGGGGATGGCGATCGTCGGATCGACCGGCCAGGCGCCTCCCGAGGCGCCGATGCCGACGCGGCTCATCGATTCGACGCCGCCGCCGATCGCGAGCTCGTGCTGGCCGGACATGATTTCGGCGGCGGCGAAATTCACCGAGTCGAGGCCCGAGGCGCAGAAGCGGTTGATCTGCACGCCCGGGACTTTGTACGTGTAGCCGGAAGCGATGGCGGCGGCGCGCGCGATGTCGCCGCCCGCCTCGCCGACGGGATCGACGCAGCCGAGAATGACGTCGTCGACTTCCGGGCCTTGAAGATTGTTGCGCGCCTTGATCGCCGTCAGCGCCGTATTGGCGAGGCCGAGCGAGGATACTTCATGCAGCGAACCATCCGGCTTGCCGCGCCCGCGCGGCGTCCGGACGGCGTCGTAAATATAAGCCTCGGGCATGACGTTTCCTCTCGTTCTTGTTCGCCGCCCGGCCCGATCGGCGGGCCGCCCTCCCCGCGATGGGAGGGGAGGGGCTGGCGATGTCTAACTTCCCTCCCTGTTGCGGGGAGGGCGCCGCTCCAAAGGAGCGACGGGTAGGGGCCGCTCGACCTCAAAACATCTCCGGCGCAAGCGACATCATCGTGTCGGCGCCGGCGCCAATGCGCGCGAGGCGCAGGGACGTCTCCGGCAGCATCCGCTCCATGTAAAAGCGCGCGGTGACGAGCTTCGCGTCCATGCGTGCGGCCTGATCGGGCTCACGCGCCTTCTTGTCCAGCGCAACGGCGGCGATCTTGACCCACATCAGCGCCATCGCGACGCGGCCGAGGAGATGCATATAGTCATAGGACGCCGCGCCGGCGTTGTCGGGCTTGGCGAGCCCATTCTGCATGAGCCACATGCTCGCTTTCTGCAAGTCGTTCAGCGCCGCCTGAGTCGGCGCGACGAAGGGCCTCATGGCCTCCTTGTCGCCATGCGACTGCAGCAGTTCCGCGCCGTCCCTGAAGAAGGCCATGATCGCGCGGCCGCCCTCGCGCGGCAATTTGCGGCCGACGAGGTCGAGCGCCTGAATGCCATTCGCGCCCTCGTAGATCATGGCGATGCGCGCGTCGCGCACGAACTGCTCCATGCCCCATTCGCGAATGTAACCATGGCCGCCGAAGACCTGCTGCGCCTTCACCGCATTGTCGAAGCCGATATCCGTCAACACGCCCTTCAGCACCGGCGTCATCAGGCTCAGCCGATCTTCCGCCGCCTGCCGCGCCGCGGCGTCTTCCGAGCGATGCGCGACGTCGCTGTCGAGCGCGGCGGCGAGCGTCAACCCGCGCGCCGCCTCGTTGAACGCCTTGATCTCCATGAGCATGCGGCGGATATCCGGGTGCACGATGATGGGATCGGCTTTCTTGTCGGGATTCTTCGGCCCCGACAGGGCGCGGCCCTGCAGGCGCTCCTTCGCATAGGCGACGGCGTTCTGATAGGCGACTTCCGACTGCGCGAGGCCCTGAATGGCGACGCCGAGCCGCGCCTCGTTCATCATCACGAACATCGCGTTGAGGCCGCGATTGGCTTCGCCGACGAGAAAGCCCTGCGCGCCGTCGTAATTCATCACGCAGGTCGAGTTGCCGTGAATGCCCATCTTCTCTTCGATGGAGCCGCAGGAGACGCCGTTGCGCGCGCCCAGCGAACCGTCGGCGTTCACGGAGATCTTCGGCACGATAAAGAGCGATATCCCCTTCACGCCCGCCGGCGCGCCCTCGATGCGCGCGAGCACGAGATGGATGATGTTTTCAGCAAGGTCGTGTTCGCCGGCGGAGATGAAAATCTTCTGTCCCGTGATCAAATAGGAGCCGTCGCCGCGCGGAACCGCCTTGGTGGTTAAGAGGCCGAGATCGGTGCCGCACTGCGGCTCCGTCAGATTCATGGTGCCGGTCCAGCGGCCTTCGGCCATTTTGGGAACGTAAAGCCGCTTCTGCTCTTCCGAACCATGCGTGAGCAGCGCGGCCAGCGCGCCCTGCGTCAGGCCCGGATACATGGCGAACGCCATATTCGCCGCAGACGCATATTCGCTCATCGGCGTCGACAACGTGAAGGGCAGGCCTTGACCGCCATATTCCTCCGGCACGGGCAGGCTGATCCACCCGCCCTCGGCGTAGGCCTGAAAGGCCGATTTGAAGCCGGCGGGCGTCGTCACGCCGCCGTCGGCGTCGCGCCGGCAGCCATTGGCGTCGCCGGATTGGTTGAGCGGGGCGAGGATCTCTTCGCAAATCTTGCCGGCTTCGCCGAGAATCTGGGCGAGAACGTCGGGGCTGACGTCGGCGAACCCTTTCAGATTGCCGAAACGCTGAAACTGCAGCACGTCGTTGAGGAGAAAAAGCGTGTCGTCAACAGGCGCTCTATAGCTCGGCATCGATTTCTCCCGCCAAAGGTCGACTCCCAGTCGCTGTGCGCGGCCCGGAGGAGACGCCGTTCGCGTCTTAGGTAGAGAGGGCGCGTGGCGCGCGCAATAGGGGCGTGAACATAGCTCAAGTGGTTTACGGATAGGCGCGGCGGCTTGCCCGAAACGGAATAAGGCGAGCATGGCTAATCATTTGTTTCGTAAACATGAACGAAGGTTGACAGATTGCCGGAGCTTTAACGGCTTGTTTACCGCAAACAGAGGAAAGTCGCTCACGGCGCCGTCTCGGCCATCTATGGTTAACGCCCCGATTCGCGGGCGCTGTCGAGCCGACCCACGGGTTGTTTTCGTTCACTCTTCTCTCGAGCCATCCGCAACAGACGGGCTTGCCGGATACGCACATGACCAAGGCACTTTCCCGCAAACACCGTGGACTCGACGACGACGCCGGCGGCTCGGCCCGCGCGGAAGCGCGCCGGTCCGGGAAACGCCTCGGCGCCTGGCTGGACGATGTGATTCGGGCGGAGGCGGAGGCGTTCGACGATGAGGCGTTCGACACTGACGATGAGGACGATCGGGTCGAAACGATCGCGCGACGGCTCGCGCGCGGCGGCGGCGCGCGGGACGACCGTGAGCGCGCCGATGAACCTCGGCCGCGCCGCTGGCGCGACGACGCGCGGGAGCTCAGGGCGGAACCCCGCCGGCGCCGCGACGAAGCATTTCACGAGAAAGACGATGACGAGCCCCGGCGCGAGTCGCGCGGGCGTCGCGCCCCACGCCGCGACCAGCAGGAGATTTTCGCCGACGCGGCGGCGGTCCTCGGCCGTCGCATCGCCCAGAGCGAGCGTCAGACCGCGCGCGCCCTCGACAATCTCGCTGGCCTGGTCGAAGACGGCGAATTGAGCCGCGAGAGCGCAGAAGAGGGCTTGGCGTTCCTGGCGAAGCGGCTGGGGCGCATCGAGTCGCGCCTATCTGAACAGCCGTCCGCGGGCGCGAACGCGCGCCCCATTCGCTCCGCGCTGGCGCGGCTCGAGGCGCGGCTCGACGAGCTTTCCGACGCGGACCGCGTCTCCGACGTCGAGCGCGCGCTCGAGGGGCTCGACCGGCGCCTGGAGGAGATCGCCCGTCGGCTCGACCCCGAGCCCCGCGCGCGCGGCCGCGCCCCGAGCCCGGCCGCGGATCATGCCGAGCCGCCGCCCCGTCGCCCGCTCGACGCGGCGATCGCCGAGATCACCCGCCGGCAGCGCGCGCTCAACGCCGCCGAGCCGACGCAGGGGCCAAAGCGGCCCGAGCCGGCGCCGGCTGTCCCGTCGCCCGCCGCGCCCGTCGTTCCGCCCCCCGCGCCCGCGCCGGATGTCTGGGACGGCGCGCCCCCGGCAGAGCGTTTCGCCGCGGTTCACGCCTCGCTCGACTCGATTTCGTCGCAGCTCGAAACGGTGCGGCAGGGCGCCGCGCAGCGCGCCGATCAGCAATTGGTGGCGATGCGTCAGATCGAGGGCCTGCGCCGCGACCTCGAGGAGATGTCCGGGGCGATTGGCGACCTCGCGCCCCGCGCCTCGGTCGCCGCCATCGAGACGGCGCTGCACGATCTCGCGCGCCGTGTCGAGACGCAGCGCTGCCGCGGCGTCGCCGATGATCTGCTGGCGCCGGCCGAGCGGATCGCCGGCGAGTTGCGCGCCGCCATCCGGGATCTCGACCCGAGCCCGATCGTCCGTAATCTCCACGCCGACGTGCTGACCATCGGGCGCCGGCTCGACTCGCTTCAGCAGCCGAGCCCCGGCGACGCCACGCTCGTCCGCGACCTCGTCGCGCGGGTCGGCGAAATCCGCGAGCAGCTCGCAGCGCTCGCCGCCCGTCCGCTGCCGCTCGAGAAGATCGAGACGCGCCTGGTCGACCTCGCCCAGCGCGTCGACGCGTTGACGCGCACGGGGGTCGGCGTCGCCGCCAAGGCCGCGGCCGCCCTGGACATGGGCGAAGTCGCGCGCTCGATCCGCGCGATCGTCTCCACCGAGACGAACGCGAGTTTCGACACGTTCAACGGCCGCCTCGAACAGCTCGCCGGCAAGGTGGACGCGCTCGTCGCCAGCGCCGGCGGCAAGCGCATCGACGAATTGGGCAAGCGCATCGACGATCTCGGCCAGATGATCGCCAAGCGCTTCGAGAACGGCGCGGCGCAACGCGTCGACACCTCCGGGCTCGAGAAGCTCGTGGCGGGTCTCGCGCGCAAGCTCGATACGGCGTTGGAGCAAAAACCGGAGACGCCCGCGCTCGAGGAAATTGGCCGCAAGCTCGACACGCTCGGAACGCGCTTGCTGCCCGACGCCGTCTCCGCCGAGGCGATCGCGCGCATCGAGGGCATGCTCGCGAGTCCTCCCGCGGAAAAGCAGTTTCGCGATCTCGCTCAACGTATCGACGGGATGCGCGAGACGCTCGCGCAACGGCTCGAGCAGGGGGGCGCCGAGGGGCCCGCCATCGGCGCCATCGAACATCTGGTGCGCGGACTGGATCGCAAGGTGGAGACGGCGCTCGCCGCGCATGCGCACGCGCCGGACATCGAGCCGCTCCGCCGCCAGCTCGAACAATTGTCGCAAAAGATCGACCGTCTCGACGATCCGGGCGCCCACTCGACGCTGAGCGCGGCGGGGACGGGCAATCCGCAGCTCGACGACATCGCCGCGCGGCTCGACCGCATGCAATCGGCGCTGGCGCATCGGGTGGAGGAAGCCTCGCCGGCGGCGCGCCAATTCGAAATGGCCGAGCTTGTCGAACAGCTCGCGGCGCGCATCAATCAGGCGGCCGACTCGCAAGGCGACGCGGAGGCGTTCAGGGCGCTCGAGACGCAGATCGGCGCCTTGTCGAAACGTCTCGACCGCAACGACCACAATGGCGCCGCCCTCGCCGCCGTCGAAGGGAAGATCGCCGCCCTCGTCGCGCAGATGGAGGAGACCAAAAGCGCCACCTCTTTAGCCGCCGAGGAGGCCGTACGTCGCGCCACGCAGGAGATCCTGCGCGAGGCGAGCCCCGGCCCGGGCGCCTTGCGCGCGGCGCTTGAGCGCGAGCTCGCCGACATTCGGGACAAGCAGGACGCAAGCGGCCAGCGCACCCATGAGACGCTGCTCGCGGTGCACGAAACCCTCGAACGCGTCGTCGATCGTCTGGCGATGTTCGAGGACGAGCTGACCGAAATTCGAACCGGCGTGACCGCGCCCGCAAAAGCTGGCGCAGCCGCGCAGCCGGCGTCCGCCGCGGAGCCGCGTCCGCCGTCGCGTCTCACGGATGACGACGAACTCGGCGATTTCCTCATGCCGCCCGGCGCGCCCCGCCCGCAGCGACGCGAGACCGCCTTCGCCGCGGCGCCGGAATCCGCGCAGATGGATTTCATCGCGGCTGCGCGCCGCGCCGCTCAGCAGGCTGCGCGCGACGCCGCCGCCGCCGAAACGGCGTATCAGGAACGCCGCAACGCCGCCCTGCGCGCCGAAGCCTTCGCTGAGAGCGGCGAGCGGGCGCCAGAGGGAAAGAGCGGCGGCCTTCTCGCGGCCATTCAAGAACGCAAGCGGCCGTTGTTGCTCGGCCTCGGCGCGCTGGTGCTGATGATCGGCGCCTATCAGATCGCCCGCGTCGGAATCGAGGGCGCGGATAAATGGCGCCAGGACAGACGCCATGCCGAGGCCGCCCACACCGAGAGCGACGCCGAGCCCGAAGCCGCCCCGGGGCCAGGCGCCCCCGCGCGTACGGGCGCCAGCCAGGGCGCGGCGAAGACGCCCGCGCTCGCGCCGGCGACGCCCGCCCGCCCCTCCGCCAACGCGCCGGAAGCGGCGCCCCGCCCTCCGGCCGCTCCGCCGCCCAGGATGCTCGCGCCGCAGGCCGAAACGCCGGGGCCTCTCGACAAGACCCCCGTCGGCTCGATTGGCGGAGCGGGCCTCAATCCGCTGCCGCCGCCGGACGCCGTCGTCGCCATCCGGGCGCTCGCCGAGGGCGGCGATCCGGGGGCGCAATATGAACTCGCGCTGCGCATGGCCGAGGGGCGCGGCGTGCCGCGCGATCCGGCGACCGCCGCGCAATGGTTCGAAAAGGCCGCCGGGAAGGGCGTCGCGCCGGCGCAATACCGGCTTGGTTCTCTCTATGAGAAGGGACTAGGCGTCGCGCGCGACTACTCGCGCGCCCGCAAGCTCTATCAATCCGCCGCCGAGGCGGGGAACGCCCGCGCCATGCATAATCTCGCCGTGCTGCTCGCCGAAGGCGGCGACGGCGGCAAACCGGATTATGCGGTGGCCGCCGAGTGGTTCCGCAGGGCGGGCGAATATGGCGTGCGCGACAGCCAGTACAATCTGGCGATCCTCTACGCGCGCGGGCTCGGCGTCGGCCAGAGTCTCGTTCAGTCCTATGTCTGGTTTTCCGCCGCCGCCGAACAGGGCGACGCCGACGCCGCCAAGAAGCGGGACGAAGTCGCCGCCCGGCTCGACTCCAAAGAGCTGGCCGCGGCGAAGGCCGCCGCCGCGGCCTTCCACGCCAAGGAGCCGCCGCGCGCCGCCAACGAGGCGCCGGCGCCCGCCGGCGGCTGGGAGAAGGCGAAGGCCCCAGGCGCCCCGGGTCCTGCGACGCGGCCGCCTGCGAAGCCGAAAATCTCCGCAATTTGAAGGAGATGGACGTAAAGGCGTCACCATTTCGCCGCGCATTTACGATTCATCGACCATCGGTGGCTAACGTCGCGATGGAAGGCTATTCGTCCAAGCCCCATCGCCCTTTGGGAGAGTTTTCCATGCGCAAGTTCCTCGCCGCGATTCTCGCCGCTTCGGCGATCGGGGCCCTGACGCTTCCGGCCGCGCCCGCAAGGGCCGACTCGGCCGGGCCCGCCATCGCCGCCGGCATTGGCGGCTTCGCGCTCGGCGCCATTGCCGGCGGCGCGCTGGCTCAGTCGGCCCCGCCCGTCGTCTATGCGCCGCCGCCGCCGCCGGTCCGCTGCTGGACCGAGCGCCGGCCGGTGTTCGACGAATATGGCGACGTCATTGGCTCGCGTCCGCGCCGGATCTGCGAGCAGTAAAGCGGCCGCCACAGTTCCAAAAGCTCAACATGCGCCGGATCGCCGCAGGCTGTCCGGCGCATGTTTCTTACCCGCTGGCATGTCGGTTGCTCAGTCGTTCCCGCCAAAGAATTCCAAACGGCGAAGAGAGACGACATGACGAGTATTGCCGACACCGCCTTCAAGACGCTGGAAGAGCAGGGCCGCCTTCTCAACGCGGTGCTGAAAGGCCCGACCGAAAAGCCCGGCCGCTTTGGTTTCCGTGGCGAATTGGCGCTTATTTTCCAGGAGCAGCTCGCCGACGAGAAGCGTCCGCCGGAGCGCTCGGTCGATCAGGTGATCGCCATCGCGAATGTCGGAGAACCGACAATCCCGTTCTTCGCCTGTTATCTTCATTCCTTCGAATGGCTGACCGACCTCGCTAAGGTGACGAAGGGCCTGTTCTCGCCTGAAGGAAAATATTTCATCTTCTGCAACAACATCGACCTTCTCGCCAAATATGAGGTCGAGATCGACGGCGTCACCTATCACGTGCTCCCGATCGACGAGGCGACGGTCTATAACGAGCTTCTCGAACTTCTTTATCTCGACAAGGGCGATCTGAAGAAGCTGTCGACCGGCGGCAAGACCGATGCGGTCGCCGACGCGGCGCTGGGCTTCAATGCGCGCTTCGACGTGATCAGCTACGCGCAAGGCGTCGAGCGCATGGGCCCGGTGCGCAACCGGAACGCCAACCGGCCGGTCTGAGGAGGCGCCGGGCCTCTCGGCCGCGGAGGCCCCCGGCTTTGGGCGGCGCGGTCTCGCGCGCGCGTCTCCTTTGGCTCGGGAGCGCCGCGCTTTCCGTGAAAAAAACGTCTTCTTGCGATAGGCTTTGGCAATGAAGACGAATCATCTGCTGGCGGCCTCGGCCGCGCTCGTGCTTTTCGCGGCTCCGGCGCGCGGCGAGTGGTCCTCCTGTCTCGGGGGCCTGCGCCATGCGGCGGCGGGGGCGGGCGTCAGCCAACAGACCGTCGCCGCGGCGACCGATGGGCTCGAGCCCAACGACGCCGTGAGCTTCATGGACAAGCAGCCCGAGTTCACGACGCCGGTGTGGGACTATGTCGCGGGCCTCGTCGACGAGGAGCGCGTCGCGGAAGGGCGCGTCCTGCTGCAGAAATATTCCAGCGCCCTGCACGCCGCCGAAGCCCGTTATGGCGTCGATCCGGCGACGGTGGTCGCGGTCTGGGGCGTCGAGTCGGATTTCGGCAAGAGTTTCGGCAAGCGGCCGGTCGTGCAGTCGCTCGCCACGCTCGCCTGCGAGGCGCCGCGCCGCAACGACTATTGGCGCAAGGAATTCGTCGCGGCGCTCAAGATCCTCGACAATGGCGACATCCGCGGCGACGAGTTCATGGGCTCCTGGGCCGGCGCCTTCGGCCATACGCAGTTCATGCCCTCGACGTTCCTCGGCACGGCGGTCGATCTCGACGGCGACGGCCGCCGCAATATCGCGAGCTCCGCCGCCGACTCGCTCGGCTCGACGGCCAATTTCCTCAGAAAGAGCGGCTGGCGCGCCGGCGAACATTGGGGTTTCGAGGTCCGCTTGCCCGAAGGCTATTCCGGACCCTCCGGCCGCACCCACAAACAGCCCATGTCGTTTTGGGAGGCGCGCGGAATCACGCGGCTCGACGGCGGCGGCCTCGGCGGCGGATCAGCCGGCCTGATGCTGCCCGCCGGGCGCAACGGCCCGGCCTTCCTCGTGACCAAAAACTTCGACGCCATTTATTCCTACAACGCGGCGGAGTCCTATGCGCTGGCGATCTCCGTCCTCTCCGACATGCTGCGGGGGCGCCCCGGCATTCAGACTCCTTGGCCGACGGACGATCCGGGATTATCACGCGCCGAACGGCGCGAATTGCAGGCGCTGCTCACGCGCGCGGGCTATGACGTCGGCGACGCCGACGGCGTGATCGGCACGAAGACCAAGGAGGCGATCGCCGATTATCAGAGCCGCGTCGGTCTGCCGCGCAACGGCCGCGCCAGCCTCAAAGTGCTCAAGGCGCTGCGCGGCGGATAAGGGTCGATCAGGAGGCTTCGATCTGCTCCTGCTGCGGCGCGACGAGCGGTTCGGGCTGCGGCGCCTTTTGCGCGCCGGCGGCGATTTCCTGGGCGATCCAGGCGGTCCCGAGCTCCCAGACGACGGCGAGCACGACCGGGCCGACGAACAGTCCCGCGACGCCATGCGCCAGAACGCCGCCGATGACGCCGATGAAGATCACCGGAATGGGCGTCGAGAGTCCATGCGCGAAGATGAAGGGCTTCAGCACATTGTCCATATAGTTCACCGTCAGCATGCAGAGCGTCAGCGCCAGCGCCCCGGCGGTGGGGAGCACGGTCCAGGCCCAGAACACGACCGGCGCGACGATGATGAGCGGACCGATCTGCACAATGCCGAGGACGAGAATGGCGATTGTCAGCAGGCTCGCCCCGGGCACATTCGCCAGGAACATGCCGATCCCGCCGACGACGGCCTGCATGATCGAAAGGCCCATCACGCCGCGTGAGACGGCGTTGATCGTCGCCCCGGCGATATCGAGATATTTGTGGCCGTTGGACGGATCGATGCGCCGCGCCAGCGCCCGCACCCCGACCATGAGCGGCGCGGCATAGGCGAGCAGGAAGCCGGACAGGATCATCGACAACAGGAATTTCAGCGTGCCGACGCCGGCGTTGCGCACCATGCCGAGCAGATATTCGCCGACCGGTTTGAGCTGCGGCAGAATTTGCGCCAGGGCGCTGTGCAGATTGGTCGAGGCGAGCGCCCAGAAAGTAAAGATCTGCTCTCCGACAATCGGCCAGTTCTTGACCGCTTCGGGCGGCGGTGGAACGGCGATGTCGCCATTGTCGAATCCGGCGATCAGGCCCTTTACCGGATCGATAAAGCCGACGCCCATCCATGTCGCCGGCCCGATGACGAGAAGCAGCGCCGCGAGCGTGATTAGCGCGGCGGCGACAGTGGGGCGCCCGCCGAGCGCCGCCGCGAGCCGGTCGAAAAGCGGGTAAAGCGCCACGGCGAGCACGACGCTCCAGACGATCATCGCGCCGAAGGGCGCGACGATTGCGAAGGTCCAATAGGCCAGGAAGCCTATGACGAAGAGGCGGACTGACAATTCGATGAAGACGGCGTTGAAGCGCCGCTCGGCGCCGCTGAAGCTAAGCTGTTCCTCGGTCACTCGGGTTGTCCATTGTGCGCTGCGTTGAAATTACAGTGAACGGCCCCTTTCCCGCTGGCAAGAGGCGGGGGCGCGCACCGATCGCGGCGGCTCGGATTTTCGAATGCGCTTAAGCTGTAGCATAGTGTCCTTAAAATGCGCCTGTTTCCGATATCCCGGCGTTGAGAGTTTATGGGTTCTAAACGTCGTCGTTGAATTCCCGCGTCCGGCAAGGCCGGGCGGGCCGGGCAGGGCCGCGATGACGCGTCCGGGAACGAAAGCTGGGGGAGCGTGAGCATGATGATGGATGTCAACGAGTCGGGAGGCTCCGAGGCCGCTGACGGCGGGCGCGTGCGGCTGGAGCAGACGCTGGTCGAAGCCTATTATCTCGGCCATTCGCTGCGCAGCCTCGCTGGCGATCCCGACTTCAGTTTTCGGCAAATCACGGCCACCGTCTGCGAGCCGCTCATCGCCTGGGCGAAGTTCATCGAGGATCGCCTGGAGGCGGGGGAAAGCCCGTTCAAGGGGGCCGCCCGCCGTCAGAAATAACGCGGTTTCGACAAGCTTTCCGCTTTTCGCTAAGAGAGCGGAACCGCACTAAACGAATCGGACGCCATGACGATACGCCTGCACCAGGGCGACCTCCCCTCGGGGGCCGCTCTTTCGTCCATTGTCGCAATCGACACCGAGACCCTGGGGCTCAATCCCCACCGCGACCGCCTGTGCGTCGTGCAGCTCTCGTTTGGCGATGGCGACGCCGAACTCGTGCAGATCGCCCGCGGCCAGACCCGCGCGCCCAACCTCGAAAAGCTGCTGGCCGATCCGAGCGTGCTGAAGCTCTTTCATTTTGCGCGCTTCGACTTGGCGATCCTCGCCAAGACTTTCGGCTTCATGCCGGCGCCGGTCTACTGCACCAAGGTCGCCTCCAAGCTCACGCGCACCTATACCGACCGCCATGGTTTGAAGGATCTGGTGCGCGAGCTCGTGGGCGTCGAGATTTCCAAGCAGCAGCAGTCCTCCGACTGGGGCGCGGCGAGCTTGACCGACGCGCAGCAGGCTTACGCGGCCTCGGACGTTCTGTATCTGCATCAGCTCAAGGAAAAGCTCGACGCCATGCTCGCCCGCGAGGAGCGGACAGAGTTGGCGCAGGCCTGTTTCGATTTCCTGCCGACGCGCGCAGAGCTCGATCTAAGCGGTTGGCCGGAAATCGATGTCTTTTCCCACGAGTGACCGGCGCATGAGGGATGGCGCCTCGGCGCCTCGAATTCGCCACTTGGGAGCCGGATAAAGCCGCGCATGACAGACGGCAGCGCCGCTGACGCTTCACCCGTTCCGCCTCCGGCCGCGCCTGCGACGCCCGGAATGAACGGGCGCGTCGGCCCCATGCCGACCACTGGCCGCGACCGGCTCGCCGGGCTCACCGCGCGCCGAGAAAGCGCGTTTCCCGAAGCGTTGCGTCACACTGCGCGGGTCGCCAAGCTGCGCCGCTGGATCGTCTGGGGCGTCGGCGGCATGGTCGGCCTCGTCGGGCTCGGCCTGCTCATCGGGTCGCTGCGCTTTCTGCCCGTTGACCTCAATCTCGCCCGCGTCGCGCTTCAGGGGACGCGCATCGTCATCGAAAGCCCCAAGCTCGTGGGCTATCGCAAGGACGGCCGGCCCTATGAGGTGCGGGCGCGCGTCGGCGTGCAGGACATCGCCAAGCCCGACGTCTTTGATCTGGACGGCCTGGAAGTGCGCGTCGAGACGGCCGGCGAGGGCGCCGTCACGTTGACGGCGCCGAAGGCTGTCTACAGCACCAAGGTCGACCGCGCCGACATGAGCGGCGGCGTCCAGATCACGGACGCAAAAAACTTCGACCTGACGACAGAGACAGCCGCCATGGATTTCAAGGCGAGCGTCATGACGTCCGAGAAGCCTGTCACGCTGAAGATCCAGGGCGGCGAGGTCCACTCAGAGCGTGTCGAATTCGCGCAGAAGGAACGCCGCGCGACCTTCACCGGCAATGTCCGCTCCGTGCTGTATGGAGAGGACGGCGCGCCGCCAGGGGGGTTGCGCGCGGCGCAGTGAGATGAAGATGAAACGCCAGATTATCTGCGCCCTTGCGGCGCTTGCGCTCGCTGGTCCCGTCGCCGCGAAGGGTCGTTCCGGAGGCGTTTTGCCAGGGGCCACGGCCAAGGACCCGCTCAATATCGACGCCGGCAAGCTCGATTATTTCGACGCCGACCAGAAGCTCGTCTATTCCGGCAGCGTCATCGTCACGAACGGCCCGTCGACGCTCAAAGCATCGCGGCTCGTCATCTTCCTCGAGGGCAAGGGCGCGCCCGACGCTGGCGCCAATAACGACCGGGTGAAGCATATCGACGCCGACGGGCCGGTCACGCTGGTGTCGAAGGACCAGATCGGCACCGGCGACCGCGGCAGCTACGACAAGGCCGACAACAAGGTCTATCTGACCGGCAATGTGACCCTGACGCAGGGCGACAATATCGTGAAGGGCGATCGGCTGGTCTATGACGTGACGAGCGGGATTGCGACCGTGCAGGGCGGCGGCGGACAAGGCGGCCGGGTGCGCTCGACATTCACCCCGAAAGGTCAGTAACGGGCGTCCGACAGGCGCGCGCCGTCACGGACCTTATTCCGTCTCCAGCGGCTCCTTATGGAGGAGATCCAGCATGCCGCGGCGCTTGGCCTCGTAATAATAGCCGCCGGCGTAGAGCTTGATGGCGCGCGCTTCATTGCCGCCCGAGAGCTTGTAGGCGTTGGCGAGATAGGGCACGGCGTAAGTGAGATTGGTCTTGGCGTCGAGCAGCCCGTTCGCCGGGCCCTTGTAGCCCATGTGCCTAGCGGTGTCGTGACGGATCTGCATGAGGCCCCAATAGGGGCCGTGACGCGCCGCGGGATTGTAATTGCTCTCGCGCCGCACCGACCGGTGGATGAGAGATTCGGGGATATCATACATCCGGGCGAAGCGCGCAATATGGGAATGGAGCGCCTCCTTTCCCGCCACAGGTTCATCGCTGCGCGGCTCATTGACGTAGGACTCGGGGGCCGAGGCGATCGGCGACTCTGTCCCGGCGCATCCGGCAAGAGCGAGAGCCGCCAAGGCTGCGGCGCAAGCGGTTGATTTCATGCTCAGATTTTTCCCTTCAAATCGTCCGGTCGATGAACCTGGCTAAGTCGCCAGAGAGACATGGCGAAATCGTGGCGGGAAGCCAGCCAAGCTGCCGCGCGCGCGGGCGCCCGATCTGCGCCATGGAATGCGGACAGGGTAAATAAAGCGTTAAGTTTCACTTGTTCTTACAAGCGGTTGCGGCCGCTGGGAAGTTGCTTTTCAAGGACATTGTCGCGCGCGCGTCAGCGCGGCCGCGAACGGTGGCCGGGCTTTTTCGTTTAAGGATGTTGCGGAGAGGCAACAGATGGCGCGCGGCGCAGAGAAGGACGCTTATTGGTCGCAGGAGGTCACGCGAGGCAGCAATGCGCTCGACCTCGAGGCGGGCGTCTTCACCTGGGACGACCCGAAGCTAATCGCGCTTTCGCTCAAGCGCTCGGCGGAGGCGAGCGAGCGTCGAAAATCGACGCCGTTCCGCTCGGCCATGTCGATGCTCACCTTCTACATCAACCGCGCCGGCCGCGATTTGCCGGACGAACGCCGCCACGTGCTGGAGCAGGCGAAGGCCGAGTTGCGCAAGGCTTTCGGGCGCTGACGCAGATTTTCCAAGAACCGCGCCGCTTCCCTCCCTCCCCCTTGCGGGGAGGGTGGCCCCGCGAAGCGGGGTCGGGTGGGGGCGGAGATCACGCCGCGAGGTTGTCGACCCCCCAACGCCTCGCCGCAAAAGGAGAGGGGGACGCGGCTCGCGACCGGCGGCGGCTTACGCGACTCGGCGCAGCAGGAAGCTGCGGCCGCCGTCGAGCGTGGCGACCATGCCGGTGCGGGCCAGCGCCGCGAGGACGGCGGCGATCTTGGCGGCGACGCGGCGGCCCTGCTTGTAGCGGCTCGCCAGCGCCTCGGCGTCGAGCGGCGCCTCGGCGGCGGCGAGGGCGAGGACGACGGCCGCCGTCTGGCCGTGGTCGTCGGCGGGGAGGCGGGCTTCGACGCAGCCTGGGCCGGGCGGGCGGCGCCGTCGCCGAGCGCGAGTTCGGCGCGCTCCTGCGCCTGCCCGAAGCGGGGGATTTGATAGTCGGGCCGCAGCCAGCGCACATGGCCCTGCGCCTCTTCCCGCGCCCGCTCGCGATTGAGCGCGACGAGGCGGATGAGAATCTCGTCCTCCGCAAGATCGGCCGGCCAGCCATAGGCGGCGGCCACAGCGTCGTCGAGCCTCTCGTGCAGTTCTTTCAAAATCAGCACGAGCCCGTCGTCGAAAATCTTGCGCTCGGCGCCGGAAAACACGCAGGGCCCGCCGCCCGCGCGCAATTTTTCGAGCACATTGTAAAGCCCCGTCAGCGTGAGATGCGGATGCTCGGCGAGAACGCGCTTTCGATGCGCGTCGAGTTCTTCCGCGATTTGGCGAATGCGGTGCTTTTGCAGATCATCGGCGTCGGGGAAGGGGAAGGGGTCGAAGGTGCGCGAGTTTGTGTAGCGAACGTCTCCGACATAGACACCAAGAGAGGCTGAATTGGCTTTTGTCCAGATCGCATGAATGCGCGAGCATACAACCCCGAGCACGAACCCGTCGTCGGAGGCTATCAAAACTAGAGTTTGATCGGGTAACCAGTGTCGATCTAGTCTTGTAAAGACACGATGCTTGGCGGTCTGAGTAGTAGCAATATACGCCGGAAGTCCATCGATTGCTGATCGGAATTCTGAGCGAGGCTCAGCAAAAATCCACCAGTTTTCACGGTAAGAGGCTCTCCGGTCGTGGTCTCTCACCGGCTTCACATTCCGGAGAAGGTGCTGGTAGATGCGGGGCATTCTTCTTGCCACTTCATCTTTACGCAATCCGAATAAATCAATCGCGAAAACCCCTCTAGGGCGTGATGACAAATCGCGACCGCTTATATAGGGCTTGATAAACTTGTTATAATCTTCACCTGCCGTTCTGAAGAGAGCTGCTTCGTTTTCCTGAATGATAAATCCGCTTCCCATATAAGTAATTCCACGGAACGAAATACCTTTGTTTGCCTTAAGTGCGAGGGCTCCCGTCACGTCTGCTCCGCTAGTGAGATCACTGTTTATTCTTCCGTATTTTTCAGCAAAGTCGACCAAAGGCGCGTCCGTTTCTAGGCTGTTTTCCTTCACGACCTCCAGCAACCGCCCCTCTTTCGCTCCGGCTTCCACTACCGTCATCGCAATCCGCACCGCAGCCGCGTCCTTCGTCGCCTTCGTCCATGGATGATCGGGGATCGCCATGACGAGCGACACGGGCGCCTTGGCGTTCAGATGCCGCTCCACCACGCGGCGCTGAAACACCTGCGTGATCGAATTGGTGGTGACGAGGCCGAAGCGCCGCAACGTCGTTGCCTTGCGCGTCAACAGTTCGGCGGCGTGATCCCACCAATACATGACGAAATCTGCAGACTCGTTCATCTGCGGATGCGCGGCCCAGAGCGCCTGCGCATAATCGTCGCCGAGCCGCGCGCGGACATCTTTGCCGCCGATAAACGGCGGATTGCCGACAATGAACTCCGCGTCCGGCCACGCCGGCCGCCGCGGATTCCTGTACTCGTAGACCTCCATCGCTCCGCCGTCCGGCCCCGTCCGCGTCACCGGCTTGCCGCGTGCGTCCCGTTTCAAGACCTTTTCCGCTTCGAGCACGGCGTCCTTCGTCACGATGTTGTCGAAGGCCTGCAGGATCGGCTCGCCGGGCATGCCGCCGCGCGTGCGCACGTGCCATTGCAGATGGCCGATCCAGAGAACGAGCTCCGCGATCGCCTTCGCCCGCGCGTTGATCTCGAGCCCCAGGAACTGCTGCGGGCCGACGCTGTGGCCTTCGAGCCCGGTCAGCGCCTCCTGCCCGCCGAGATCGGCGAGCGCCTCCAGGACTTCGCCTTCGAGACGTTTCAACAGCTCCAGCGCCACATAGAGAAAATTCCCGGTGCCGCAGGCGGGGTCGAGCACGCGCGTTGCGCAGAGCCGGTCGTGAAAGGCGGCGACGGTGGCGACGGCGGCCTCGCACCGTCCTTCCGATTTCTGCCGCTCGGCGGTGGCGAGCGCCGCCGCCCAGTCCTCGCGCAAGGGCTCGATGACGGTGGCGACGACGAGTCGCTCGACATAGGCGCGCGGCGTGAAATGCGCGCCGAGCCGGCGCCGCTCATGCGGGTCGAGCGCCTGTTCCAGCAGCGCGCCGAAAATCGACGGGTCGACCTCGCGCCAGTCGTAACGCGCCGCCTGCGCCAGTTCGCCGATTTCTTCGCGCCCCAGCGACAGCGCGCGGTGGTTTTTGAAGAAGGTTCCGTTGAAGCGCGCGACGCGCTCTTCGAGCGCATGGGCGTAGCCGCCGCTGTCCATCGCCTCCCAGAGCTGGCCGACCTTGTGGGGGAAGGTGTCGGGCTTTTTCGCGCAGCTGTCGAGAATTTTGGAAAAAGCCTCCTTGCGCAGCAGGCCCACGTCCTCGGCGAACATGGTGAAGAGGCACCGCATGAGAAACATCGCCACGATCTCCGGCGCGTGGCGCGCGGCCTCCAGCGCTTTCGAGACGGCGGCGAGCCGCGCCGCGATTTCGCGGGTGACGCGGGCGGACTTGCGCGCCGGATCGAGCGACAGCGGGTCGGTCCAGATCGCGGCGAGCAGCGCGCGCTTTTCGGGCTCCCGCAGCTCTTCAAGATGGATACGGAAGGAGCGGCGGTCGGGAAACTGGTCGAAGGCTTTTCCGTCGCGGCGGAAATTGGCGTAAATCTCGAAACAGTGGCCGACGTCGCAGACGATGACGAAAGGCGGCGGCTCGTGCCCCTCGGGCAGAAGCCGCACATAGCCCTCCGCCTGGGCGCGGGCGTTCACCATCAGCACGTCCCAGGCGCGCTCCGCGCCGCGCCGCCCGCGCGGGGCCGCCTCCTCGACGAAAAGGCCTTGCTGGGCGATTTCCTTCTCGCCGCCCTTCTGTTGGCGGGACTGCTTTGCCTCCAGCACGAAACAGTCGCGCTTATAGAGGTCGATGCGCCGATGCGCCGCCTGGCCGTCGCGCCGCGTCTCGCGCACCCTTCGCTCGAACACATAGTCGTTCGTGTCGCGCGCCGCGCCGGCGGGCTCCGGGCTCGGGAGGCTCAGCGCAAGGCAAAATTCGGTAAGAAAAAGGGCGTAATTCGCCCGCTCCTGCCCGCCTTCGCGGCCAAGCCATTTTTCGATGAACCGCTCCAGCGCGGACCCGTCCGAATCAGCTACGCCCTTGGGCATAGCCCGAGCTTAGCTGTCGGATTCCGATCGGGCTATAGCGGAAGCTTGGCTATTGCGTTCGATCCCTCCCCCTTGCGGGGAGGGTGGCCCCGCGAAGCGGGGTCGGGTGGGGACGCGACCTCCGGGCTCGCGGCTCTTACCGCGTAAACTTCTTGTATTTCAGCCGGTGCGGGATGACGCTGTCGACGCCCAGGCGGCGCTTCTTGTCTTCCTCGTAATCGGCGAAGTTTCCTTCGAACCATTCGACGTGCGAATCGCCTTCATAGGCGAGGATGTGCGTCGCGATGCGGTCGAGGAAGAAGCGGTCGTGCGAAATGATGACGGCGCAGCCCGCGAAATCGACCAGCGCTTCTTCCAGCGCGCGCAGCGTTTCGACGTCGAGGTCGTTCGTCGGCTCGTCGAGCAGCAGCACATTGGCGCCGCTCTTGAGCATCTTGGCGAGATGCACGCGATTGCGTTCGCCGCCGGAGAGCTGGCCGACCTTCTTCTGCTGGTCGGCGCCCTTGAAGTTGAAGGCCGAGCAATAGGCGCGGGAGTTGATCTCGCGCTTGCCGAGATAGATCACGTCATTGCCCTCCGAGATTTCCTCCCAGACGGTCTTGTTGGCGTGCAGCGCGTCGCGCGACTGGTCGACATAGCCGAGCTGCACGCTGTCGCCGACGGTGATCGCGCCCTTGTCGGGCGTCTCCTGTCCGGTGATCATGCGAAACAGCGTCGTTTTGCCGGCGCCGTTCGGGCCGATCACGCCGACGATGCCGCCGGGCGGCAGCTTGAAGGTCAAATCGTCGATCAAAAGCGTGTCGCCGAAGCCCTTGCTGATGTGCTCGAAGTCGATGACATTGTCGCCGAGACGCTCGGCCACCGGAATGACAATCTGCGCGGTCGTCGGGGCCTTGTCGTTCTGCTTGGCGACGAGCTCCTCATAGCGCTGGATGCGGGCCTTGCTCTTGGCCTGGCGCGCCTTGGGGGAGGCCGAGATCCACTCGCTCTCGGCTTCGATCGCGCGCTGGCGGGCCTTGTCTTCAGAGGCCTCCTGCATGAGGCGCTTCTGTTTCTGCTTCAGCCAGCTCGTGTAATTGCCTTCGTAGGGAATGCCGCGGCCGCGATCGAGTTCGAGAATCCAGCCCGTGACATTATCCAGGAAGTAGCGGTCGTGGGTGACGATCAGGATCGCGCCCGGATAGGCGCGCAAATGGCCTTCGAGCCAGTTCACCGTCTCGGCGTCGAGATGGTTCGTCGGCTCGTCGAGCAGCAGCATCTCGGGCTGCTCGAGCAAGAGCTTGCAGAGCGCCACGCGGCGCCGCTCGCCGCCCGAGAGCTTGGTGACGTCGGCGTCGTCCGGCGGGCAGCCGAGCGCGTCCATGGCCTGATCGACCTGGCTGTCGAGATCCCACAGGCCCTTGGCCTCGATCTCGTCCTGCAGCTTCGTCATCTCGTCAGCGGTCTCGTCCGAATAATTCATCGCGAGATCGTTGTAGCGGTCGAGGATCGCCTTTTTCTCGGCGACGCCGAGCATGACGTTGTCGCGCACGTTCAGCGCCGGATCGAGTTGCGGCTCCTGCGGCAGATAGCCGACCCGCGCCCCTTCGGCGACGAAGCCCTCGCCGGTGAATTCCTTGTCGATGCCGGCCATGATGCGCAAAAGCGTCGACTTGCCCGCGCCGTTGACGCCGAGCACGCCGATCTTGGCGTCGGGGTAGAAGGAGAGATGAATGTTGTCGAGGACCTTCTTGCCGCCCGGATAGGTCTTGGTGAGGCCCTGCATGTGATAGATGAACTGGCGCGCCATCGGCTCCGTCTCGGTTCGGGAAATCTTGGGGCCGTGTTTAGAGCATTTGCGACGCGAGAGGGAAGCGGTTTCCTTTTTGGCCCAAAGCGCGCTAATTCCCGGTCGCGCCGATAGGTCAGGCGCGGATCGAGCGGGCCTTATAAATGAACGTGCTTCTCATCGGATCGGGCGGGCGCGAGCACGCCATCGCCCATGCGCTGGCCAAAAGCCCGCTTCTGACGCGTCTTTACGTAGCGCCGGGCAATCCCGGAACAGAGCAGGCGGCCGAGAATGTCGATCTCGATGCCGGCGATCACGCCGCCGTGCTGCGCTTTTGCAAGGACATGGGCGTCGCGCTGGTCGTCGTCGGCCCCGAGCAGCCGCTGATCGGCGGCCTCGTCGATGCGCTGGACCGCGCCGGGATTCTGGCCTTCGGGCCGACGCAGGCGGCGGCGCGGCTAGAAGGGTCGAAGGGCTTCACCAAGGATCTCTGCCGGGAATACGCCATCCCCACCGCCGCCTATGGGCGCTTCTCCGAAAAGGACCGGGCGCTTGCATATGTTAGGGAGAAAGGCGCGCCGATCGTCGTGAAGGCAGACGGGCTCGCCGCCGGCAAGGGCGTCGTCGTCGCGACGACGCTGGACGAGGCCGAGCGCGCGGTCGAGGCCATGTTCGCCGGCCTCTTCGGCCAATCGGGCGCGGAAGTGGTGGTCGAGGAGTTTCTGGAAGGCGAGGAGGCGTCCTTCTTCGCGATCTGCGACGGGGAGCGCGCCGTGCCCTTCGCCACGGCGCAGGATCACAAGCGCGTCGGCGACGGCGATACGGGGCCGAACACCGGCGGCATGGGCGCCTATTCGCCGGCCTCGGTGGTGACGCCGGAGATCGAGCGGCGGGTCATGGCCGACATTATCGAACCGACGATGCGCGCCATGCGGGAGAAGGGCGCGCCCTTCAAGGGCGTGCTTTACGCCGGGCTGATGCTGACCAAGGATGGGCCGAAGCTCATCGAATACAATAACCGCTTCGGGGACCCCGAGGCGCAGGCGATCCTGCCGCGCCTCGAGGACGACCTGCTGGCGATCATGCTCGCCGCCGCGCGCGGCGCGCTCGACGGGACGCGGCCGCGTTTTTCCGACACGGCTGCGCTGACGGTGGTGCTCGCCGCCAGGGGCTATCCGGGCACGCCGCTCACCGGATCGGAAATCAAGGGCGTCGCCGCGGCCGAAGCCACGCCGGATGTCATCGTCACCCACGCCGGCACGCGTCGAGCGGGCGAGCGGCTGCTCGCGGCGGGCGGGCGCGTGCTGAATGTGACCGCGCTCGGCGCGAGCGTCGCGGAAGCGCAGGCGAAAGCCTATGCGGCGGTCGATAAGATCGACTGGCCCGGGGGCTTTTGCCGACGCGATATCGGATGGCGGGAAGTTGAGCGGGAGCGGGGGTGAGCGGGTCAATCACGCCCGAGGCGGCCTCGTCCTTCGAGACGCGCGCTTTCAGCGCGCTCCTCAGGATGAGGCCTCGAGACGCGCGCTTTCAGCGCGCTCCTCAGGATGAGGCCTAAGTCTTCGTTAAAAGCCCCTCATGCTGAGGAGCCGCCGAAGGCGGCGTCTCGAAGCATGAGGAGCCGCCGAAGGCGGCGTCTCGAAGCATGAGGAGCCGCCGAAGGCGGCGTCTCGAAGCATGAGGAGCGACGGCGCCTGGTGATCAGGCGTACTTACTTCTTCGCCCCGCGCGCCGCGCGCTTGGCGAGCGTGCGCAGCCGCAGCGCGTTGAGCTTGATGAAGCCTTCCGCGTCCCGCTGGTCGTAAGTGCCGCCCTCCTCGAAGGTGACGAGGTCCTGGTCATAGAGGGACCACGGGCTCTCGCGGCCGACGAGCGTCGCGGAGCCCTTATAGAGCTTGAGCCGCACGCTGCCGGTCACGTGCTGCTGGGAATGGTCGATCGCCGCCTGAAGCATCTCGCGCTCGGGCGCGAACCAGAAGCCGTTGTAGATCAGCTCGGCGTAGCGCGGCATCAGCTCGTCTTTCAGATGCGCCGCGCCGCGGTCGAGCGTGAGGCTCTCGATCCCGCGATGGGCGACGAGCAGGATCGCGCCGCCGGGCGTCTCATACATGCCGCGCGACTTCATGCCGACGAAGCGGTTCTCGACGAGATCGAGACGGCCGATTCCGTGCAGGCGGCCGAGATCGTTGAGCTTGGCCAGCAGCGCCGCGGGCGTGAGCGCCGCGCCGTCGACGGCGACCGGATCGCCTTTCTCGAAGTCGACCGTCACATATTGCGGGGCGTCGGGCGCGTCTTCGGGATTGCCGGTGCGGGAATAGACGTAATCCGGCGTCTCCTGCGCCGGGTCTTCGAGCACCTTGCCTTCCGATGAGGTGTGCAGAAGATTGGCGTCGGTCGAGAAGGGCGCCTCGCCGCGCTTGTCCTTGGCGATCGGGATCTGATGCGCCTCGGCGAAGGCGATGAGGTCCGTGCGCGAGGCGAGGTCCCATTCGCGCCAGGGCGCGATCACCGTAATGTCGGGTTCGAGCGCGTAATAGCCGAGCTCGAAGCGAACCTGGTCGTTGCCCTTGCCGGTGGCGCCATGGCAGACGGCGTCCGCGCCCATCCTGCGGGCGATTTCGATCTGCTTCTTGGCGATCAGCGGCCGCGCGATGGAGGTGCCGAGCAGATAGAGCCCCTCATACTGGGCGTTGGCGCGAAACATCGGGAAGACGTAGTCGCGGACGAATTCCTCACGCAGATCCTCGATGAAGATGTTTTCGGGCTTCACGCCGAGCAGCAGCGCCTTGTCGCGCGCCGGGCCGAGCTCCTCGCCCTGGCCGAGGTCCGCCGTGAAGGTGATGACCTCCGCGCCATAGGTGGTCTGCAGCCATTTGAGGATGATGGAGGTGTCGAGGCCGCCGGAATAGGCGAGGACGACTTTCTTGATGTCTTTCTTCTGGCGGGTCATGGGGGCTCGGGCTCTACGCTGGGTTGGCGACGTTATAAACGGGCGGACGCGGCAAGCAAGCGCGCCCGGACAGCGCTGGATTGACGCGGATCGAGGCTTGGCCTTTACTTCGGCAAGTCATTTCAGAAAGGGAATTTGAAATGCGCGTCCGCCCCTGGATTTTGCTGATTTTCGCCCTCGCGGCGGGCGTTGCGGCCCCGGCCGCGGCCAAAGAGAAAGAGGAGCGGGTCTGGACGCTTTCCGGGCTCGACAAGAAAAAGTCCGAGACCGTCTCCCTGGACTATAGCGTGCCGGAATCCGATTACATAACCATCGTCTTCAGTTGCAAGCCGAAGAGCGGCGCGGTGGACGTCTTCATTTCGGAGACGAACAAAAAGCTGAAGCCCGGCCGAAAGGCCACGGCGACTCTTGCCGCCGGAGAGGCGAAGGCGACCTTTCCCGGCAAGCTTCTCGTCAATGAGGACGCGGGCGTCCCGAGCTTCGAGGGCAGCTTGCCGGCCAAGGAGCCCCTGTTCGCGGCCCTCGCGGGCGGCGCCGCGACGCTCGCCATCACGGTCGGCGCTTCGACGGATACGGAGACCCTGAAAGGCGCGGCGGAGAAGTTTGCGAAGTTCAACGCCGCCTGCGCCAAACCCTAACCGCACGGCCTCGTCTTTCCGCCGTCCGGCCGCTAGAATGTGCGCATGAGCAGCCATCCGCCGCATGACGCCGGGAAAATCCCCGGCCTCACGCCAGCGCGCCAGCGCGCGCTGGACATTCTCATCGAGGCCAACCGCCCGGTCGGCGCCTATGAGATGATCGACTTGATGGCCGACGCCGACGGCAAGCGGCCCGCGCCCGTCTCGGTCTATCGCGCGCTGGCCTTTCTCCTCGACCACGGGCTCGCGCATCGGCTCGAGTCGAAGAACGCCTTCGTCGTCTGCGGCCATGCGCATGGCGCGGAGGAGCCGGTCGTCTTCATGATCTGCGAAGGATGCGGCGAGGTGAAGGAAGCGACCTCCCCGGATCTCGCGCGCGAGCTTGCGACGCTGACCGCGGAGGCGGGGTTCAAGGCGCGCACCCGCGTCGTCGAGATCGCCGGCCGCTGCGCCCGCTGCGCCGGGTGACTGATGGAATCCGCGCTCGAACCCCAGCCGGCCCGCTTTCATATCCTTCGCGCGTTAGTCGCCTGCCTCCTGCTGCTCGTCGCGACGCTGGCTTTCGCCGCGCCGAACTATCCCGAGCTCACCGGCCGCGTCGTCGATCAGGCGAACGTCATTCCCGACGCCGACCGCGTGACGTTGCAAAAGAAGCTGAAGGACCTCGAAGACAAATCGGGCATTCAGCTCGTCGTGGCGACGATCAGATCGCTCGACGGCTATGACGTCGAGACCTACGCGAACGGCCTCTTCCGCGCCTGGAAACTCGGCGAGGCTAAGAAGAACAACGGCGTTCTTTTCCTCGTCGCGCCGAGCGAGCGCAAAATGCGCATCGAGGTCGGCTATGGGCTCGAAGGGACGCTGACGGACGCGCTGTCCAAGGTCATTCTGGCGACCGCCGTCACGCCCAAATTCAAAACCGGGGATTTCGGAGCGGGGATCGAACGGGGCGTCGACGGAATCATCGAGGTCCTGAGCGGCGACTCGGCGGAGTGGGTGAAAAAAGTCCGGCCGCAGCCGACCGCCTTCGACGAGCTTTTGCCCTTGCTGATCTTTGCGCTGTTCATTTTCATCTTCGTCATGATGGCGCGCAGCGCCGGCCGCCCGGGCCAATATCGCCGCTATCGCCGCGGCGGTCCGCCAATCATCATCCTGCCGCCGAGCGGCGGCGGCTGGAGCGACGGGGGCTCGTTTGGGGGCGGCTCGTCCTGGGGCGGCGGCGGCGGCGGGTTCGACGATTTCTCCGGCGGCGGCGGTTCGTCCGGCGGCGGCGGCGCCTCGGGGGACTGGTGATGCGGCTGACGAAAGCGGACCTCGATCGCATCGTCGACGCCATCGGCCGCGCCGAGCGGCGGACCTCGGGCGAAATCGTCTGCGCCCTGGCGCGCCGCTCCTCCGACTATGCCTATGTGCCGCCGCTCTGGGCCGCGTTCTTCGCGCTGGTGACGCCCTGGCCGCTGGCCGTTCTCACCGATCTCTCCGCCCGCGCGATCTATGCGGCGCAACTCGCGGTCTTCGTCGTTTCCGCGCTCATCATTTTCTGGCCGCCGATACGGCTGCTGCTGACGCCCCGCCTGGTCAAGCGCCGGCGCGCCGAAAGGGCGGCGATCGAGCAGTTTTTCACGCGAGGGGTGGGCGGAACCCGGGGCCGCACCGGCGTCCTGATCTTCGTCTCCTTCGCCGAACGTTACGCGCGGATCATCGCCGACGAGGGGCTCAACGGCAAAATCAGCAACGATCAATGGAAGATAGCGCTCGAGCCTCTGCTCGCCTGCCTGGGGGAGGAGCGCTGCGCCGACGGCTTTGTCGCGGCGATCGACGAATGCGCCCGCCTGCTGGCCCCGGTCGCTCCGCCGGGGCCGGATGGGGACGAGCTGCCGGACCGGATTTATGTGAGCTAACCCGGCGCGCGCGTCCCGATCGCTGAGCCTCAGCTTGCGCCCACCCGCCTTTTCTATTCCCTTTCCGACCGCGCTCCTGTAAAACGCGCCGCATCGCAACAAAAAAGCCGCCTCAGAGCGTCCGGGCCAAGCGGGCCGTCGGAACGGGTCGCGGCTGTTTTAAAACGGCCGGTTCCATGCAGCTGCGCAATATCGCCATCATCGCCCACGTCGACCATGGCAAGACCACGCTCGTCGACTGCCTCCTGCGTCAGTCGGGCGCCTTCCGCGAGAACCAGCGCGTCGCCGAGCGCGTGATGGATTCCAACGACCTCGAAAAAGAGCGCGGCATCACCATCCTCGCCAAGGCGACCTCGGTCGTCTGGAAGGATGTCCGCATCAATATCGTCGACACGCCCGGCCACGCCGATTTCGGCGGCGAGGTCGAACGCATCCTCTCCATGGTCGACGGCGCCATCGTGCTCGTCGACGCCGCCGAAGGCCCGATGCCGCAGACCAAATTCGTCGTCGGCAAGGCGCTCAAGATCGGCCTCAAGCCCATCGTCTGCGTCAACAAGGTCGATAAGCCCGACGCGCGCGTGCAGGAAGTCGTCAACGAGGTGTTCGACCTCTTCGCCGCGCTCGACGCCAGCGACGAGCAGCTCGACTTCCCGATTATCTACGGCTCCGCCAAGCAGGGCTGGATGGCCGAGGAGCCGGACGGCCCCAAGGACGACATGGCGCCGCTGTTCGATCTCGTCGTGAAGCATGTGCCGCAGCCCAAGGTCGAGGAGGGCGGTTTCCGCATGCTCGGCACGCTGCTCGAAGCCAATCCCTATCTCGGGCGCATCATCACCGGCCGCGTCTTCGCCGGAAGCGTGAAGCCGAACCAGCCGGTGAAGGTGCTCGATCGCGCCGGCAAGATCGTCGAGCAGGGCCGCGTTTCGAAGATCCTCGCCTTCCGCGGCATCGAACGCCAGCCGATCGAGGAGGCGGAAGCCGGCGACATCATCGCGATCGCGGGGCTCGAGCAGTTCAATGTCGCCGACACGCTCTGCGCGCTCGAGGTGAATGAGCCGCTGCAGGCGCAGCCCATCGATCCGCCGACGCTCTCCATGACCTTCCTCGTCAACGACAGCCCGCTCGCGGGCACCGAAGGCGACAAGGTGACGAGCCGCATGATCCGCGCGCGCCTGTTCAAGGAGGCGGAGGGCAATGTCGCGCTGCGCGTCGAGGACGCGCCGATGGGCGACGCCTTCATCGTCTCGGGCCGCGGCGAATTGCAGCTTGCGATCCTCATCGAGACGATGCGCCGCGAGGGCTTCGAGCTTGGCGTGTCGCGCCCGAAGGTCGTCTTCCGCAAGGATGACGACGGCGAAATTCTGGAGCCGATCGAAGAGGTCGTGATCGACGTCGACGAGGAGCATTCCGGCGTCGTCGTGCAGAAAATGTCCGAACGCAAGGCCGAGATGATCGAGATGCGCCCCTCGGGCGGCAATCGCCTGCGTCTCGTTTTCCATGCGCCGACGCGCGGCCTCATCGGCTATCAGGGCGAATTGCTCACCGACACGCGCGGCACGGCGATCATGAACCGCCTGTTCCACGACTATGCGCCTTTCAAGGGCGAGATTCAGGGACGGCGCAACGGCGTGCTGATCTCGAACGATCAGGGCGAGGCGGTGGCTTACGCCATGTGGAAGCTCGAAGACCGCGGCCCGATGATGATCGAGCCGGGCTGGAAGGTCTATCGCGGCATGATCGTCGGCGAGCACACGCGCGACAACGATCTCGAAATCAACGTGCTCAAGGGCAAGCAGCTCACCAATATCCGCGCCGCTGGCAAGGACGAGGCCGTGCGCCTCACGCCGCCGATCAAGATGACGCTGGAGAAGGCGCTCGCCTATATCGAGGACGACGAACTCGTCGAAGTGACGCCGAAGTCGATCCGTCTGCGCAAGGCGATTCTCGATCCGAACGACCGCAAAAAGGCCAGGGGCAAGGCCGCGCTGGTGGCTTAAAGAGGGGCGGGGTGCGCGAAATCCCTCCCCCTTGCGGGGAGGGTGGCCCCGCGAAGCGGGGTCGGGTGGGGCCACCCCCGTTGAATTCAAGGCTTCAGAGACACACGCGGGCTCTCCTCGGCGAACCCCACCCGTCGCGCGTTCCGCGCGCCACCCTCCCCGTGAAGGGGAGGGAGAGCCTGCATCGAGGTTGCTCTCAAACCGCAGCGTGTCAGAGGCGCGAATAATCTACGTGCGCGAAATCCCTCCCCCTTGCGGGGAGGGCGCCCCCGCGAAGCGGGGTCGGGTGGGGCCACGCCTGTTGAATTCAAGGCTTCAGAGACACACGCGGGCTCTCGCTCGGCGAACCCCACCCGTCGCGCGTTCCGCGCGCCACCCTCCCCGTGAAGGGGAGGGATGAGCCTGCATCGAGGTTGCTCTCAAATTGCAGCGTGTCAGAGGCGCGAATAATCTACGTGCACGAAATCCCTCCCCCTTGCGGGGAGGGTGGCCCCGCGAAGCGGGGTCGGGTGGGGGCAGTCGCAAGCAGCTCATCCTGAGTAGCCGGCGTCTCGAAGGACGAGGTTCGAGCTTCGGGGCGTTTGCGCTCAGCCCTCATCGAGCATGTAGCAGTAGAAGTCCCGGTTGAACCCCGTCCGCCACCCTTGCAGATCGTAGCGGTAGCCGGGCGGCGGATTGTCGCCGCAGTCGCCGGCGTAGGGCACGATGGGCTTTTGCGCCCAGGCTGGCGGCGGCGGCGCGAGCGGTCGGCGCTGCGCGAAGGAGGGCGCCGCGGCCGGGATCGTGAACAGAAGCGCGAGCGCGACCGCCGTAACGAGCCGCCGAGGGTTCCGGCCGGTGGTTGTCATCTATCCCTCCCCGCAAACTGCCGCTTTGCAGAACCCCGCACGCGCTGGCGGGTTCCACCCAAGCGCGGGGGGAGGCGCGCTAAACCTCCTCCAGCGCCGCCCTCAGCGCCGCGAGATCGTCCGGCAGTTCGCTTTCAAACATCATCTCCTCGCGCGTGATCGGATGCTCGAAGCCGAGCGTTTCGGCGTGCAGCGCCTGCCGGCCGAGCGCCTCGACCGCCTCGCGCGCCCCCTCGGGCAGCTTGGCGATCTTGGTCTTGAAACCCGCGCCATAGGTCGCGTCGCCGATCAGCGGATGGCCGATATGGGCGAGATGCACGCGGATCTGATGCGTGCGGCCCGTCTCCAGCTGGCAGCGGATGAGCGAAGCCACCCCGTAATCGGCGACCTTCTCCCAATGGGTGATGGCCTCGCGGCCGCGCGATTGGGAGACGACCGCCATTTTCTCGCGCTGAATGGAATGACGGCCGAGGTGGGTCTCGATCGTCCCATGCGCGCGGTCCGGGACGCCCCAGACGAAGGCGAGATATTCGCGGGTCAGCGACAGCGTGCGGCCGTGATCGGCGAAGAGCGCCGAGAGGCCGTGATGCGCCGCGTCGGTCTTGGCGATCACCAGCAGGCCGGTCGTGTCCTTGTCGATGCGGTGCACGATGCCGGGCTTCTTCACGCCGCCGACGCCGGAGAGGCTCTCGCCGCAATGAGCGATCAGGGCGTTGACCAGCGTGCCGCTCTCGTGGCCGCTTGCGGGATGCACCACGAGACCCGCCGGCTTGTCGATGACGATGAGATGGGCGTCCTCGTAAACGATGTTCAGCGCGATAGCCTCGGCCTGCGGCTCGGCGGGCTCCGGGGGCGGCACGTCGAGCACGATCTCGTCGAGGGGCGTGAGTTTCTTCGCCGGGTCGCGCATTGCGGCGCCGCGAAGGGCGACGCGGCCCCCCTCGATCAGCGACTTGATCCGGCTGCGCGAGAGATGTGCGGAGACGAGCTCGGGGCGCTCGGCCAGGTAGCGGTCGAGCCGCGCGCCGGCCTCGCCCTCCGCCACGGTGAAGGCGAAGCGCGCGCCGGCTGCGTCCTTTTGCTGCATATCCTTCATGCTCATTTCAAAGTCTTCTTTTGCCCATGGGCGCGCTCGTGCTAACTGTTCCGCCGAAGAAAACGCCGACCAGAAGCGTGGACAAGAGATGGGACGACGCCATCCGCCTTTCGCCTTTGTCGCCGCCGCTCGAGTGGAGGCCGCTCACATTAACGACGCCGTCGCTCCGTTCTGCGCCGTAATCGGCGCGGGGCCCGCCGGGCTTTTCGCGGCCGAAGCGCTCGCCCGCGCCGGCGCGCGCGTGACCATCTATGAGCACAAGGCCAGCCCTGCGCGCAAATTCCTCATGGCCGGCCGCGGCGGCCTCAATATCACCCACAGCGAGAATCTCGAACGCTTCATTTCCCGCTATGGGGCGGCGGCGACGCGGCTCGGCCCCTTGATTCGCGCCTTTCCGCCCCAGGCGCTGAGAGATTTCTGCGCCGAGCTCGGCGAGGCGACCTTCGTGGGCTCGAGCGGGCGGGTTTTTCCGGCGAGCTTCAAAGCCTCGCCGCTGCTGCGCGCCTGGCTCGCGCGTCTCGCCGAATTGGGCGTTACGATCGCCACCCGCCACGCCTTCCTCGGCTTTGATCCAAGCGGCGACGCTATTCGGCTCAAGGGGCCGGACGGCGCGGAGATCGTCGGCCGCGCCGATGCGGTGGTGCTCGCGCTCGGCGGCGCCTCCTGGCCGCGGCTCGGCTCGGAGGGCGGCTGGACCAGCTTCCTGAGCGCGGCCGGCGTCGCGGTGACGCCGCTCGCCGCCGCCAACAGCGGCGCGCTCATCGACTGGAGCCCGATCTTTCGCGGCGATTTCGAGGGCCAGCCGATCAAGACCGTGTTGCTGCGCCATGGCGACGCCGTGGCGCGCGGCGACATTGTGATCACGCGCACGGGGCTCGAAGGCGGGCCGGTCTATGCGCTCTCGTCTCGGCTGCGGGACGCCGCCGCCCAAGGCGGCGAAACCACGCTCGGCGTCGATCTGCGGCCCGACACGAGCCCCGCCTGCCTCGTCCGCAAGCTCTCGCGCCGGCCGGCGAAGCAGTCGCACGCCACCTTCCTGCGCCGCGCCGGCTTCTCCAAGGCGGAAATCGGCCTGTTGCGCGAGGCGGCCGGCGCCGCCGGCCTGCCGCGCGACACGGAGGCGCTCGCGGCGCTCATCAAAAACGCGCCGCTGAAGCTCGTGGGAGTGGCGGGCCTGGAGCGGGCCATTTCGACGGCCGGCGGCGTCTCCTTCGAGGAAGTGGACGCCGATCTGATGCTGGCCAGACTGCCGGGCGTGTTCGTCGCGGGCGAAATGCTCGACTTCGACGCGCCGACGGGCGGCTATCTGCTGCAGGCGGCTTTCGCCACGGGCCGCGCCGCCGGCGCGGGGGCCGCGCGATATCTGGGCCTCATCAAGGACGCAGGCGATCAGGCTGGCTTGTCGCCGAGCCATTTGCCGAATTCGCGCGCGCCGGAAGCGTCGAACAAATACAGCGTGTAAACCTCCGGCTCGCCCATCTCCATGCCCGGCGATCCCATCGGCATGCCGGGCGCGGCGATCCCGATCGCCTTGGGGCGCTCTTTCAGCACTTGCGCGATGGCCTGCGCCGGCACGTGGCCCTCGATCACATAGCCGTCGATCTCGGCCGTGTGGCAGGAAGCCATTTTCTCGGGCACGCCGAGCCGCGCCTTCACCGCCTTCATGTCAGGCTCGATGATTTCTTCGACGACGAAGCCCGCCGCGCGCATGCGCTTCGACCAGCCGCCGCAGCAGCCGCAGGTTGCGCTTTTGTGCACGACCATTTTCTTCGCGTCCTCCGCAAAGGCCGCGCCCGAAAAGAGCGCCGCCGCCGCGGCGCTGAGAAGCAAGCCCGCCTCGCGGCGGGAGAACGACTGCGACATGAGAGGGTCCATTTCTTTTCAGCTGTCGGCGCAAACCATAGCGGGACAAAGATCATGTTTGCATGGCGCCGTCGCGCGGCAAGAGGGAGGCGCCCGCGCCTCGTCGCTTGCGCTTCGCCCGATGGCGGACTTAGCTTTGCCCTTGGTCGAGATGTTTTTGACAGAGGATTTATAGAGCATGCGCATATTTTTTCTCGGCGGCCTCGTTTGCGCGACGCTCGGCGCGGTTCCGCTCGCGCAAGCGACGGAAGCGGAGCCCTTCACGCGTCCGCATCGCTTTTCGGCGCAGGATATCGCCGCCTTCGCCGACGCGAGAATCGTCGCGCTGAAGGCGGGGCTCCAGCTCAAGGCGGAGCAGGAGACAAACTGGCCGGCGCTGGAAACGGCGCTTCGCGACGCCGCCAAGGCCCGCGTGGCGCGCATCGAGGAGACGCGCAACAGCGGGGCCGCGGCCTTCAGCGCCGACCCGATCGGCGCCCTGCAACGACGCGCGCACTATATGGCGGCGCGCAGCGGCGAACTCGACAAGATCGCCGCCGCCGCCAAGCCGCTTTATGACGTCCTCGACGAGGCCCAGAAGCGCCGCTTCGGCCCGCTGCTCGCATCGGCGCTGCATGAGCGCATGCGCGGCGCGCCCGGCGCGCGGCGCGGCGGCGACATGACGTCGGCGTTTTGACGTCCGGAGCCGATCGGGCTTTAATCGCGCATGCTGCCTTCGCGCTTCTGGTCGGAGCTCTCGATCCGCGACATCCGCGCCCACGACATGTCGGGCGTGATCGCCATATTGCCCATCGCCGCCGTCGAGCAGCACGGGCCGCATCTGCCGCTCGGCGTCGACGCCATGATCATGGAGGGCGCCATCGAGCGCGTCGCGCTGCGTCTCCCGCCGGATCTCGACGCTGTCTTTCTGCCAATGCAGAGCGTCGGCGTCTCGCTCGAACATCGCGACTTTCCCGGGACGCTTTCGCTGACCTTCGACACGGCGGCGCGCATGCTCGCCGACATCGTCGAGGGCGTGGCGCGCGCGGGGGTGAAAAAGCTCGTGCTGATGAATTCGCACGGAGGCAATTCGGCGCTCCTCGCCACCGTCGCGCTCGATCTGCGGGCGCGTTTCGGCATGCTCGCGGTGACCTGCTCCTGGGCGCGCTTCGGCTATCCGGACGGGCTTTTTTCAGCCGCCGAGCAACGCCACGGCATTCACGGCGGCGAGATCGAAACATCGCTGATGCTCGCCTTTCGGCCCGGCCTCGTCGATATGGGTCGCGCCAAGAACTTCCCGCCGGCGACGCTCGACTTCGAGCGCGACTTCGCCTGGCTGCGCGCTGACCGCCCGGCCGGCTTCGGCTGGATGACGCAGGATCTCTCGCCCGCCGGCGCCATGGGCGACGCCTCCAGGGCGACGGCCGAAAAGGGCGAGGCCATCGCCGATTACTGGGCCACCGCCTTCATCGAACTGCTGCGCGACGTCGAGGCTTTCGATCTGGCGCGCCTCAAGACAGATTAGGATTTCTTGCAGGGCAAGGTTGGCGTAAGAGCGGCCGGATAGTCTCCCACCGCAAGGAGACCGCCATGAGCGTCGAGAGGATCGCGCCGCTGGGCCAGGCCGCCACCGACGCCGCCTTCATGCGCGTGGTCGGCGGCGCCGGTCCGGATCATGGTCGCTCGCCGCCGCCACCCTTCCCGCCGCCCGAAACCCCGATTGAGGCCGCGCCGCATCTCTACGACAGCCTTGTCCTGCCGATCCCTGAGGGCGCGGGTTCGGACGATCCTCGCCTCCCGTCCTCGCTGGTCAATCATTTCTACAGGACGCAGGCGGCGCGCGCGCAAATCGAGCCGCTCGTCGACGGCCTGTTGCCAGACGCCCTTCTCCGCCGCGAGGTCGAGACGCTGCTACGGCGTCAGGCCGAAGCGCGGCGCTTGGATGTGACGCGGCTGATCGAGAAGAGCAAGGAAACGCCCGAAGGTCGCCTGCCGTCCCGCAATGTGAAGGACGCCCGCTTCACCTTCAGGGGCAGGCTCGCGGCCGCCGATGACGAAGGCAGGCTGAAGCTCTTCGATCTGTACCTGACCCGAACCGGCCCTCGACAATGGGAGGCGGCCGTCTTCGACCGCGATCCGTCGCGCGCGGGCCAAGTCTTCCCGCGCGCGACGCCGCCCGTCGAAACGCGGCGTCTCTTGATCGATCCCGCCACGGGGCTCGTCATGGCCTGCGTTGCGCAGCAGATGGGGGCTTCCGGTTTCGAGACGGCGGCGCGGGCGGCCTTGTTCCCCGCCGCCGCCGGGCGCGCCTTGCTTTATCCGGCCCTCGCCGCCGCGGCCGCGCTCCTCCTGGCGCAATATGTCTCTTGGGCGGCCGCAACGCTTCTCACCGCTCTCGCGCTTTACGCATGGGGATCGGAGCGGCGTTGACGCGGTCGCAGACGCGGCCAAGCCCGCGTTGGCGACTTTCCTGATAAGCCCCGCGACGTTGACTATGACAAAGCTTTGTCGGCGAATGCGTCGCACAGGCAATCGTGAGAGGGAACGGTTTCCATGGACTTCATCCATCCGCTAGCGCGCGGCGCGAAGGTTTGGAAGGCCCAGCTCGAAAGCGGCGAAGCCAAGCGCATTTTGGTGATCGTCACCAATGCCGAGCTCAATCCCGAGAGCAAAAAGTACAACGCCCAGACGGTCGACAGGCTGACCGCCGCCGCCGAGGAATTCTTGCAGGAATCCGGCGAGGCCGACGGCTTTCTCCTCGCCAACCGGCTGCGCGACTGGGAGAACTCCAAGGACCGTTAGGTCGCGGAGGGCGGCGACCAAGGGAGAGTCCATGTCTCGGTGAGCGTGCGGCCATTGGCGCGCAGGAAGAGGCGTAGGTCCGCAGTGTCGCCGGGTTTCACCCTCACGTCGAATTGTGCGCGCAGCCCTTCGATATGCGGATTGGCGATGACGCTGGCGCGCAGCACGCGCCCTTTCGAGCATGTCGCCACCGCTTCGACCTGAGACGGATCGTTGACGTAATAGGCGAGATCGCCCCCCGCGAAATCAACGAGAAAACGTCTCGCGCCGGGATCGTAAGGCTCGGACGATCCAAGGGCGCGCGCCTGCGCTTCGAATGTGTGCAAGGCCCGGCCGTTGGGCGCGAGGCGCGGCATGTCGAGCCCCGCGGTGATGCGATAGGCGTACGCGAAGGGCTTGCCGGGCTCAGGCGGCGCGGCCGGCGTCCAGCTCGCGACGATATTGTCGTTGGTTTCGTCCGGCGTCGGCAGTTCGATGAGTTCGACGCTTCCCGCGCCCCACTCGCCGACGGGCTCCACGAAATAACTTGGCCGGTTTTGATAAGCGAGATCGAGATCCTGATAGGATTCGAACGTCCGGTCGCGCTGCAACAGACCGAAGCCGCGCGGATTGCGGTCGAGAAAGAGCGACATGCGCTCGCGCGCCGGATTGCCGAGCGGGCGCCACAGCCACTCCTCGGAGCCATTGTGGATGAGAAGGCCGTCCGAATCGTGGATTTCGTCGCGGAATCCGTCACGCACCCTGCGGTCGTTCTCGCCGGTGAGATACATGGAAGTCAGCGGCGCCAGACCGAACTTCACGCCGGCGCGGCGCGGAAACAGCGTCGCCTGCACGTCGAGCGTGCTTTCCTGACCGACCGTGAGGTCGAAGCGATAGGCGCCCGTGGCGGCTTCGCCGTCGAGCAGCGCATAGATGGTCGCGCGGTTGCCGCCCTGCGTCGGCGCCTCGATCCAGAATTCGCGAAAGAAGGGGAAGGACTCTCGATCCGTTCCCGACTCGACGCAGAGCGCGCGCGCCGAGAGCCCATATTGCTGGTCCCGGCCCAGAAAGCGGAAATAGCTCGCCCCGAGAAAAGAGATCGCCTCGTCATGCACGTGCGGGTCGTTGACCGGGTAATGCAGACGAAAGCCGGCGAAGCCGGTGTTGACGCCAAGGCTGGCGCCGGGTTTGAGGCGCCCGTAATCGAACATCCCCGTGGAATAGGGGATGGGCGCCGCGATGCCGTCGCGGATCGTGTTCACCGTCACGGAGCGGCGATAGAGAAACCCCAGGTGGAACGTCTCGAGCCGGAAGCCGCCCGAGAGGTTCGAAAATAGCGCGTGATCGCGCTTGAAACGGATGTCCCGCCAGGAGTCGAAATCGAGCGAATCAAAGCCTTCGGGCAGGCGCGGCGTCGCATCCTCGAAAGGGGCCGCGGCAAGGGCGCGGGCGCGCAGGATCACGTCGTCGAAACCGAATCGCGGCGCCGGGCTCGTCCCCGCTGCGCTTTGGCCGTAGGCAGGCAAGACGAGAGTCGCGCCCGTCGCGGCGAGGGCGCCAATCATCTGTCGCCGGGTGATGTCGCTCATGCTCGTATACCAGAATGCCTAATTTGCACGCAGATTGATGCGGGCGCCTTAAGCTGCTCTAGCGAGAACGCTCCGGTTGCGCAAGCATAGGCGCCTCGACGGTCTGGACGCTCCGACGGCACATACAGCCAGCCGCGCCCTCGCTGCAACGCAGGACAAAAAAGTCAGGACGCCGGTCAAAAACTTCTTGTCTTCGCTGGCAAAGCGCGTATCTACAGTTTTGCCCAAATCGCACGTGCCTGTGGTCGTGTGTCGGTCGGCGGGGATCCGGACAAGAGGCCGGTCAACCGCCCGAGAAAAACCGGCAGCCGGAGGCGAACCGGCGAACTCCGCCCTCAGCGGAGGATCGCGACTTAAAGCAACGACGGACCGGGCTTTTTTGGTCTCTGTCGGCCCTCCAAAGGTCGGCTTACCGAAGAGGCTTGTCTTTCTTGCCGGGCGTGCGGAAAGGGAAATTCCCCTTCCAATCGATGGCTGATCGGATCGAAGCGACATGCGCTTGCGCGCGTGTTCGTCGTCGTCCCGAAAGGCCAACGGCGCATCACCGGATCGTTTAGCGCGCAAGCGCGGCGCGATCCTGGATTGCTGGCGCATCGCCGTTCGTCGCGTCTCCACCACGCGCGAGCGAAGGACGTCGTGCATCCGCCGAAGCAACTGGTTCCTGGCGCGCCACGCAGCGCGCCCTTCGAAGGGGATGCCGCAATGACCGACCGTATCCACGAATTCCTCGCCGAACGTCGCCGCGCCGGCCGCGACACGGGCCCCTGCCTCGTCGTCGATCTCGACGTCGTGCGCGAGAACTATCTCGGTTTCGCACGGGCGTTGCCCGACACGCGCGTGTTCTACGCCGTGAAGGCCAATCCGGCGCCTGAAGTGCTGTCGCTGCTCGCCTCTCTCGGCTCCTGCTTCGACACGGCCTCGGTCGTCGAGATCGAGCAGACGCTCGCCGCCGGCGCGACGCCCGACCGCATCTCCTTCGGCAACACGATCAAGAAGGAGCGCGACGTCGCGCGCGCCTATGAGCTCGGCATCCGCCTCTTCGCGGTCGACTGCGTCGAGGAGGTCGAGAAGATCGCGCGCGCCGCGCCCGGCTCGAAGGTGTTCTGCCGCATTCTCTGCGACGGCTCCGGCGCGGAATGGCCGCTGTCGCGCAAGTTCGGTTGCGTCCCCGAGATGGCGACGCAGGTGCTGGAGCATGCGCATCGCCTCGGCCTGCAGGCGTACGGCGTCTCGTTCCATGTCGGCTCGCAGCAGACCGACCCGCGCAAGTGGGACGGCGCGCTGAAGTCGGCGGCGGATATTTTCCGCGACCTCGCGGAGCGCGGAATCACGCTGCAGATGGTCAATCTCGGCGGCGGCTTCCCGACCAAATATCTGAAGAACGTGCCGGCGGTGAAGCAATATGGCAACGCGATCTTCCGCGCGCTGTCGAAGCATTTCGGCAACCGCATTCCGGAGACGATCATCGAGCCGGGCCGCGGCATGGTCGGCAACGCCGGCGTCATCGAAGCGGAGGTCGTGCTGATCTCGAAGAAGTCGGAAGCCGAAGGCGAACTGCGCTGGGTCTATCTCGACATCGGCAAGTTCAACGGCCTCGCCGAGACGATCGACGAGATGATCCGCTATCCGATTCGCACGAAGGCGGATGGCGCGCCGACGTCGCCCTGCGTCATCGCCGGGCCGAGCTGCGATTCGGTCGACGTTCTCTATGAGAAGGCGCCCTATCACCTGCCGGTGTCGCTCGAGATCGGCGCGAAGGTGCTGATCGAGGGGACGGGGGCCTATACGACCACCTATTCGGCGGTCGGCTTCAACGGCTTCCCGCCGCTCGAGACCTTCATCATCTGAGCGGGTCTCCGCCCTCTCCCGCAAGCGGGAGAGGGAATGAATAGCTCTCCCTGTAACCAGCCCCGTACGGCGGGCGCGTTCGACGCGCCAGGCGCGAGGGTCGCTTGTCCTCTCGAAGGAGGAACAGATGACCTTTGAACTTGCCTTCTCCCACCCCGTCGCCGCCGCGCCCGTCCGGCCGCTGCGGCGCGCCTTTGAAATCCTCGACGAGACCGCCGTGGACATTCCGGCGCGCGAGGCGCTGCTCGATTCGGCTTTCGGGCCGGCGCGTTTTCTCAAGACCTGCGAGCGGCTGCGCGACGGGCGCACGCCGGCGCCGGGCCTCGCGCGCGTCGCCAAGGACGACGAGGGCGAACTCATCGCCACCATTCGCCTGTGGCCGATCCTTGCCGGCGGCCGCCCTGCGCTGCTCTTGGGGCCGGTTGCGGTCGCCGAGCATGCGCGTTCGCTCGGGCTCGGCGCCGCGATGATTCGCGACTCGCTCGCGCGCGCCGAGGCGCTCGGACATCGCGCCGTGCTGCTCGTCGGCGATGCGCCCTATTATCGCCGCTTCGGCTTTGAGCGCCGGTTTACCGAGGAGCTGACCCTGCCGGGGCCGGTGGAGCGGGCGCGCTTTCTGGGTCTGGAGCTCGCGCCCGGCGCGCTCGCGGGCGCGAGGGGCCGCGTCACGGCGGCGGCGGTTGCGCCGATTGCGTTGCCGAGAGCGGCGTGACGCGTCGCGCTGGGGGAGGGGGAGACGATCCGCCTTCCCCGTGACAAGGCGCTAGAAAATCCCCAGCGCGTAGCGCGACAGCGGGAAGGCGAGCGCGGCGCCGAGCGCCACGCCGGCGACGACGTCGCTCGGATAATGATGGGCCGTGGCGACGCGCGACCAGGCCATCGACAGCACCAGAACAAGGGCGGAGACGGTCATCGCCGGCCAGGCGAGGATGATCGGCGCCAGCACCCCGGTGATTGTCATGGCGTGTCCGCTCGGGAAGGAATGCTCGTCGAGCGTCTTCAAGAGCGAAGGCAGGCGCGCGTCGACATGGAAAGGACGCTTGCGGCAAAAGCGGCGCTTGATGATCGGATAGAGACTATGCAGCAACGCGGCGTTGATCCCGGCGAGGACGACCACGCGCCAGCCCTGCACGCCCATTCCGCAAAAGACGATGGCGAGCAGGATCGGGTAGATCCAGCCATTGCCGAGTTTGCTCACGCCGATCGCGAGCGGGCGGATCGCACGCGGCCGGGCCGAGCGGGAAAAGAGATGAACCGCCGCGAGATCGGCGTCGAGAAGCCGTTGGAGCCATCGGCCCTGAAGGCCGGTTTGCGGGAAGGATGACGCGTCGCGCGTCAGCTTCGCCGACCAATCCGTCGTAAACGCCATGACGCAAGGCTAGGTGCCCTGCGCTGCGTTTTCGCGACGGAGAGGCTGCGGTTCAATGACGGTTACATGGACGCGATGTAACGGGCGGATGATGTTTCGATGACAGCTGAGCCGTCAAATTGCCCGCGTCGCCTCGCGCAGCCATCTCCGCGTCCTGGCGTCGACGAGCGGCGACAGCGTCTTGCGCACATGGGCGTGATAGGCGTTGAGCCAGGCGATTTCTTCCGCGCTCATCAATCTGGCGTCGACGCAGTTGAGATCGAAAGGCGCGAGCGTGATGGTCTCGAAGCCGTACATGTCACGTTCGGCGCCGGCGATCTCCCTCGTCTCGACGATAACGAGATTTTCCAGGCGAATTCCATATTCGCCCGCGCGGTAATATCCGGGCTCGTTCGAGAGAATCATGCCCGGCTGCAGCGGCGTCGTTCCGAGCTTCGAAATGCGCTGCGGCCCCTCGTGCACGGAGAGATAGGCGCCGACGCCATGGCCGACGCCATGATCGAAGTCGAGGCCCGCTTCCCAGAGCGGACGGCGCGCGAAGGCGTCGAGCTGCGCGCCGGACGCGCCTTTCGGAAACACGGCGCGCGCAATGGCGATGTGGCCTTTCAGAACGCGGGTAAAGTGATCCTTCAGCTGCCTGGAGGCGCGGCCGACGACGACCGTGCGGGTGACGTCCGTGGTGCCGTCGAGATATTGCGCGCCGCTGTCGACGAGATAGACGCCCTTGCCGATCTTGAGATTGCTCTTTTCCGTGACGCGATAATGCGGGATCGCCGCATGTTCGCTAAAGGCGGAGATCGTCGGAAAGGAGATGTCGCGCAGCGCGCCGGTCTCGCGGCGGAACGTTTCCAGCGCCTCGGCGGCGGTGATTTCAGTTAGGCCGCCCTTTGGCGCGGCCTCGGCGAACCAGGCCAGAAAACGCGTCAGCGCCGCGCCGTCGCGAATATGCGCGGCGCGCGCGCCGGCGAGCTCCGCCTTGTTTTTGACCGCCTTCAGCAAGGCGGCGGGATCGTCGGCGACGCGCGCCTTGCCGCCGGCCTCTCGCAGCGCCTCGATAAGCTTCACGGGCGCCGTTGCGGCGTCGAAGAGCACGGCGTCGCCGCGCTTTCCGGCGTCGATCATATCGTCGATGAGCGCTGCGGGCGGCTGCACGGAGAGGAGCTTCTCTAGGGCGGCGCGCGTCCTGGCGTCGAGTTTGGCGTCGTCGATATAGAGCCGCGGCGCGCCGTCTTTCGGCAGCAGCGCGAAACACAGCGCGATCGGCGTATGCGCGACGTCGGCGCCGCGAATGTTGAAGGCCCAGCAGATGGCGTGCGGGTCCGACATGAGCATCGCGTCGGCGCCCTTGAGGCTCCCGCGCAGCTTCTTGATCTTCGCCGCCGCCGTCTCGCCGGCGTAGCGTTGCGGCTGCAGCGAGACGGGACCAACGGGCTCGGGCGGGCGATCGGTCCAGAGCGCGTCGATCGGATTGCGCTCCAGCGGCACGAGTTCGATGCGCTTTGCCTCCGCCGCCTTGGCGAAGCGCTCGATCTGCCCGCTCGTATGCACCCAGGGGTCATAGCCGATGCGCGCGCCCTCGCGCCCCTGCGCCGAGAGCCATTGCGCGGGCGAGGTCTCCGCAATGTCGATGGGCTTGAAGATCCGGCCGTCAATCTCGTGACGCACCTGGATCACGTACCGGCCGTCAATGAAAATCGCCGCTTCCTTCGCGAGGACGACGGCGAAGCCGGCCGAACCGGTGAAGCCGGTGAGCCAGGCGAGCCGCTCGGCGCTTTTCGGGACATATTCGTTCTGATGCGCGTCGGCGCGCGGCAGCAGATAGCCGTCGAGGTTCTGGCGCTTCAGCTCGGCGCGCAGCGCGGCGACGCGCGCGGCGCTGTCCTCGGACGAGCTGGCGTCGGCGAAGGATTGAAATTTTGCTTCGAACATGGAGCAAAGCTAGTCCGCGTGGCGGCGAACGGCAACCGCTATGCCGCCGCCAGCCTGCGGCTCCATGAGGGCGCGTAGCGCAGGCACAGGCCGCCGATCGGCGTCGCCAGCCCAGACACGATGCTGATGTCGCGCCAGCGCGGATAAGAGGGCGGCAGCGCCTGCAGCGCAAGGCCGACGGCCGTGAGAAAATCTGATTCCTGCGCAAAATCATGCGCGCCGAATTCGCAAACGGCGTCCGCGCCGCTTTCGGCGCCGTCGAGCAGCGTCTCGATCATCGGAACGGCCCAGGGCGCGCGCTCGAGGATGCGGCGGACGGCGGCGGCGTCCGGCGCCGATACGCGCCAGCGCAGCGGCGCGTCGTTGAGGCGCGCCGCTTCGTTCTCGCTCACGAGATCGGGCCGCGCCTGCAACTCGCGGCCGGCGATGGAGAGGCAGGCCGCCGGGTGGTGCCGCCAGTCGTCGAGCGACCCGAGCCAGATCGCCGATTGCTGATGCAGCCGGCCGACGCCCCGCTCGCCGTCCTCGGGACGAAAGCGCGCCCGCATGAAGGCCATGCAGGCGCCGATGGCCCGCGCCACGAGACAGCCGTCGCCGCGCGCGTCGATGTCGATCGCGTCAGGCTCGAAACGGCGCAGCTCGGTCAGACGCAAGGGCGAGAGAAAGGGGTCCCATGCCGGATCGAGGCCTCTGGAGCGGCGGGTGATCGCATAACCCGCGGAGGCCGGGACGCGGCGATCCTCGCCTTCCGCGAGCTTGCCGTAATGCAGGCGATGGAAGCACAGGACGTTCGTCTCGTCGCCCGCCGGCACGCCCGTCGTCATCACCCGAACCCTCACTAAAGTCTTTTCGCTATAGGAGAAATTAGGAGGGTTTTCTTAAGCAAGAATTGAGAAGGCGGATTTTTCTTCCGTCCGTGCATCGAGTTGCGCGTGGGAGAAGGTGAAGGCGCTGTCGAGCCCGAGCGCCGCGTAAAGGATCGGCTCGGCGGTGAGGAAAGGGCGCCAATATTCGCTGTAGGCGCGGTGGCCCTCGATCCCGGCGCGGCGGAAGCGGCGCTCGCCCGGCTGATGCGGGTCCATATTCGGGTTCTGGAAGCGTTTGGTGAAGCCGTAGGCGGAGCAGACCGTATAGCGCACGGAGACGCCGCCGCCCGGTTGCTCCAAGGCCCGCAGGCGGTCGAGCCATGGCGCGGCGCGCAGCGATTTGCGCAGCACATGCAGGGCGATCGCCGGATCGCACGCGTAAGTGAAGGCGCTGGGGCCGAGCCGCGTGAACAGCCGCTCATATTGCGAAAAAACGACGACCACGCGCTTGAGCTTCCTGCCCTTCGTGAGCGCCATCCGATCGATGAGCCGCGACAGCGCGCCGGTCCAGGCGGAATCTTCGAGCCGGACCAGCGGCAGCACAATCACGAGCGCTTCCGATTCCAGAAGCTGGCGGGCGAGTTTCGCCTTGACGTCGTTCAAAATCGCGACCGCGCCGCCGTCGGGCGGCACGGCGATCTCGCCAGCCGAGTCGACGACCTCGAGAAGCCACGGCCCGCGCGTGACGACCTCCGGCGGGGCCTCGCCGTTCACGGACAGGCGGAAATAATATTCGTAAGTGTTGAGCGTGTCGGTAGCGACGCCGCCCTCCGCAAAATCGTGCTTGAGGCGCTCATAGTCGCCCTCGTCGATCGAGAAGAGGTCGGCGCGTTTGAGGTCGGCCGGTTCGGCCGCAAATTCGGCCTGGGAGATCGCCTGCAGCGAGGGACGCAAACGCGGGGAATAGCCGAAAGCGCTCTGCGCCACGCAATCGGTGAGCGAGGCGAGCAGCGACGACTTGCCGCCTTTCTTCGGCCCAACCAGACAAATGGCGACTTTCTCGGTCATTGGCGCTCCCTTGCGACGCGGGACCATACAGGGCGCAAGCGGCGCAGGAAAGGCGCGGAAAGGGTCCAAAAGGTGACGGCCGGCGCCACTCTATGCTAAGCGCGCGGCATGCTCGAAGGCCTCCCCCCCAATGGCGCCAGCCATGTGCTGCGCCTCTCCTGCGACGAACGCCGCGCCCGCGCCGTCGCCGACATCATCGTCGAGACGTTCGACCCCACGGAAACCGCCGCCGGCGCCTTCGAGGTGGACGACGGCCCGGTCTGGGGCGTCGAGGTCTATTTCGCCGAGGCGCCGGACCAGGACGATATCCGCGCGCTCATCGAGGCGGTCAGCGACGCCGAGACCGCGGCGCGCGCCGAATTCGCCGAAATCGCCAAGGAAGACTGGGTGCAGAAGTCGCTCGCCGGCCTCGAGCCGGTGCGCGCCGGCCGTGTGCTGGTGCATGGCGCGCATGACCGCCCGCGGCTGAAGCCCAATGACATTGGCGTCGAGATCGAGGCGGCGCTGGCCTTCGGCACGGGCCATCACGGCACGACGCTCGGCTGCCTGCGGGCGCTCGACAGAGTCACCAAGCGCCGGAGGCCGCGGCGCGTGCTCGACGTCGGCACGGGCACCGGCGTGCTCGCCATCGCCGCCGCCAAGCTCCTGCGTCAGACCGTCGCCTGCGGCGACATCGATCCGGTGGCCGTCGCCACCGCCCGCGCCAACGCAGTCGCCAATGGCGCGGTCGCCTTCGTGCAGCCGGTGGTGGCGACGGGATTGCGCCACCCGGCCATGGCCGGGCGCTACGATCTGATCTTCGCCAATATCCTCGCCAAGCCGTTGCGGCTGCTCGCGCCGTCGATCGCCGCCGCCGCCGCGCCGGATGCGGAGCTGGTCGTCTCAGGCCTGCTGGCGCGGGACGTCCCCGGCGTCCTTTCGGCCTATCGCGCGCAGGGTTTTTTCCTCGCCGAGCGCGAAGATATCGACGGCTGGGCGACGCTGGCGCTGCGCCGGGGCGGGGCTTGTCCGTCTTTGTCGCGGTGGCGCTGACGTCGCGCTGGCGCCCTTCTGCTTCGAGGCCCCGGCTGCGCCGCTCCTCAACGTGAGGGTGCCTTACTTGCAGCACTGACTCATCCGAGCGGGCGCGTCTCGAATGACGAGGCCGCGCCGCGGTCGTCTCAAGGGGTCGCCTCCGCTCCTTCTTCGGCCGAGGCCGCCTCGGGCGCGAGATAACGCTCCAGGGCCGTGGGCCGCCGCCGCCGCGCGCGGGCCAGAACGGGGTCGCTGTAATAGGCGCTGGGGTTGCCGGCGAGGCCGTCGAGTCCGAAGCGCGCGGCGCGGGCGCGGGGCTTCATCGCCGCATGGAGCCGCGCCTCGACCTGCGAGATGGTGACGTTGTCGACCACATAGCAGCCCCTGCGGTCGACATGGGCGATCTCGTCGCGCACCAGGCGGTTGAGAATGGCCAGAAGATTGTCGCGCACATTCGGCGCGAGCAGCAGGAGCGATGGCTCCTGCGGATCGATCTCGCTCATGTCGCCGTGAACGGGCCGCGCGACGCGCAGCATCGCCTTCATCGCGCGGATTTCGACGGGCTCCTCCTCCTCGTCCGTCAGGTCGATCGGCGTCATGAACTGTCGCCGCTCGCGCGCTTCGAAGCCGCGTTTGAAGATTTCGGACAGGAACTTCATGATGAACAGGAAGGCGTCCTGCGCCATGGCGACGCAGATCGCCATGGTGGAGTCGGGCGTAAAGCTCCAGAAGGCTTCGCGCGCCAGTTCGAACTTGTTGCGCTCTGTCGAGTGCGCGCGCAGATAGGCGTCGCTCCGCTTCAACAGCTCGCGCACGTCGTCGTCCGTCAGGCCCACGGATTTACCGGCGACCATGCAGGCGTCGACGAGCCCCTTCGCGGCGTTGAAGCCGTCGGCCGCGGCGGTTCTGTCGGAAGCGGGCGCGGCGCGGATTTTGGCGACGATGGCGTTGAGCTCGTCGCGCAAACCGCCTTCGAGATTGCATTTGACGTCGAAGGCGGCGCGGGCGGCGATCGTCTCGTCGCGCGCCGACAGAAGGTCGCGCGCCGCCCCCTGCGGCTCGCAGGCGAAATCGCGCGGCACGGAGGCGGGCAGGGCGTTCGATTGACGCGCCGCGGCGAGGATAGGTTCGCAGAGCGGCTTGGCGTCGCGCGCTTTCGCCCAGCTCGGCTCGACCCGCAACTGGTCGCGCAGGGCGGTGAGATCGCGCAAGCTGGCGTCGAGATCGAGCGCCGCCTCGCCCTTGGGGATTGGCTTTTTGGCGGCGGCGGCGGCGAGCTCCGCCTTCTGCTTCAGGGCGATGGACTGGGCCGCGAGGGCGTCGCGTTTCTTGAGCGCGCCGGCGCGTTCGCTCATCGGGCCGGCAAGCGTCTGGCGGATCGTCGCAACGCGACGATTGGCGGCTTCCGCCTTCGTCTGATGCGCCCGGCAGTTCGGTCCGCAGGAGGCGCCGCGGTTATCGAGGCCATGCTCGGCGTCGACGGCGAGTTGCTCCTCCTGACGCGCGGTGGCGGCAAGGGCGGCGATCTCCTCCTCTTTGGCCTTGATGATGGCGTCGAGGTCGGCGACGGTCTTTTCCAAAGCGGCGATCTCGGCCCGCGCCTCGTCATAGTGGCGGCTCGCCGCCTGCGCGCTCTCGAGCTCCGCCGCCGCCTGCTGCGCCGCCTTGGCGAGAATCGCCTGTTGCGCCTCCTGACTCTTTCGGATCGCCTCACGTAGCGCGGGGCCGGCCGATTGCGCCGTGTCGATCAGCCCGTCCAGCGATCCGAGATAGGCGCTGAAAGAGGGGTCGGCGACGATCCGGGCGGAGGCCGCCACATAGGCGGCGCCGATCTGCTTCGTCGCCGGCAGGATGACGTCCGCGGCGAGCTCCATGGGCTGCAGCTCGGCGACGATCTTGCGGGAGCTGAGCTTGAAAATATTGTTGTAGTAGTAGGTGAACGAGAAAAAGACCGAGATCGAGAAGACGAACAGAAAGACCGCCGCCGTCACCAGCGTCTTCACAATCATCCGCTCGCGCGCCATGCGGCGCCTCGCGATCAGCGCGGCGAGATCCGCGCCAAGCGACCAGGAGGTCGAGGCGAGCATGACGAGAATGGCGGTGGTGGCGACGAGCGTGCCGGCGACGCCGACGATGTCGCCCGGCTCCTTCTGCATGATGTCGATCATGCCGGAGGAGGTCGTATAGAAGACCCAGGCCAGCACCGGCAGCGTCACCGCCATGCCGACGCGGCCGAGATCGATGTCCCCGGTCCAGAATCGCTTCAAGGGCGCGACGAGCGCCCGCTGAGAGACGAAGCGGCGGGCGGCGGGGCTTTCGGGACGCGCAGGAGGACTGGCGACTGTCATGAAAAGTGCTCGCTCCTTTGATCTGCCGCCCTGCTGCCCGAAGCTTTCCCGGCTGATGGGACCGAAATGAGACCCATTTCAATTTTTTCGCAAGCCGACCGGCGCGGCGGCGTCGGGGCGGGAGAGGGGCTGGCAGGCCGGGTTTTCCTCTCCGGCCTTTCGTGTTAGAGGGCCAAGACGGCGCGACGATCGCGGCAGGACGCGCGCCGGCGCCTCTTGTCTCGCGGCCCCTTGAAGGTTCGCGCAACAAACAGGAACAAGCTGTGTCCATACCTTTCCGTTACGTTGCGAAGATCGGCGCCTATATTGTCAAGCAGCACCTCCTGGGCCGGAAGCGGTATCCGCTGGTTTTGATGCTGGAGCCGCTGTTTCGCTGCAACCTCGCCTGCGCCGGCTGCGGCAAGATCGACTATCCCGACCATATTTTGAACAAGCGCCTGTCAGTCGAGGAATGCCTCGCCTCGGTCGACGAATGCGGCGCGCCGGTCGTGGTCATCGCCGGCGGCGAGCCTTTGCTGCACAAGGAGCTGCCGCAGATCGTCGAGGGCATCGTCCAGCGCGGCAAATTCGCGATCGTCTGCACCAACGCGTTGCTGCTCGCCAAGAAAATCGATCAGTACAAGCCCTCGCCCTATTTCACCTGGTCGATCCATCTCGACGGCGACAAGGAGATGCACGACCACGCCGTGAGCCAGGAAGGCGTCTACGAGCGCGCCGTCGAGGCGATCAAGCTCGCCAAGTCCAAGGGCTTCCGGGTCACCACCAACAGCACTTTCTTCGCGGGGGCGGATCCGGAGCGCGTCGCCAAATTCCTCGACGACACCACGGCGCTCGGGGTCGACGGCATGACGGTCTCTCCCGGCTACGCCTATGAGCGCGCCCCGGACCAGACCCACTTCCTCAACCGCCAGAAGACGAAAGAGCTGTTCCGCGCCATTCTGCGCCGCGGCCGCGGCGGCAAGGCCTGGGAGTTCCAGCAGTCCGGCCTGTTCATGAATTTCCTCGCGGGCAACGAGAGCTATCTCTGCACGCCCTGGGGCAATCCGCTGCGTACGGTCTTCGGCTGGCAGCGTCCCTGCTATCTTTTGGGCGAAGGCTATGTGCCGACCTTCAAGCAGCTGATGGAAGAGACGAATTGGGACGCCTACGGCGTCGGCAATTACGAGAAATGCGCCGACTGCATGGTCCATTCGGGCTTCGAGCCGAGCGCGGTCGCCGATTCGGTGCGCCGCCCCTGGAAGGCGGCCTGGATCGCGCTCTTCGGCGTGCGGACGGAAGGCCCGATGGCGCCGGACGTCTCGTTCGAGAATCAGCGTCCGGCCGAATATGTCTATGACGAGAACATCGCCAAGCTCTCAGAGATCCGCGAGCACGAGGCGAAGAAGCGGTCCGAGGAGCGGTCCACAGCGGCCTAGCGAGACGAAGGCTGCGCGGGAATCCAACCCCGCCATCACCAATCCGCCGATCTGACGGGGCGCGCGAATGAGTTCGCGCGCCACTGTTTTCTTGCAGACGTCGCCCGTGGGGGTCAGCGCCCTCGCGGCGAGCGGCGGCAGGCCGCGCACGGCCGGGTCGCTGATCGCGCGCACGACGGCGAAGGGAAGTCGCCGCTCGCGGGCGAATTCGGCGGCAAGATGCGATTCCATATCGACGGCGGCGGCCTGCGCCTGCTCGCGCAGGCGTTTCTTGGCGTGACGATCCATCGCCGGCTGATCGACGCCGACGACGGCGCCGGGGATGGTCCTGCAGCCTCTGGCGGCGGCCCCTTCCGCAATCGCGTCGGAGAGGCGTCCGTGCGTCTCATGGCGTTCATGGCCGGAGATCACCGCATCGGCGATAACGACGTCGCCCCGTCGCAGCGAATGATCGAGCCCCCCGGCGAGTCCGAAACTGACGACGGCGGAAAAGCGACGCTCCTTTAGCCGATGGAGCTCGGTCCGCAACCTCGGGACATTGGCTCCGCTGCAAATCGCGACGACGCCCTCGCCGGCGACGCAGGCGGCTTCCCGCTTCATGCCGGTCAGAACGAGGATGGGACCAGGCGCCGAGACGCGGGCCGCCTCTCTGCGGCGGCTCTCAACCAGCGTCATGGACCTCTCCCTGCTTGTGACCGTCGCCTTTACTCCCCCGGTTCAGGAGGCAAAGTCAACGGTGACCAGGGTAAGGGGCGTGGTTGGCGAGCGCACGGCGGCGCGACGCGCGCTCTCCGTGACAGGCGGGCAGGGTCTCCCGCCTATCCACTCGGCTTGCCTCGCCTCGAGCTGGCAAGGGGCTTACAGCCCCACGGTCACCTGCTTGCTGTTCGCGCGCACCAGATTGCGGTAGCGGGCCAGCGCCCACAGCGGGAAGAATTTCGCATAGCCGTGGTAGCGCAGGTAGAAAACCCGCGGGAAGCCGGTCGCGGTGAAGCGCGCCTCGTTCCAGAGGCCATGCTCCGCCTGCGTCGCCTGCAGATAGGCGACGCCGCGCGCGACCGCCGGATGCTCGACGTCGCCCGAGGCCATCAGGGCGAGCAGCGCCCATGCGGTCTGCGAGGCCGTGGAGGGGGCAGGCTCATAGACCTTGTAGTCGAGCTTATAGCTCGACAGGTCCTCGCCCCAGCCGCCGTCCGGATTCTGAATGGCGACGAGCCAGTTCGCCGCACGGCGATAGGCGGCGTGCTCATGCGGCAGGGCGGCGGCGTTGAGCGCGCAGAGCGCCGACCAGGTCCCGTAAATGTAATTCGCGCCCCAGCGGCCGAACCAGCTGCCGTCCTTCTCCTGATCGTCGACGATGTAGTCGACGCCGCGTTTGAGGCAGTCGCTCGTCTCCACGGTGTCGCCCAGCTGGGCGAGCATGGAAACGCAGCGGGCGGAGACGTCGACCGTTGGCGGATCGAGCAAAGCGCCATGATCGGCGAAGGGGATGTGGTTCAAATAGTGGTAGGCGTTGTCGGCGTCGAAGGCGCCCCAGCCGCCGTTCTTGGATTGCATGCCGACAATCCATTCCTTCGCCCGTTCGATGCGCTCGGCATAGGGCTTGGCGCTCTCATTGGCGGTGAGGCGGTCCATGGCGGTGGCGACGACGGCCGTGTCGTCGACATCGGGATAATAGGGGTTGGCGTATTGAAAGGCCCAGCCGCCGGGACGCAGGTCCGGGCGCTGGACGGCCCAATCCCCCTTCACGTCGAGCACCTGCAGCGGCGCGAGCCAGTCGAGCGCCTGACGGGCGCGTTCGCGCGCATCCTCGTCGCCGGTTTCGAGCAGCGCATGGGCGACGAGCGACGTGTCCCACACCGGCGAGACGCAGGGCTGGCAATAGGCCTCGGTCTCATTGACGACGAGCAGGCGCTCGATCGATTCGCGGGCGTCCTTCACCCGCTGATCCGTCGCGGGGATCCCGAGCACGTCATACATCAGCAGGCTGTTCACCATCGCCGGGAAGATGGCGCCGAGGCCGTCGACGCCGTTGAGGCGCTCCGTCGTCCACTTTTCTGCAAGCTCGACGGAAAGCTCGCGCGAGCGCTTGGGCATGTAAGGCTCGAGCAGCCGCAACAGTTTGTCGATCTCGCCGAAGATATGCGCCCAGGGCCAGGTCTGGTGCTCGCCCTTCGGCCAGACCTTCACCTCCTCGGGCGGGGTGACGAAAAGCTCCTGGATGCGCACGCCCTTGGGGTTCTTCGCCTGCGGCTTCCGGGTCATCAGCACGAGCAGCGGCACGAGCACCGTGCGGCCCCAATAGGAAATCTTGTCGAGATGGAAGGGAAACCATCTCGGCAGCAGCATGATTTCGACGGGCATCACCGGGACGCCGCGCCAGGGAATTTCCCCATAAAGCGCCAGCAGGGAGCGGGTGAAGACATTGGTCGTCGCCGCCCCGCCATGCGCGAGGATCGCCGCCCGCGCGCGCGCCATGTGCGGCGCGTCGACGTCGTCGCCGATCATCTTGAGCGCGAAATAGGCTTTGACGCTGGCGCTGACGTTGAAGTCGCCGTCCTGGAACAGCGGCCAGCCGCCGTGGCGGTCGCTTTGCGTGCGGCGCAGATAGACGCCGATCTTGCGTTCGAGTTCGGCGTCGACCGGCTCGGCGCGGAAATGGCGCATCAGCACATATTCGGCGGGAATGGTGGTGTCGGCTTCCAGTTCGAAGCACCAATGGCCGTCGTTCTTGCCGAGCTCGAGCAGCGCCCGCTTGGCGTTCTGGATGCTCGCTTCCAGCGCCTCGGCGCCAACGGGGGCATAGGTGTCAATGCGCGCGACTGCGGTCATCGTTCATCCTTCTTCGATCATCTGGCGCGATGTCAGGCAATGCGCAGCGAAGCGGTCTTTCCGGCGCCGGCAGGGGGCTTCACGACGATTTCAACGTCCTGTCCCAGCGCGACGAGAAAGCGCAAGAGCCGCTCCATGGAAAATTGCCTGAAGTCGCCATGCAGGAGCTTGGAGACATCGGGTTGCTTCACGCCAAAAAGTTGCGCGGCCTCGATCTGCTTCAGGCCGCGCTCCTTCAGCAGCGCGTCGATTTTGCGAACGAGCTGCGCCTTGAGGAATTGGTCCTCGGCGGCTCGTTGCGAAGAATGCTGCGGGTCCGTCACTGGCAGGTTCCGGGGATTATCGCCTCGGACTTGGCGCAACGCGCCGAACGTCGTTTCGGATATAGTGATTTAACCATAGCGTCAAGCGCCGGCCTTGGCGCATCGATTGCTACCTCTTTCGCTGGCGACGCCTGATTTGGCTTTGGGCGCTCGACTTTGTTCGAAAGGCAGACCGATGGACGAGCTTTTTGTGATTTGTCGGACAGTCGAGATCGACGACGCGCAGGCCCATGGCTTCGTGCTGATGAAGGCGGAGGAGAGCGGCGAGACCGCGCCCTGGCCGATTCTCATCACGCGGAAAGGCAATAATTTCTACGGCTTCGAAAACGCCTGTCCACACGAGGGGACGCGGCTCGACGTCGATCCGGGGCGGTTCATGGACGATGAGGGCAATTTCCTCGAATGCGGCCGCCATCATGCTCAATTCGACATCGACACCGGCGAATGTTTCATCGGCCCCTGCCAGGGCGCCCACCTGACCCCCATCAAGCTCGTGATCGACGACGGCGACGTCTGCGTCACCGGCGTGATGCTGGCCGACGAGTGAGGGAACGCGCATGACCGATATGGCCGAACTGCAACGCCGCAAAAAGCTCATCAATCTCGCCATCGTCTATGTCGATCCCGACGCCTTCGTCGCCAATTATCTCGGCTGGCTGGAGATCACGACCTTCATCACGGCGCTGCGCGCAGGCGACGTCGCGGCGCCCGCCGACGGCGTGACCCCGAAACTCACGCCGCAGCAGCTGAAAGGCGGCGTCGCCGCCAGTTACGGCAATGACGCCGTCTTCGCCTTCTGCATGACCGCGGCGCTGAAGGGCGACAAGGCCGCGGTCGAGAAGGTCGAAACGGCGTTGGCGGAAAGTCTCGGGCCCGACTTCCCCGGCTCCGTGGCCTTCTGGAGCTTCCGCTCGGCGAATGAATCGCCCATCAGCCTCGAAGACCATGTCGGCGCCGCCGCCTATAAGATGCTTGCCGGCGACATCCCGCCGCCTCCCATGCGGGCGCGCGAAAACTGGAACGCCGGCTTGCGCTTTTTCGAAAAAGCGCGGCAGTCGAACTTCGTGCAGGAAATCATGTATCCGCTCGCGGTCTGGACGCGGGCGAAGTGGAGCGAAACCTTGGAAAAGGGCGTGGCCTTCCTCGCCCATATCGAGGACAGCGTGCCGACGCTGCAGGAAGCGCTCGCCGAGGCGCGCAACGATCAGGCGTTTGTCGCCAATATGCTCTTGAAAATGGCGCCCGCCATCGAGCAGGATTTGAGCGACGATACGCAGGGATTTTTGCGGTCTCTCGCGAGAAGAGGGTAGAGCGCCGCGAGGGGGGAGACGCGCGCGTCGATTCGGCGGCGTCTAATTTGGAAACCCGTCAAACCCATTGCGCGAGCTCGATCGTGACCCCCTCCGGACCCTCGACAAAAACAAGTTTGCGGAAGTGGAAGTCCATGATTTCGTTTCTCGTGCAGTAGCCTCCCGCCCGCAGCTTGGCGACCTCCGCCGCGATGTCGTCGACGGCGAAGCAGACATGGTTGAAGCCGAGTTTGTGCAGGTCGCGGATATTCGGGTCTGGGAGCGGTTCCGGGTGTCGATAACGCAGAAGTTGGATTTCGGTGCGCGGCAAAGCATCTTGCAGCACCAAGGTGACGTGCTCGGCCTCTATCCCGGGCACGCCCATGTAACTGTCGAACGGAGGGCCCGAGATGACCGTGGAGACCGTTTCCACGAAGCCGAGAATCCCGAAGAAGGCTTTTGCGCGCTCGACGTCCCGTACGACGATCGTGAGATGATCGAAATTCTTCACCATCTCGGCCGTCCTTTGCACTTAGAACTTCACGAGCGTGACCTGCGCTTCTGCGCCTCGTCAGGCGTCTTTGAATTAGCGTTGCTGCTGCCGTTGTCCACACAGTGGCGCAGTAATGAGCATTAAGGGCGGCCGCTCAATTCGGCCGCCCTGTAACCCGACCTTATCGACCCCTCGATCGTCGCCGGCAGTCCCGTCGCCGTCCAATCGCCGGCGAGGAAGAGATTGCGCCAGGCCGTCTGCGCGCCCGGCCGGCGGGCCTCCTGCGCCGGCGTCGCCGCGAAGGTCGCGCGCTTTTCTTTCACGATCTGCCAGGGCGGCAGCGTCTGCGGCAGGCCCGTCGCGGCGGCGACCTCGGTCCAGATTGTTTCGGCGAGTTCTTCGCGCGCCTCGTCCATCAGCCGATCCGCGCCGCTGATCGTCACGGAAAGCCTGTCGTCGAAGGCGAAGAGCCATTCCGACAGCGAGCCGACCATGCCGAAGAGCAATGGTTGGCCCGGCGGCGGCGCGATCTTGAAATGAACGTTGAGAATGGCGCGATAGTCATTGGGCGCCATGAGGCCCGGCACGAGTTCCGTCGCGCTCCACGGCGGGACGGCGAGCACGACGCGATCCTTGTCGCCGAGCGCGATTTCAGCGTCGCCGAAACGCAGCGCAGAGACGCAATTCTCGGCAAAGACAATTTCGCGCAGTCGCGCGCCGAAGCGGGGTTCGACGCCTTGCGCCTGCAATTTGGCCAGCGCCGGCTCGATGAAGGCGTGGCCGAGCCCGGCTTTGGCGACAAGCGGCCGGCAGGCGGCGCCGCCGGCGGCGAGCGTCTCGCGCAACACGGCGCCCGCAAGCGTCGCCGAGGCGTCGCGCGGCTCGGTGTTGAGCGCGGAGAGCATCACCGGCCGCCAGAGCTTGTCGTAAAGAACGCCGTCGCAGCGCATCGTCTCGCCGATGGTCGCGCCATCCTTGGCGAAGAGCAGCTTGGCGGCGTCTAGATAATCGAGCGGACCCGTTCCCGGCACGCGTCGGTCAGCAAAGAAAATCCACCAGGGGATTTGCGAGGCGTTGGGCCGCAGCCGCCAGCGTCGGCCCGTTTCATAGTCGAGGAAAGCGAATTCGCATTCGTCCGGGCCGACCAGCGCATCGCTCGCGCCAATGCGCGCGCCGTAATCGCGCGCGGCCTTATTGCCCGAAAGCAACAGATGATTGCCGTTGTCGATGACAAGGTCGAGCGTCGCGTCGAAATAGGAGCGGCAGCGCCCGCCCGCCATACGGGCGGCTTCATGAAGGACGACGCGCCGCCCCTCGTCGGCAAGACGCACCGCGCAGGAGAGGCCGGCCAATCCCGCGCCAATGATGTGGATCGTTTCGGTCACAGGAAGGCGTGTCTGAGCAAAGCGCCGATAAGCTTGACGCGCGACATGCGCACCGGGGCGCGCGGCGGCGAGAAACCGCGCTCGGCGAGGCGGTCGAGGATCGAGCGATAGCCGGCGGCCATCAGATAGGGCGCTTTGACGCCGGATTTCGGCAGGCCCGTCATCACCAGATCGGCCTGCTCGAAATGCTCACGCGCGCGATGCAGCACCGGCGCGCAGGCGGCGTCGAGGGAGGGACTGGCGAGCGCCGCATGCGGCGCATGCGTGGCGACGCCCGCTTCCTCCAGCGCTTCGCGCGGCAAATAGAGGCGTCCACGCGCGGCGTCTTCGTCGAGGTCGCGCAGAATATTGGTGAGCTGGAGCGCGCGGCCGAGATGATAGGCGAGAAGCTTCGGCCCCGTCGGAAGCTCGGCGGCGTTGTCCTCGACAAGCCCGAAGGCGCGCACCGACAGACGGCCCACGGCGCTCGCCACGCGATCGCAGTAGATTTCGAGTGTCTCCCAGTTCGGCGCGCGTATATCCTCCTCGACGTCCATCATCATGCCGTCGATGACCGCCTCGAAATCCGCGCGGTCGAGTCTGAAGCGGCGCACCGCGTCAGCGAGAAAGGCGCTGCGCGGGCGAATGCGTCCCGCGTAAAGTTCGTCGAGATCGTAACGCCATTGATCGAGCGCGTCGCGCCGCGCCGCGCGGTCGCCCTCGTCGTCGGCGATGTCGTCGACGGCGCGGCAGAACGTGTAGATGGCGAACATGGCGTCGCGGCGCGCCGGCTCGAGAATGCGCATCGCGAGGTAGAAGGAGCTCTTGACCGCAACGGTCTGCGTCTTGAGGGGCGCGATGTCGGTCATGGTTTCCATCGTCATGACGTTGCGTCCGCGGCAGCCCGGCGCGGACGCACGGCGCGCCGCACCAGCGCGCCGAGCGCGCCCCGGACGCCGGCGAACGCGAAGCCGAGCTTGCCGGCGTGCACCTTGTCGCAAAGCGGATCAGCCACGCGCAGCCGCGCGGTCAGCGTTTCCGCCAGCACTTGAATCGCGCCCACTTCCATGGCGAGGCGCGTATCGCTGATGAGATCGGCGAAGGGACGCGCCTGCGCGAGCAACGCCTCGGTTTTTTCGTTCAGGTCGCGGATGGCGGCGAGAAGCGGCGCCGGCGCGCGCGCTTCCGCGAGCATCTCGACCCGCGCCCCATGGGCGGCAAGCGATTCGGCCGTGACATAGACGCGGTCGAGATTGCGATAGTCCTTGCCGCAGTCCTGCAGGTGATTGATGACTTGCAGCGCGGCGCAGAGCGCGTCGTTCGCGGCCCAGACGCGTTCGGGTTTTTCGCCATGCACGTCGCAGACGAAGCGGCCGACCGGCATGGCGGAATAGCGGCAGTAATAAATGAGGTCGTCCCAGTCCCGATAGCGCAGATAGGTCACGTCGCGCATGAAGGCGGTGATGAGGTCGCGCGCATGCTGCGGGTCGAGCCGGCGGGCGCGACACGCGTCCCGCAGACGCGTGGCGACGGGCTCTTCGGGGCCGCGGTTCATCAGCGCCAGATCGAGCCGCTCGAGCAGGTCGAGCTTTTGCTGCCGGGTTAGGGTCGGATGGTCGGAAATATCGTCGGCGGCGCGCACGAAGTCATAGAAGGCCATGATCGGCGCGCGGTTTTGCGGCGCGATCAGAACCGAGGCGACGGGGAAATTCTCGTCGCGATGCGTCTTGCCCGAACTCGTGTCGGCAATGTCGATCATTTACGCAGCCAATGCCCCTCGAGTCCGCGCCGCCCGCCGCCGCAAAGAGCCGGACGGTCACGCAGGCGCCTGGTAACGGCCCTTCCATTCGCCGCCGCGGCCGCGGATGTGCCGCCAGGCCGAGACGGCGGTAAACCACGTATAGCACGCCGCGACCGCCGGCAAAGCGAAGGCGCGCAACGGGGACAGGCCGTAAAAGCGCAGACTGGGCATATAGGCCTGGGCGCCGATCAGCCAGGCCACGAGCGCAATCTCCCGGGTCGGCGATTCGGTGAAGGCGAGGGCCGGAGGCGCGAGATAGACGAGCGCCATGCCGAGGACCGCGCCGGCGAGCAGCAGCGGCGAGTAGTTGAGCTGCGCATAGGCCGAGCGCGTCACCATCCGCTCGATGTCCCTGAGGCGCGGATAGGGTCGCAGGCTGTAGACGTCGTCGGTGAGGCCAAGCCAGATCGGACCCTGCTTCTTCATCAGCGCCCCCAAGGCGCAATCATCGATAAGCGCGTCGCGGATCGCCGGCAGGCCGCCAGCGGCCGCCAGCGCCTCGGGGCGGACGAGCATCACGCCGCCCGCCGCGCCCGCCACCTTGCTCTTGGGATTGTTGACCGCGCGGAAGGGGTAGAGCTTTTGAAAGAAGAAGACGAAGGCCGGGATGAACCATTTTTCGGCGAGGCTCTCGCAGCGCAGCTTGACCATCAGAGAGGAGAGGACCGCCCCACGCGCCGTCGCGCCCGCGACAAGCCGCGAGAGCACATGCGGCTCGAAGGCGATGTCGGCGTCGCAGAAGAGCACGAAGTCCGGCTGCTCGGGCAGGCTGCGAACATAAGTGAAGCCGCGATGCATGGCGGCGATCTTGCCCGTCCATCCCCCGGCGGGGCCGCCGGAGGAGAGGATCGTGAGGCGGTCCGCCGCGGCCTCGGTCTTTGCGGCGGCGCGCGCCCGATCCGCCGTGCCGTCCGTGCTGGCGTCGTCGACGAGCGCGATCTCGAAGCGGCCGGGAAAATTCTGGCGCAGGAGCGAGGCGAGGCTCGTTGCGATGACTTCCGCCTCGTCCCGGGCCGGGACGATGGCGATCACATGAGTTCCCTCCGGGACGCTCGCGCCTTGGGGAACGAATTTGCTGTCGTGTTCGGTCAGCCGCCAGAAGCCGGAATTGAAGATCAGCAGATAGAGCCAGGCGGCGAGCGCGATGAGCGCGATGAGGGTCAGGAGCATGGCGTGCGTCGAGGAATGCTAAAGAGATCAATGCCCGCTCGCGCCTTCTAGCACTCCACGGCGACCCTGGCCAGCGGGTCTCGACGCTCTTTAGTCGTCGCGCAGCCGCCACCCCTCTGGCGTGCGGACATAGCTACGTTTCACGGCGGCCCAGGCGATCCGGTGCGCCGCCTCCTCCTGCCGGGGGTCGCCTTCATGGGCGAAATAGGCGTTGTTGAAGGCGGCGCGGTAAATGTCCTGCGCATGCGGCGGCAGCAGGCGCTGGAGATTTTCGGGCAAGTCGGCGTTGGTCTGGTAGGGCAAGGTCGAAAGGCGGCGCGTCCGGCAGCGACATTGTCACGGACGCGAGGACGCTCCCTTGGTTGAAACAGGGAGACGTTAGAGGAGACCGCCATGAATTACAAAGTCGCGATCATCGCCCTGGGGGTCGGCTTGTTCATCGCCGCAATGATTCCCTACGCCTACAAGCCAAGGTGCTCGACGCCCGATTGCACGCCGGAGGCGCCCTATTTCGGCGAGCGCGGAAGCCGCTAAAGTCCGTGGATCTCCGCCACGATCGCTTCCGCCGCCCGGCGCGGATCGGCGGCGCGGGTGATCGGACGGCCGACCACGATATGGTTGGCGCTCGCCGCGATGGCCTGAGCGGGCGTCATGACGCGCTTCTGGTCGCCGGCGTCGGCGCCCGCGGGACGCACGCCAGGGGTGACGAGGAGCATCTGTGGCCCGACGAGCGGGCGAATCGCGGAGAGCTCCAGCGGCGAGAGAATCAGCCCGTCGACGCCCGCGGCCTTCGCCTGCGCCGCCCGGCGGGCGACGAGATCCGCGACGCCAAAGGCGAAGCCCGCCTCCTGGAGGTCCGCGTCGTCATAGGACGTCATCACCGTCACGGCGAGGAGCTTCAAATCCCCCGCCCCGGCGCGGGCGGCCGCCATCGTTTGCGGATAGGCGTGGATGGTGAGGAAATCCATGCCCATGCGCGCGATTTGGCGCGTCGCGCGCTCGACGGTCGCGCCGATGTCGTGAAGTTTGAGATCGATGAAGACGCGCTTGCCGGCGTCTTTGAGCTCCTGCGCCAGCGCCAGCCCGCCGCCGTAGGCGAGCTCCATCCCGATCTTGTAGAAGGAGACAGCGTCGCCGAGCGTCGTGACGAGCGCGCGCGCGGCCTCGACCGTGTCGACGTCGAGGGCGACGATCAGCCGGTCCCGGGCCTTGTCGTCCATTACGGCCTGCCGCCGTGGCCGGCCTTGCGGTAGCGCCAGACGCGGGCGGGCGGAATGTTCATGAGGATCGGGGCCGAGCCCTTGCCGACATACGCCCCGCTGACGTCATGAGCGTGGAGGGGCATCGGCGATTTGGTGAGGCCGTAGGTGAACTGGATGAAGAGCCCCTCGTCGCCCATCAGTTCGAAAGCCTGATGCAGAAGCGTCACGCGGTCGCGCTCGGGCCGCACGAGCAGCGGCAGGCTCGAGACGACCGTCGCGACGCGGCCGTCGATCCTGCCGTCGAGCGTCTTCCTCAAATTGTAGGCGTCGCCCTGCACGACGCGCACGCCCGGATAGCGCTCGCCGAGCATTTTGCAGAAGCGCCCTTCATATTCGACGAGCACCAGCCGCTCGGGCGCAACGCCGCGCGCAAGCAGCGCCTTGGTGACCGGCCCGGTGCCGGGACCGAGCTCGAGGATCGGTCCGTCGCGTGAGAGGTCGACGAAGCTCGCCATGGTCCGGGCGAGCGCCGGACCCGAGGGAGAAACAGCCCCGATGAGCCGCGGATTTTCGAGCCACTGCTTGATGAAGCGGGCGTTGTCAGCGAGCGAGCTTTTCTGGTCCGGCAAGGGCGGCTTCCCTGAAAAAAGGCTTCTGTGGCCTATACAAACGGCCCCGTTCACGGGGCCGCGGCGCGACAATAGGGGAGGCGCTGGTGAAAGACAACGCGAGGAAGCGTTGCACGAGGTGGCTGGCCTGACGCTCCAGACGCGCGTTCTCGCGCGTCATGGCGGGACCAGGCCATCTGCCCCTATTTTCGCCGCCGGCTCATCTTCGTGCCGACATAGAAACCCGGCGGCTTGCCGCGCACCCATGCGACGAACGACTGAATGTCCTCATGCTCGAGGAGCCGCTCGAAACTGTGATAGCGGTCGCGCAGCTCCTGATCGGTAAACGTCGCGTGGATCTTGCGGTGGCAGATCGCGTGCATCAGCCGCGTTTCTCTGCCCTTATAGCGGCGAGGAACCAGATGATGCTCGGTGATGCGCGCGCCTCCGAGCTCGCGCGCGCATAAGGGACAGGTCTCTCGAATCGGGGCCGACATTGTCGTCGCGCCTATCCTCCGAACAAATCTTTCATCCGCGCGAAGAAGCCATGCTCCTCGGGATGCGTCTCGTGCGAGGACTCCTTCTCGAACTCCAGGAGCAATTCTTTCTGCCGCTTGGTGAGCTTCTGCGGCGTCTCGACGGAAAGCTGCACATGGAGGTCGCCATGCTCGCGGCCGCGCAGCACCGGCATGCCCTTGCCCTTGGCCTTGATCTGCTTGCCGGATTGCGCGCCCTCCGGGACCTTCACCTTGATCTCCGAGCCGTCGATCCCGTGAACCTTGATCTCGCCGCCGAGCGTGGCGCGGACCATGGAGATCGGCACGCGGCAGTAAAGGTCGGCGCCGTCGCGCTGGAAAAAGGGATGCGGCTTGACCGAGAGGAAGATGTAGAGATCGCCCGACGGCCCGCCGCGAACGCCGGCTTCGCCTTCGCCGGCGAGGCGAATGCGCGTCCCGTCTTCGACGCCGGGCGGCACATTGACAGAGAGCGAACGCTCGACCGTCTTGCGGCCGGAGCCCGAACAGGACGGGCAGGGGTTCTCGATGATCTCGCCGCGTCCCTGGCAAGTCGGGCAGGTGCGCTCGATCGCGAAGAAGCCCTGTTGCGCCCGCACCCGGCCATGCCCGGCGCAGGTCGTGCAGGTCTTGGGCTTGGAGCCCTTCTTGGCGCCGGTCCCGGCGCAGGCCTCGCAGGTGGCGGAGGTGGGTATCTTCAGCGAGGCGGTCTTGCCGTTGAAGGCCTCCTCGAGCGTGATCTCCATGTTGTAGCGCAGGTCGGAGCCGCGCTCGCGCCCGCCGGAGCGCCCGCGCCGACCCATGACGTCGCCGAAGAGATCCTCGAAAATATCGGCCATGGAGGCGCCGAAGCCCTCGCCGGCGCCGAAGCCGCCAAAGCCGCCGCCCTGGTCGAAGGCCGCATGGCCGAAACGGTCATAGGCCGCGCGCTTCTGCGGATCGCAGAGGCACTGGTAGGCCTCGTTCAGCTCCTTGAAACGCGCTTCCGCCTCCGTATCGCCGGGGTGGCGATCGGGGTGACATTGCATCGCCGCCTTTCGAAAGGCGATCTTCATTTCAACTTCGGTGGCCGTCCTCGATATGCCGAGAACTTCGTAATAGTCGCGCTTGGACATGGTCAGGTCGTCGAATCCAAAGGGTGCATCGGCGGGGAAGGCCTGAACGCAAGGAAACCCGGCGCTCCCACGCCGGGCTTCTGTTGGCTAGCCCTTCAGGCCATGCAAAGCCAGCGCCATTGGCGCTTACTTCTTGTCGTCGCCGACGTCTTTGAACTCGGCGTCGATCACGTCGTCCTTCGGAGCATCGGTCGCGCCGGCGTCGGCGCCCGCCTGCTGAGCCTTGTACATCGCCTCGCCCAGTTTCATCGAGGCCTGCGCCAGCTCATTGGTCTTGGCCTTGATGGTCTCGGCGTTGTCGCCCTCGAGCGCCGTCTTCAGCGCCGCGACGGCCGCCTCGATGGCGCTCTTGTCGGCGCCCGAGACCTTGTCGCCGAATTCGCTGAGCGACTTCTCGGCGCCGTGGATCGCGGCTTCGCCGTGGTTCTTCGCGTCGACAAGTTCGCGCCGCTCCTTGTCCTCGGCGGCGTGCAGTTCGGCGTCCTTGACCATCTTGTCGATGTCGGCGTCGGACAGACCGCCCGAAGCCTGGATGCGGATCTGCTGCTCCTTGTTGGTCGCCTTGTCCTTCGCGGTGACGTTGACGATGCCGTTCGCGTCGATGTCGAAGGTCACCTCGATCTGCGGCACGCCGCGCGGGGCCGGCGGAATGCCCATCAGGTCGAACTGGCCGAGCAGCTTGTTGTCCGCCGCCATTTCGCGCTCGCCCTGGAAGACGCGGATGGTCACGGCCTGCTGATTGTCTTCGGCGGTCGAGAACACCTGGCTCTTCTTGGTCGGGATCGTCGTATTGCGGTCGATGAGGCGCGTGAACACGCCGCCGAGCGTCTCGATGCCGAGCGACAACGGGGTCACGTCGAGCAGCAACACGTCCTTGACATCGCCCTGCAGAACGCCCGCCTGCACGGCGGCGCCGATGGCGACGACTTCGTCCGGGTTGACGCCCTTGTGGGGCTCCTTCCCGAAGAACTGCTTCACGACTTCCTGCACGCGCGGCATGCGGGTCATGCCGCCGACGAGCACCACTTCGTCGATCTCGGCCGCGGAGAGGCCCGCGTCCTTGAGCGCCTTGCGGCAGGGCTCGACCGTGCGCTGGATCAGATCGTCGACCAGCGCCTCGAACTTGGCGCGGGTGAGCTTGAGGGTCAGATGCTTCGGACCCGTCGCGTCGGCCGTGATGTAGGGAAGGTTGATCTCGGTCTGCGTGGCGGAGGAAAGCTCGATCTTGGCCTTCTCGGCGGCTTCCTTGAGACGCTGGAGCGCGAGCTTGTCCTTCGTCAGGTCGATGCCCTGCTCCTTCTTGAACTCGCCCGCGAGATATTCGACGAGCCGGTTGTCGAAGTCCTCGCCGCCCAGGAAGGTGTCGCCGTTCGTCGACTTCACCTCGAAAACGCCGTCGCCGATCTCGAGGATCGAGACGTCGAACGTGCCGCCGCCGAGGTCGTAGACGGCGATGGTGCCGGACTGCTTCTTGTCGAGGCCATAGGCCAAAGCCGCCGCCGTCGGCTCGTTGATGATGCGCAGAACCTCGAGACCCGCGATCTTGCCGGCGTCCTTGGTCGCCTGACGCTGGGCGTCGTTGAAATAGGCCGGAACGGTGATAACGGCCTGAGTGACGGTCTGGCCGAGGAAAGCCTCCGCGGTCTCCTTCATCTTCTGCAGAATGAAGGCCGAGATCTGCGAGGGCGAATACTGCTTGCCCGCCGCCTCGACCCAGGCGTCGCCATTGTTGGCCTTGATGATCTTATAGGGAACGAGGCCGATGTCCTTCTTGGTCATCGGGTCGTCGAAGGTGCGGCCGATCAGGCGCTTGATGGCGAAGAAAGTCTTGTCGGGGTTCGTCACCGCCTGACGTTTCGCCGGCTGGCCGACGAGGCGCTCGCCGTCGTCGGTGAAGGCGACGATCGACGGGGTCGTGCGGGCGCCTTCCGCATTCTCAATGACTTTTGGGGTCGACCCCTCCATGACGGCCACGCAGGAATTGGTCGTGCCAAGGTCGATGCCGATAATTTTGGCCATATTGTTCTTCCTTTCGCTTTCGAATCTGGACCCCGAAGCGGTCCCTTCGACGCCTCAGGACGGCGGCTCGCCATGAGCCCGCCGCGCGATCCAAAGGCGCTGTCGATCCCAAGATTGTATTTGCCCCACTCTGCCGCAAGGGCTGGCCGCATATAGAAGAAGGAATCCGCCGCGACAAGCCGCCACGCCGCCAAGCTTCTGGTAACCATTATGGGCGCAACTTTGCCTGGACGGCGCCTTGACCATTTTGTGATGAGTGATATTTTTTAAAAGTCGTCAGTTGTCGCATCCGTTCTGGCGCAGGAGGCGCCGCGCGGCCATGACCCAATTTTCCAAATCGGTTTTCTCGCCCCTGCTCATCGTGGCGGCGCTCGCCGGCTTTAGCCTGTCCGCCTGCGGGAAATCGGGCGAAGGCAGCGGGGACGCGCAAGACGACCGGCCGGTCCTGGTGACGAATCCCCGCCTCGCGGCGCAGTCGCAGGCGCGGGAATTCGTCGCGACGATCCGCCCCAGGGTCGAATCGGATCTCGGCTTCCGCGTAACCGGCAAGGTGGTGAAGCGCTTTGTCCAGACCGGCCAGAAGGTGAAGGCCGGCGAGCCGCTCGCTTCCCTCGACGAGAACGACTTCAGGCTGCAGAAGGAGCAGGCGGAGGCGGAACACGCGGCGGCCAAAATGGTGGTGGCGCAGGCCTTGGGCGACGAGAAGCGCGCGCTCGCCCTGCGCAAGAACGGCTGGACGACTGACGCCACGCTCGACCGCATCCGCGCCGCGGCGCAGGAGGCGCGCGGGCGTCTCCAGCGCGCCGAGCGCGCGCTGGAGCTTGCGGGCAATTCCCTCAATTACGCGACGCTCCGAGCGGACGGCGACGGCGTCGTGACGCAGGCGCTGATCGAACCCGGGCAAGTCGTGGCGGCGGGCCAGACCGCGATCCGCCTCGCGCATTCGGGCGAGCTGGAGGCGGCGGTGGCGCTGCCGGAGGATTTCGCGCCGCTCGCCGACAAGGGCGCGGCGACGCTCACGCTCTGGTCGAACAAGGCCAAAAGCTACCGCGCCAAGCTCAGAGAGCTGAGCCCCTCCGCCGACGCCGCGAGCCGCACTTTCGCCGCGCGTTACGCGATCCTCAACCCCGATTCCGCGGTCGCGCTCGGCATGAGCGCCACGCTCTCAATCGCCGCGAACGGCGCCGAGCAGATGATGAGCGTGCCGCTCTCGGCTCTCTACAACCAGGGCCAGGGTCCGGCGGTGTGGAAAGTCGACGTCGACGGGCGGCTCCAGCTCGCCCCGGTGAAGCTCGTGCGCTTCGATTCGGACGCGGCTCTCGTCTCGGGGGGCGTCGCCCCCGGCGACCAGATCGTCGTGCTCGGCGTTCACAAGCTGGAGGCCGGCCGCAAGGTTCGCGTGATGACGCGCGAGACGCTGTAAGGAGAGGAGGGGCGCATGAGCTTCAATCTCTCCCGGTGGGCGGTCTCGCGCCCGGCGCTGATGCTGTTCCTGATGTTCGCGATCAGCGCGGCGGGCGTCTATTGCTATCTGCGGCTCGGACGCGCCGAGGATCCGTCCTTCACCATCAAGGTCGCGAATATTTCTGCGCAATGGCCGGGCGCGACCGCGCAGGAGATGCGCGACCAGGTCGCCGACCTTTACGAGAAGAAACTGCAGACGCTGCCCTTTCTCGACAAGATCGAGACCTATACCAAGCCCGGCTTCCTGGCGATGCAGGTGACGTTCAAGGACACGACGCCGCCCAAGGAAATCCCGCAGCTCTTCTACCAGCTGCGCAAGAAGCTCAACGACATCAAGAACGATCTTCCGGCGGGCGTGCGCGGGCCGCAGATCAACGACGAGTATGGCGACGTCGACTCGGTGCTTTACGCGGTGACCGGCGACGGCGCCGACTACAATATGCTCGACAAGGTCGTCGAGGTTTTGCGCCAGCGTCTCATCGAGACGCCGGAGGTGATGAAAGTCGACGTTTACGGCGAGCAGATGCGCCGCATCTACGTCGAGTTCAGCGAAGCGAAGATCGCCAATCTCGGCGTCGAGCCGCAGGCGATCTTCGACTCGCTCGCCAAACAGAACGCCGTCACCGACGCGGGCGTTTTCGAGACTTCCTCGAACCGTATCCGCGTCCAGGTCACCGAGGAGCTGAAAGGGTCCGACGCCATCGCCGCCATTCCGGTGCCGGCGAACGGCAAGATTATCCGCCTCGGCGACATCGCCAATGTCTACGCCGGCTTCGAGGACCCGCCGTCCTTCATCGCGCGCTACAGGGGCCAGCCCGCCATTATCGTCGGCGCGGTGATGGCCAAGGGCGGCAATGTCTTCAAATTCGGCGCTTCGGTCGAGGAGGCCGTCGCAGAAGTTCGCGCCAAGACGCCGATCGGCATCGAGATCGACCAGATCGCCGACCAGCCGAAAGTCGTCGAGGAGGCCGTCGGCGAATTCACCCGCTCGTTCATCGAGGCGCTGGTCATCGTGCTCGGCGTGAGCTTCGTCTCGCTCGGCTTCCGCACGGGCATTGTCGTCGCGCTCTCCGTGCCGCTGGTGCTCGCCTTCGTGTTCATCTTCATGTATCTGATGGGCATCGACCTGCAGCGTATTTCGCTCGGCGCGCTCATCATCGCTCTCGGCCTTCTCGTCGACGACGCCATCATTGCGGTCGAGATGATGATGGTGAAGATGGAGCAGGGCTACACTCGCATCAAAGCCGCGACCTTCGCCTGGGAGTCGACGGCCTTTCCCATGCTCACCGGAACGCTGATCACGGCGGCGGGCTTCCTGCCCGTGGGTTTCGCCGCCTCGGGCGTCGGCGAATATACGGGCTCGATGTTCTGGGTGCTGCTCAGCGCCCTCCTGGCCTCCTGGCTGGTCGCGGTGATGTTCACGCCTTATCTCGGCGTGAAGCTCCTGCCCGATTTCGGCAAGCTCCATCCTCACCAGGACCCCGACGAAATTTATCGGACGCCTTTCTACACGCGCCTGCGGGCCGTCATCGCCTGGGCGGTGGATCATCGCCTGCTGGTGATCGGCGCGACGGCGGGCGTGTTCGGCCTTGCGACATTCGGCATGGTCGTCGTGCAGAAGCAGTTCTTCCCCTATGCCGAGCGGCTGGAGCTGTTCTTCCAGATGCGGATGCCCGAAGGCTCGGCGATCGGGGCGACGCTCGACGCGGCGAAACAGGCTGAGGCGCTGGTCAAGGACGATCCCGACGCCGCCTTTTACACGACCTATGTCGGCCAGGGGCCGCCGCGCTTCTGGCTGGGGCTCAATCCGCAGCTGCCCAATGAATCCTACGCAGAGATGGTGATCGTTGCGAAGGACATCCCGGCGCGCGAGCGCCTCAAGAAAAGGCTCGAAGCGGCGATCGCCAACGGCGCCGTGCCACAGGCGCGGGCTCGCGTCGACCGCTTCTCCTATGGTCCGCCAGTCGGCTTCGCCGTGCAGTTTCGCGTCATCGGACCCGATCCGCAGAAGGTGCGCGCCATCGCCTATCAGATTCGCGACGTGATGGAGCAGGACGAGGGCGTCGACGATCCGCATCTTTCCTGGAACGAACAGAGCCCGAGCGTGCGGCTCGTCATCGACCAGGACCGCGTCCGCCTGCTCGGCGTGACGCCGCAGGACGTCTCCAACCGTCTGCGCATGGCGATTTCCGGCGTCACCGTCACGACGCTGCGCGACGGCATCGATCAGATCGACGTGATCGCGCGCGCCGTTCCGGGCGAGCGCGGCGACCTCGGGCGGCTCGGCGATCTTGTCGTCTATTCGCGCGACGGCAAGCCGGTGACCGTCTCGCAGGTCGCCAAGATCTCCTATGAGCACGAGGAGCCGATCATTTGGCGGCGTAACCGCAATATGACGATCACCGTACGCTCGGGGGTCAAGGACGGCGTTCAGGCGCCCGACGTTTCGACGCGGGTCTGGCCCAAGCTCGCCGGGATTCGGGACAACCTGCCCGTGGGCTACCGCATCGAAATGGGCGGCGCGATCGAAGAATCGGCCAAGGGCAACGCCTCCATCTTCGTGGTGTTTCCGGTGGTGATCTTGTTCATGCTGACGATCGCCATGTTCCAGCTGCAGGATTTCACCCGCGTCGCGCTCGTCATGATGAGCGCGCCGCTCGGCCTGATCGGCGCGTCTCTCGCGCTCAACCTCGCTCACGCGCCCTTCGGCTTCGTTGCCCTTCTTGGCCTGTTCGCGCTCTCCGGCATGGATATGCGCAATTCGATCATCCTCGTGGATCAGGTGCGCCAGGACCTCGAAAACGGCGCCAATTACCGCGAGGCGATCATCGGCGCGACGGTGCGGCGCGTCCGTCCTGTCGCGCTGACGGCGCTCGCCGCCATTCTCGCGATGATCCCGCTGTCGCGCTCCGCCTTTTGGGGGCCCATGGCGCTGACCATCATGGGCGGACTGTTTGTCGCGACCTTCCTGACGGTGCTATTCTTGCCTGCCCTTTACGCCCTCTGGTTCCGCAAGCATCTCGACGCCCGTCCGGCAAGCGCGGCGGAGTCCGTTGCGCTCGGCCAAAGGCTCGCCGAGGAGGCCGCCGAATGAGCAATGTGACCGAGGCGCCGGCCTCCCGCGAGGCGGAAACGCGCGCGCGCATCGTGGCGACGGCCGAGCGGCTGTTTCGGGAGATCGGCTTCCAGAAAACGACGGTGGCCGACATTGCGCGCGAACTGCGCATGTCGCCGGCCAACGTCTATCGCTTCTTCGGCTCCAAGGCGGAGATCCACGTTGCAGTCGCCCGGCAGCTGATGGGCGAGGTCGAGGCGGCGGCGCGTCGGATCGCTTTCGGGCAGGGCTCGGCCGCCGAGCGCCTGCGGGCGCTTATTGTGTCGATCGAGTCGCTGAACGCGGATCGTTACATCGCCGACCGTAAACTCCACGATATGGTCGAGGCCGCGCTCGACCAGCACTGGCCGACGATTGACGAGCATATCGATCGCATCGACGCGCTGTTCGAAGCCGTTATCGCGGCGGGGATGGACGCTGGCGAATTCGAGAAGGGGGACGCTGGTCTCGCCGCCAAGCTCGTGCATACCGCGTGCATCCGCTTCTGCCATCCGCGCCTGATGGTGGAATGCGCCGATCGCCCCGAGCCGGCGAGCGTGCAGATGGTCGAATTCTGCCTTGCCGCGCTACGCCGCGGCGTTTCCCGCTAGAACCTTCGCCGTAAGGTCACTTTCCACGCGCCCGCGGGCTATACGCGGCCGGCGACGCTTGTGTATGATGTGCGCAGGAAACGAAAGAACGCGCGCCCGCGCGGCAGAGGAACAGCAGAGCCGTTATGAAGGTCACCCTGGTTCAGATGAACTCGATTGGCGACAAGGCCGTCAATCTCGCCAATGCAAAGGCGCTCATCGAGCGCGCAGTCGAGCAGGAGAAGCCGGACTGGATCTGCCTTCCGGAAGTGTTCGACTTTATTGGCGGCTCGCGCGCCGAGAAGATGGCGGCGGCCGAGGAGCTGCCGGGCGGCCCGGCCTATGAGATGTGCAGCCGGCTCGCCCGCGAACACAAAGTGTTCATCCACGCCGGCTCGATCCTCGAAAAAATCCCGGGCGAAGAGCGCCTGCATAATACGACCGTCGCCTTCAACCGCGAGGGCCAGGAGGTCGCGCGCTACCGCAAGATCCATATGTTCGACATTACCGCTCCGGATGGCGCCAAATATCATGAGAGCGCCGCCTTCAAGCCCGGCGACGAAGTCGTCACCTATGACTGCGACGGGCTAAAGGTCGGCTGCGCCATCTGCTACGATCTGCGTTTCTGCTATCTTTTCCAGGCGCTTGCCGACAAGGGCGTCGACATTGTCGCCCTTCCCGCCGCCTTCACCCTCGTGACCGGCAAGGACCACTGGGAGGTGCTGTGCCGCGCCCGGGCCATCGAAATGCAAGCCTATCTCTGCGCGCCCGCGCAGACCGGCGCGCACAAGGCCGGGCACGAGACGCGCTTCACATACGGCAATTCGCTGATCGCCGACCCGTGGGGCCATGTCGTCGCCAAGGCGTCCGAGGGGCCGGGCCTCGTCTCGTCCTATGTCGACGTTGATCGCATCCGCAAAGTCCGGACGATGATCCCCGTGTCTCAGCACAAGGTAAAGCTGGCGGTTTAACCTAAAGCTTTACTGTTTAATTGAGGCGAGGCTGAGCCATTATTATGGCGAAGCTTCGCCGCGGCCTTGTCAAATCCATTGTTTCTGAATAGTATGCGCCTCCGTAAGCTGTTGCGCTCGCGTACATAAATCCGTTTTGCCGCGTCGCTGGAGAGTTGTGAAAACGTGTCCACTTCGGTCATCTTGAGAGCGGCGCTCCCTCGAGTTCGTGTTTGTCCCGCATGGTAAGAAAGAACGAGTCCGGAAGCACATTAACGCGCGCCGCGCTGCGGGAGGCCGTATACAGCTGCTGCCCGACCCTGTCCCGGGCGGAAGCGCGCAAGATCCTCGATTCCACTTTCGAGGAAATCAGCGAGGCCCTGCTGCGCGGGGAATCTGTCAAACTCCGTTCATTCGGCACATTTAATGTGCGCGCAAAGCGCGAGCGCGTCGGCCGAAATCCAAAAACCGGCGTCGAGGCCACAATTACGCCGCGCCGTGTGCTCACTTTCAAGGCGTCTCCCGTGCTCGTCGCGCATGTGAACGGCGACGCCGTCATCCCCGAAGAGGATGATTGAGAAGAAGTCGCCGGCCGTGCAAAGGTGAGGGGAGCGCTTTCGCGCCGTCGCCCGCAGCGTCGGCGCCGCCATCCTCAAAGGGCCAAAGATGCGAAAACTGAGCGCGGCTGTCGCCGCCTTCGCCGTGCTTGCCGCGCTGTCGGGCGCGCATATGGCGGACACCGACCTCTTTATTCTCGCCGTCGCCGCTGCGCTGTGCGCCTACACCACCTGGCGCGGGGCGGAGATGTCGAGCTTCATGAAGATCTTCGCGGCGATCTTCTCGACTGAAACCATTGTCTTCGGTCTGATCAGGCTCGTGCAGGCGGAAGGCGGCTGGCCGGGCGCTCTCGCAGCCTATGCCCCGCCTGAGAGCATGGCTGTCACCGTCGCCGTCTTTTCGATCGCCGTCTATGCCGTGTCGCGCATCCCCGTCGTGCTTGAGATGACGCGCATCGCCGATCTCTATTTCGATTCGCAGGATCGCGGCGAGGGGCGCGTCTGGCCCTTTCCGCGCTTTGCTGCGCGCGAAAGCGCCATCGCCATCGCCATGATTGTCGTGCTGGTGCTCATCAACCAGGGGCAGGTCGGCATCACCGTCCGCCTCTCCTTCTTCAACCGCGACTGGTTCAACGCCATTCAGGAGAAGAACGCCGCCGAATTCTGGCGTCAGCTGCTCTTCGTATTCACGCCCTGGGCATTCTTCTACGTCGCGATTGCGGTGATGGAGTTCGTCATCCAGTCGATGCTCATCATTCGCTGGCGGCGTTGGCTCACCGAACATTACGTGGCCCGCTGGCTCGGGGGACATACGCATTACGGCATGACGCTTGCGGGCGGCCCGGCCGACAACCCCGACCAGCGCATCGCCGAAGACGTCAACCGCTTCATCAATGGCGGCGACGAGGGTTATGGCATTTACTCCTATTCCATCCTGCTGATCTCGACGGTCAGCTCGCTCGTCTCCTTCTCCTTCGTGCTTTGGGAGCTGTCGGGAAACTACCCCCTTCCCGGCACGAATTTCTATATCCCGGGCTTTCTGTTCTGGGTGGTTCTGGCCTACGCCACGCTCGGCACGGTCATCACCCATATCATCGGCCGGCGCTTGACGACCCTCTATTTCGACAAACAGCGGCGCGAGGCCGATTTCCGCTTCTCGCTGGCGCGCCTGCGTGAATATAGCGAGCAGATCGCGCTGCTTTCCGGCGAAAATGCAGAACAGGGGACGCTGTTGCAGCGCTTTCGCGGCATCGTGTTCAATTATCTGTCGATTGTCGTCAAGCGCAAGCAGCTGATGATCTTCACCGCCACCTATGGCCAGCTGTCGCCGATCATTCCTTACGTGATCACGGCGCCCTTCTATTTCGCCGGGCGCATTCAGCTCGGCGTCATGACCCAGACCGCCAGCTCCTTCGCGCGGGTTGAAAGCGCGCTCACCTTCTTCATCAACTATTACACGTCGCTGGCGCAGTTCAAGTCGGTGCTCGATCGTTTATCGTCCTTCGACGAGACGATCGACGTCGCGCGCGCGCGAAGCGAGGGCGCCCGCGTCGTTTCTCGCGCGAGCGGGGAGGCGCTTGCGCTTGCCGATCTGACCTTGTCGCTGCCCGACGGGCGCCGCATCGTCCAGGTCGACAGGCTGTCGTTCGAGCCGGGTCAATCCGTGCTGCTCACCGGCCCCTCGGGCTCGGGCAAATCGACGTTGTTTCGCGCCATCGCCGGAATCTGGCCGCATGCGACGGGCTCGGTGGCGCTGCCCCAGGGCGCAAGCCTCATGCTCGCGCCGCAGCGTCCCTATATCCCCATGGGGACGTTGGCCGCGGCCGTCGTCTATCCCGCCGCTGTCGAGGATTTCGTGCGCAGCGACATAGAGGCCGCGCTCATCGCGGCGCGGCTCGCGCCTTTCGTCGACCAGCTGGACGTGAACAACAACTGGGGGCAAAGGCTGTCGGGCGGCGAGCAGCAACGCGTCGCCATCGCTCGCGCCCTGCTCGCCAAGCCGGATTGGCTGTTCCTCGACGAAGCGACCTCCGCGCTCGACGAGAAGCTCGAGGGCGAAATCTATCGCATGCTGCGGGACCAGCTGCCGAAGACGACGATCGTCTCAATCGGCCACCGCTCGACCCTGCTCGACTATCACGCGCGCCAGATCGAGATGGAAGAGCGGGCCGACGGGCTGTTCGCGCCGCGCGACAAGGTGCATGCATGAGCGAGGGCAAAGGGTCGGGACGCGAAGGCGGGCGCTCGCTGAAGACGCGGGTGAAGACCGCGCGCAAGCGGTCGCTTTCCTCGACGCTCTGGCTCGAGCGCCAGTTGAACGACCCCTATGTGGCGCGCGCCAAGCGCGAGGGCTATCGCTCGCGCGCCGCCTATAAGCTCATCGAGATGGACGACCGCTGCCATCTCTTGAAGCCCGGCGGTCGCATCGTCGATCTCGGCGCGGCCCCGGGCGGCTGGTCGCAGGTGGCGGCCGACCGCGTGAAGGCGAAGGACGGCAAGGGGAAGGTCGTCGGCGTCGATCTGCTCGACATGGAGCCGATCCCGGGCGTGACATTTGCGGTGAAGGACTTCAACGACAACGACGCGCCGGACGTCATCAAGGCCATGCTCGGCGGCGAAGCGGACGGCGTCATGTCCGACATGGCGGCCAACGCCACGGGTCACAAGCAGACGGATCATTTGCGCATCGTCGCGCTCGCCGAGCTTGCCGCGGAATTTGCGATGGACGTTCTGGCGCCGGGCGGCTTTTTCGTCGCCAAGGTGTTGCAGGGCGGCACCGAGGGGCAGTTGCTCGCGCGCCTCAAGCGCGCGTTCGCCGTGGTGCGGCATGTGAAGCCGGCGGCGAGCCGGGCCGATTCCGCCGAGCTTTACGTGCTGGCGACGGGGTTTCGCGGCCGCGGCGATCAGTCGCCCGTCGAGACCGCGTAAGCCTCGACGTCGGCGATCAGTTGTCGCTTTTCCGCTTCCGCAAGGAAGGACGCCTCGAAACTGTTTTTCGCCAGCGTCGCGATCTCCGCCGGGGTGAGCGCAAAAGCCTGCGCCACCGCCAGATAATTGGCGTTCACATAGCCGCCGAAATAGGCGGGATCGTCTGAATTCACCGTCGCCACTACGCCTTGCGCCATCAGCCGGCGAATGGGATGAGCGCGCATGTCCGGATAGACGCGGAGCCGGATATTGGAGAGCGGGCAAATCGTGAGCGGGACGCGATGACGGGCGAGCCGTTCGACCAGCGCGGGGTCGTCGATCGCGTGCACGCCATGGTCGATCCGCTCGACCTCGAGAATGTCGAGCGCCTGCGCAACATAAGCCGCCGGCCCTTCCTCGCCGGCATGCGCGACGACATGGAGCCCCATGGCGCGGGCGCGCTCGAAGAGCCGCGCGAATTTGGACGGCGGATTGCCGGCTTCCGCCGAGTCGAGGCCGACGCCGGCGATCTTATCGAGCCAGGAACGCGCCTTGTCGAAGGTCTCCAGGGCGTCCGCTTCGTCGAGATCGCGCAGAAAACACATGATGAGACGCGACGTCGGGCCGCCCGCGCTTGCCGCTGCGTCGAACGCCCCCGTTAATCCCTCCATGATCGCCTCAAACGCGACGCCGCGGCGCAGATGCGCCTGCGGATCGAAAAAGATCTCGGCGTGGCGGATATTTTCGTCGCGGGCGCGGCGCAGATAGCTCGCCGCGAGATCGTGAAAATCGCGCGCCGTCAGCAGAACCTGCGTGGCCTGATAATAGAGGTCGAGAAACTCCTGGAGGTTCTCGAAGTCATAGGCGCTGCGCAGGGCCTCGACCGAGGCGTAGGGCAGGGCGACCCCGTTGCGCGCGGCCAGCGCGAAGACCATCTCGGGCTCCAGCGCGCCTTCGATGTGAAGATGCAGTTCGGCCTTGGGGAGGCGGGCTATGAAGCGCTCAGTATCAAGCATACGGGCTTCCGCGTCTGTCTGGCAGGTAATCAGGCATATAGGGCGCACTCGAGGTCCCGCGGAGCAAAGCTCGCGCATGGCTTCCTCTGCGGCGCGCGCGATCCATATTGTCTTGAGCCCTGGGCGGCTGGCGAGCGAACGAGCGCCTCATGGATCGATTTCAAATTCTCCCGCATCTCGCCGCCCTTGGCGCAGCCTATATCCTCGCTTTGCCCATTGGTTGGGATCGCGAAAGGGAAGACCGAAGCGCCGGGCTGAGAACCTTTCCGCTGGTCGCGATCGCATCTTGCGGCTTCATTCAGGCGGCCGAAGCGTTGCTCGTCAATTCCCCGGAAGGAATCGCCCGCATTGTCGAGGGCGTCGTTACCGGCATCGGCTTTATCGGCGGCGGCGCTATTCTCAAAACCGGCGCTTCCGTTCATGGCACGGCGACGGCGGCGAGTCTCTGGGCGACCGGCGCGGTCGGCGCCGCCGTTGCGCTGGGGACCTACGACGTTGCAATCGCAATCGCCGCCATGACCTTCGTGACGCTGAAGGTTATCACGCCATTCAAACAGGAAGGGGCGCAAGAATCGGCGCAGGCGAAGCGCGAAGGCCAAAAGTAACGTTTCGTCGCATGCGCCCGCACGACTGGTTACTGCGCGGACGCGGCGCTTCAGTCTGACAGAGCGACTTGCTGGGGGCGCGCATTGCGGCCTGTCAGTTCGTCGCCGGCGTTGGGCGACAGCCGGACAAAGCTGAAGAGCGACAGGGCGGAGATGGAGGCGACCACGAAAAAGGCCGGCGCGAAATCCTCCGCGCGCAGCATGCCGCCATCGTGCAAGGCCCGCGACGTCTCGAGCGCCGCCGCGCCGATGGCGACGCCGGTCGAGAGCGACAATTGCTGGCCGACGGCCGCGAAGCTCGTCGCGTTGCTCATGGAATCGCGCGGAACGTCGGCGTAGCAGATCGCGTTGAGCGCCGTGAACTGCAGCGAACGGAAGAAGCCGCCGATGAGCAGCGCCGCCATGATCAGCCAATGCGGCGTGGCCAGCGTGAAAAAGGCGTTGGCGGCGAGGAAGCAGACGGCGATCAGCGCATTGCCGATCAGCACGCGACGGAAACCGAAGCGCTTCAAGATCGGCTGCGCCGTGGTTTTCATCACCATCGCGCCCGCTGCGGAAATGAAGGTCAGGAATCCCGACTCATAGGCGCTGAGGCCGAATCCCACCTGCAGCAGCAGCGGCAGCAGGAAGGGCGTCGCGCCGAGGCCGATGCGAAACAGGAACCCGCCATAGATCGCCGCCTGAAACGTCGGGATGCGCAGCAGCGCAAGATCGATGATCGGGTATTTGGCGCGCCGGGCGTGTCGGAGATAGGCAAGGAGAGACGCGGCGCCGACGCCGATGATCGCCGCGACGAGCGGCGCCGGCGCGAAGTTGCGCCCAAGCAGCGTGACGCCGAAGACGATGCAGGAGAGGCCGATCCCGGACAGCGCCGCGCCCGTCACGTCGAGCGGGGGCACGTCTTCTTCCTTGAGGTCGGGGATAAAGCGCGTCGTCAGCGCGACGCCGAGCAGGCCGATCGGCACATTGATCCAGAAGATGTAACGCCAGTCGAAATAAGTGGCGAGGAAGCCGCCGAGCGGCGGCCCGATCAGCGGTCCGATGAGCGCGGGGATCGTCAGCCAGGCCATGGCGCGCACGAGCTCATGGCGCGGCGCCGTGCGCAGCAAGACGAGCCGACCGACCGGCACCATCATTGCGCCGCCCATTCCCTGCGCGACGCGGGCCGCGACGATCTCGACGAGCGAGTGCGAAAAGCCGCAGAGGATGGACCCTACTGTAAACACCACGATCGCCGCGCGAAACACGCGGCGCGCGCCCAATTTGTCGGCCACCCAGCCCGAAAGCGGAATGAAGACCGCGAGCGACAGAAGATAGGACGTGAGCGCGAGTTTCAGCGCCACCGGGTCTTCGTGAAGATCCGAGGCCATCGCCGGCAGAGCGGTGGCGAGCACCGTGCCGTCGAGCTGCTCCATGAAAAGCGCGGTGGCGATGATGAGCGGGGTGACCAGAAAGGAGGGCTGTTTCCTCGTAAGGGCGGCGAGCGGCGTCAAATCAGCTTCAGCCCTTTGAAGCTCGTCTGTCCATTGCGGCCGACAATCAAATGATCGTGCACGCAAATGCCGAAGGGCTGCGCGATGACGGCGATCTCTTTGGTCATACGAATGTCGGCGGCCGAGGGCGTCGGGTCGCCGGAGGGGTGGTTATGGGCAAGGATGAGCGCGCTCGCGCCGAGCTCCAGCGCGCGCCGCACGACCTCGTGCGGGTAGACGGGGGTATGGTCGACCGTGCCGACGCCCTGAACCTCGTCGGCGATCAGGGCGTTGCGCTTGTCGAGAAAGAGAATGCGAAACTGCTCCCGCTCGGCGTAGGCCATGGCGGTGCGGCAATAGTCCATGACCGCGGAAAAGGAGGAGAGCACCGTCCGTTTTTCCAAAGCGCCGCGGGCCAGGCGCCGCGCGGCCGCTTCCGCAACCTTCAAATCGACAATGGCGCTCTCCGGCAACCCCGGGATTTCGCGCAGCCGCTCCGGGCGCGCGGCGATCGCCTCGGCGAAAGAGCCGAAACGTTCGACGAGCGCCTTGGCGAGCGGCTTCACGTCGCGGCGGGGGATGGCGCGAAAGAGAAGAAGCTCCATGAGCTCGTAATCGGCCAGGGCCGCTTCGCCCGCCTCCATGAAACGCTCGCGCAGACGTTGGCGATGGCCATGGTAATGCGGGACCGCGGCCTCCCCCAGGCCGGCCGGCGCCGTATCCAGAATGCCGTCGCCGCGTTTCCTCATGAAGCCGCGCGCGGCGCCGCCGATGGATTGTCCAGTCCCTTGGGCGAGAGGGTGAATATCTCCGCGCCCGTCTCGGTCACGCCGATCGAGTGCTCGAATTGCGCCGAGAGGGAGCGGTCGCGCGTCACCGCCGTCCAGCCGTCGGAGAGAATTTTGACCTGCGGCTTGCCCAGGTTGATCATGGGCTCGATGGTGAAGAACATGCCGGGGCGCAGCTCCAGGCCCTGGCCCCTCGCGCCATAGTGCAGAATGTTCGGCTCGTCGTGAAAGACCCGGCCGAGCCCGTGGCCGCAGAAATCGCGCACGATGGAGCAGCGCTCGCTCTCGGCGTATTGCTGGATCGCCGCGCCAATGTCGCCCGTGGTCGCGCCCGGCTTCACCGCGGCGATGCCGCGCAACAGCGCTTCATAGGTCACGTCGATCAGCCGCTGCGCCTTGCGGGGGACGTCGCCCACCGCGAACATGCGGCTCGCGTCGCCGTGCCAGCCGTCGACGATGAAGGTCACGTCGATATTGACGATATCCCCGTCGCGAAGCGGCTTTGCGTCTGGGACGCCGTGACAGACGACGTGGTTGATCGAGGTGCAGATGGACTTGCGATAGCCCCGGTAATCCAGTGGCGCGGGATAAGCGCCATGAGCGATGGCGAAGTCGAAGACGAGGTCGTCGAGATGCTGGGTCGTGACTCCCGGCTTGACATGGGGCACGAGCATGTCGAGCGCCTCGGCGGTCAGGCGGCCGGCTTTGCGCATGCCTTCGAAATCCGCGGGCCCGTGCAGCTTGATATGGCCGCTCTTGCGGCCGGCGGGAGCAAGATGGGATTCGATGAAGGTCATAGGGCTCTTTTTTCGCCAGGAATGGACGGGATTGATCGACAAGGTAGTGATTTCAACGGCCAAAGCAAGGACGGCGATCAAGCTGCGCCTTGGGCGCGCGCCGGACGGGCGCCGTTAGGCTCTAAACCGGCGGCGCGCACGCATTTTTTCCGCGAGGCGGGGTCGAGCGCCTCACATGCGCCGTCGCGAGACTTGGCGTTTGCGCCCGCCGTCGCCATAATCATGGCCTCCAGGGAGGCGGGCAGATGAAGCACACCGGAACGGGCGACGCGCCGGCGACGGCGGCGGTTCTCGTCATCGGCGACGAAATCCTGTCGGGGCGCACCCAGGACGTCAACACGCGCTACATCGCCAATTATCTGGCCGAGATCGGCGTCGATCTGCGCGAGGCGCGGGTGGTCCCGGACGAAGAGGCCGAAATCGTCGCTGCGGTGAACGCGCTCCGGACCCGCTATACCTATCTCTTCACCACGGGCGGCATTGGCCCGACTCATGACGACATCACGGCGGATGCGGTCGCCAAGGCTTTCGGCGTCGAGATCGGCGAAGATTCCCGCGCCATCGCGTTGCTGCGCGAGCGCTTCACCGAGGAAGAACTCAACCCCGCCCGTCGCCGCATGGCCCGAATCCCCAGCGGCGCGGAGCTCGTGCGCAACGCGGCTTCGAAGGCCCCCGGGTTCTGGATCGGCAATGTCATCGTCATGGCGGGCGTTCCGAGCATCATGCAGTCGATGATGGACACGGTTGGCCCGCAGCTTAAGGGCGGCGCGCGCGTGCTCGTTGAAACGATCGAGGCGGGGGCGATCCCCGAGGGGAGCTATGCGATGGGGCTCGAGGACATCGCCCGCGCGCATGAGGCGGTCAGCATCGGCTCCTATCCGAAATTTACCAGCAGAGGCTTCGACAACCAGATCGTCTTGCGCAGCCGGGACGCGGCGCGACTCGGCGCGGCGGCCAAGGCCGTGCGCGCGCTTCTAGCCAAACTCGCAGCCGCCTGACAAAGGGAGCGCGGAGATATGAAGGCCTTGCCGGAAAAAACCTTCCCCGTCTCCTGGGACATGTTCCACAGGGACGCGCGCGCCCTCGCCTGGCGGCTCGCCTCGATCGGCGGCTTCTCGGCGATTGTCGCCGTCACCCGCGGCGGCCTGGTGCCGGCTGGCATCATCGCCCGCGAACTCGGCATTCGCGTCATCGAGACCGTCTGCGTGGCGAGCTACCACGAGGAGACGGAGCGCGATGCGATTCAGGTGCTCAAGCCCCTGACCGAGACGATCCTGTCGCGGCCAAGCGAAGAAGTGCTGATCGTCGATGATTTGGTGGACACGGGCGCGACCGCCAGGGCCGTGCGGGAGATGCTGCCGCGGTCGCATTTCGCGACCGTCTACGCCAAGCCGCAGGGGCTGCCGATGGTCGACACTTTCGTCACCGAAGTCTCGCAGGACACCTGGATCTATTTTCCCTGGGACACTGGCCTGTCCTTTCAGGCGCCGATCCGCAAGACGCAGGACCTGCGCGAGAAAATCCGACGCTGAAATCTAAGCTTGTCGGCCTCGCCGGGCGCGCCCTATAAGAGACGCGTCGCGTGCAAGCGGGCGTGGCGAAACTGGTAGACGCAACGGACTTGAAGCAATTTGAGTGCTCCAGTGGGAAACCGCCGGAGTAGAACCGCTCAAAGTCGGGGAAACCTCTGAAAAAGTGGCGATCCCGAGCCAAGCCCGCCGTTAGGCGGGAAGGTGTAGAGACTAGACGGGCGGCGCCTAAGGCGCGATGAGCGCTAGGGCGAAGGGATAGTCCAGACCCCAAACCCGCGTCAGCGGGGCGGCGAAAGCCGTGGCGGGTAAGAAAATCCGTAGGGCCGCAAGGCCTGTGCCGGTTCGATTCCGGCCGCCCGCACCAAGCCGGCCCTGCTGCAGAAACCTCTCCCTTTGCGCGCAACCAGGCGAGTTCCTGGCTCCATCGGATTTTGTTGGCGTGGCTTGATGTCCTGCGGCCGCGCGGCGCCTAGCTGAGGCGAAGGTGAACCGTCACCTGCACACATGAGGACAGACATGAAGAAGCTTTCTTCCACGACGCTGCGATTTGGCGCCGCGACTCTGGCCGCCGCCGCCGTGAGCGCATCGCCCGCCGCCGCCTTTCTGCACGAAAGCCATCACGGCGCCCATCACCGCGCTTCGGGCTGCTTCGTCACCACCTCGCCGACGCATAACACCAAGGGCATCCGCCATTGGCGCAGCCCTTGTCCGCACCATGAGCGCAAGCACCTCAATCCTTATCATCCCGGCCACCACCGCCCGCATCATCCCCACCCGTCGCCCCATTGAGCGCCACGCTTGCCGTTCTTCCCCGTTCCGTGGCCGGAATCCCCGCGGTCTTTGGCGGCTGATGCGCAGCAAGGCCGCCCATTGCGCCTTAACTTCCCGAAAAACGAGTTTGGGGAAGAAAGGCGAAGGGCATGCTCATCGTCATTTATATTTGCGCCAACGCCATCGCGCGCGATCAGTGCAACGACGAAACGGCGCGCGCAGTCATCAAGCGTCAGGTCGAGAGCGTGATGTGCGGCGTGCCCAGCCAATACATGGCGCAACTGACCGGCGAGGCCGGCGTGAAGGAGGGCGAATATGCGCGGGTGCGGTGCATCATGAGATAATCCGCCCCGCGGCTATTCCGACGGCGGCGCCGCGCCGGACATGTCGCGCGCAAGGCGGCTATGGCGCCGGCCGTAGAAGAAGTAGACGGCGAAACCGATCGCCAGCCAGATGATGAAGCGTTCCCAGGCGATCGCGGGCAGGCGTGACAAGAGCCAAAGCGAAAAACCAATTCCGACGAGCGGCGTCACCGGCACGAAGGGCGCGCGGAAACTGCGCGGCGCGTCGGGCCGGGTGCGGCGCAGGACGATCACGGCCACGCAGATGACGACAAAGGCGGAGAGCGTGCCGATATTCACAAGTTCGGCGACCTCCTTGATCGGATAGAGCGCGGCGACGACCGCCGTCGCCGCCCCGGCGATCAGCGTTGGCCGATGCGGCGTCCGAAAGCGCGGATGCAGGACGGCGAACCACGCGGGCAGCAGGCCGTCGCGGCTCATCGCGAACCAGATGCGCGCGCAGCCGAGGAGAAAGGCGAGCATTACGCTCGTGATGCCGGCGACTGCGGCAAGGGACACGATGAAGGCGACCCAGGGCAGGCCGATCGATTCGAAGGCGGTGACGACGGGCGCGGGATTATCGAGCGTGTCGTAACGAACGATACCGGTCAGAACCAGCGCCATGGCGACGTAGAGCGTAAGGGATATGGCGAGCGACAGCAGCACGGCGCGCGGCAGGTCGCGCTGCGGATGGCGCGCCTCCTCGGCCGCAGTCGTCAACGTGTCGTAGCCGAAGACCGCAAAGAACACGACCGCCGCGCCTTCCGTAACGCCAGAGAAGCCGAAGGGCATGAACGGCCGCCAGTTCTCGACGCGGATATAGGGCAAGCCGACGGCGATCACGAAGATCACGGCGGCGACCTTGAGGACGACCATCGCCGCGTTGAAGCGGGCGCCCCATTCGATGCGCAGCGTCAGCAACCCGCCGACGGCGAGCGCGCCGAGGGCCGCCAGAAGATCAAATCTGTGGCCGGGGCCGGTCCCGGGCGCGCCGGCGGCCCAGTCGGGCAGGGGGAGGCCGAGTTGCGCGAGGAGCGCTTGCAAATAAGCGGACCAGCCGATCGAGACCACCGCGACGACCAGCGCATATTCGAGGAGCAGGTCCCAGCCGATGATCCAGGCGACAAATTCGCCGAGCACGGCGTAGGCGTAAGTGTAGGCGCTGCCCGCAGCCGGAATGAGGCCGGCGAATTCAGCGTAAGACAGCGCCGCCGCGCCGCTGGCGACGCCCGCGATGAGGAAGGACAGCGCCACCGCCGGGCCGGCCTGCGTCGCCGCCACCACGCCCGTGAGCACGAAGATGCCGACGCCAATGAGCCCGCCGAGTCCGATGCTGGTGAGCTGCCAGACCCCGAGAACGCGGCGGAAGCCCGAGCCGGCGTTCGATGACAGAGCGTCGATTGATTTGACGCGTCCAAGCTCTCGCAGCCTCATGTGTCGCCCCCTCTGTCTAGGGCTTCACATAAGCAATCGGGCGGGCGCTGTCATGCGGGTAAAAAAAAGCGGCCTTGCGGCCGCTTTTCCAGCTGGTTACTTGCCTGCCGCCTCGAGATGCTTGAGCGCCTCTTCGGCATGCGTCGTCGCCACGTCGGCGTGCTTCATCTTGCCGTGCTCGATCGCCTGGTCGAGATGGGTGATCCCCTCCTTGACATGCGGGTTCGCCTTTTCCTTCTCGGCGGCGTTGGCGTGTTTCAGCGCCTCTTGGGCATGGGTGACGAGCACATCCGCGTGACCCATTTTCCCGTGTTCGATAGCCTGCTTTGTATGGGTGATAGCCTCCCCGACATGGTTTTCGGCGAGCGCCAGCCGGGGCGCCAAGAAGAGGCCGAGGCCGACAGAAAGAGCAAGAGCGAAAACGCGACGGTTCATCGATATTCTCCTCGAAACAATGGTCCGCCGCTCTATATATGGGCGTCCGTGAACGACGATTCCAGTGGCTTTGAAGATTTTACTGTCGGTCCGCCGCGTACAGAGCGCAGCTTTCGCCAAATTCGCCCAAGCCGTTTTCCAGATAGGAGGCGAGCAAGGGCAATCCCAGAAGGTAAGCAGCTGTCGGTCCCTCGCGCCGCGCCCGCGCTTCGCCAAGCGCATCGTCCCATTCGTCCGCTGAAAAGTCACCGCGTCCGACCCAGGCGAGAGCGACAAGCTCGGCTTGCTCTTCCTCGTCCATGCCGTCGATAAAGGACGTGATTTCCGTCCGCACCGTATCGAAGGCGTCCTCGGTCAGAACGCTGACGAAACGATCGTCCGTCGGGTTGGAGGCGTCGGCGTCGATCCCTTCGTCCTCGCTCTCGAGCTCCCGCGCCTTCACGACGATGAAGCAGACTTTGTCCGTATTGATGGTCGGCATGAGCCTCCTCCCAATGCGCTGGCTTCGGCTTCGCGGTCGCACTTGTCCGGCGCCGCCGCCCCTTTCATATAAAGACAGCAAACAAGTTTCGAAGGGCTCGTAGAAGACGATTGGGAGCGGCAAATGCGGGTCGGCGCGCCGAGAGAGATCAAGAACAACGAATTTCGCGTGGGACTCACCCCGTCTTCAATCGCCGAACTGTCTCACGCCGGCCATCAAACATTCGTGGAAAAGGGCGCTGGAGAAGGCGCCGGCGTCTCCGATGCAGAGTATCTCGCCGTGGGCGCGACGCTTGTCGAGGCGGCCGCCGAGCTCTACGAACGCGCCGATCTCGTCGTCAAGGTGAAGGAGCCGCAGCCCGAGGAAATACGCTTACTGCGTCCCGAGCAGGTCCTTTTTACTTACCTTCATCTTGCAGCGAGCGCGGATTTGACCCGCGCGCTCATGGCCAGCGGCGCGCATTGCATCGCCTATGAGACGGTGACGTCGCCCAATGGCGGCCTGCCGCTGCTCGCGCCCATGTCGGAGATCGCCGGGCGTTTGGCGCCCCAGATGGGCGCTCGCTTCCTCGAGCGACAAGAGGGCGGCAGGGGCGTCTTGCTTTCGGGCGCGCCCGGCGTGCCGCCAGCCGAGGTCTTGATTCTGGGCGCCGGCAGCGTCGGCGCGCAGGCGGCGGCGATCGCCATGGGCATGGGCGCGAATGTGCTGGCCGCCGACCGCAACACTGACGCGTTGCGCCGCCTGTCCGCGACGCTCGGCCCGGCAATTAGAACAATCTATTCCACGAAGACCTCCATCGCCGAGTCGATCCGTCGCGCCGACGTCGTCATCTGCGCGGCGCTGACGCCCGGAGCGCGCGCGCCCATCCTCGTCACAAGAGACATGCTGAAGACGATGAAGCGTGGCGCGGTGATCGTCGATGTGGCGATTGACCAGGGCGGCTGTTGCGAAACGTCGCGGCCGACGAGTCATTCGGACCCCGTCTATACTGTCGACGGCGTGTTGCACTACTGCGTGACAAATATGCCAGGCGTCGTGCCGCGCACATCGACCTTCGCGTTGAACAATGCAACGCTGCCCTTTGTCCTCGCTCTCGCCAACAAGGGTTGGCGCAAAGCGTTGAAGGACGATCCATACTTGCGCGCTGGCCTCGAGATCAGCGCCGGCGCTGTCGTGTCCGCGCCAGTCGCGGCGGCGCACGGCCTTAGTTTTACATTGAACGACGATGTTAAATAAGGTTAATAAAGTGTTAAAGGTTGACAATTGACTGTCTTGAAAGAGAAACAACTATAAATCATCGGCGCGTCTACTATCAGTATTCAGTTGACCCCGAGGACCGCCGGATTTTAACTGAGGTTACCGGCCGATTCGACGCGGCGTCTCGACATTCCCCATCAGGAGGCACAGCATGTTCATCATCGTCGATGAGCGCGATCTCGTAACGAGTGGATACGCCAGCCGATTTGGTCAGGAAGGCATCGCCTCGACGGGGTTTCGCCCCGGCCAGTTCCGGGATTGGGTCGCTTCCGCTGTCGAAGGCGACGTCCAGGCGATCGAGGCTTTTCTTATCGGCGAATGTCCAGAGCGCGAAGAGATTCCGCGTCTCATTCGCCGCCGCTCACAGGCGCCCGTCATCGCCATGAATGACGCGCCATCACTCGAGCAGACTCTCGGCCTGTTCAGCGCGGGCGTCGACGACGTCGTCCGCAAGCCGGTGCATGTGCGTGAGATATTGGCCCGCGTGAACGCGATCCGCCGACGCGCCGAGGCGCGCCAGGAATGTGCGACGGTGGGCGGCATCCAGGTGTTTTTCAACGGCAGCGATCCAATCGTCAACGGCGAAGTTTTGTCCCTTCCGCGCCGGGAGCGGCGCATCCTGGAATATCTTCTCGTCAATCGGGGACGCCGGTTGACGAAGTCGCAGATCTTCAACGCCGTCTATGGTCTCTTCGACGATGACGTTGAAGAAAACGTCATCGAAAGCCACATCAGCAAGCTGCGCAAAAAACTTCGCGCGCGGCTCGGTTACGATCCAATCGACTCTCAGCGCTTCCTTGGCTATCTCCTCGTCGCGCCGCCAGCCGGCGAATCGCAGCATTTGCGCGCCGCCAGCTGACGGTCCGCACGAAACGCAACCAATTTTTCAGCGCGACGGACATATCCTGCTTTTGCTCTTGTTGGCGAAGCAAGTCATGGTCGCGTTTGTCAGTGTCCTCATCGAAGTCGAAAGACGCTCCGAAGAAGTCCAGCGGCCCTTTACGCCGCTGCATGTCGGTTTTACCGAGCCGCTTCCGCCCTTCGAGGCGAATGCAAGGGCGGCGCGGCAGGTCATCGCCGCCTACCGGCGCTTTCAGCAGGAGCAGCCGCCCGCGCCGGCAGGGCGCGCCGTCGACGACCCGTTTCCCGAACTCTTGTCGCAGGCGCGACATTCAGCGCGTGATCTGAAGTCTTTGCGTCGGCGCCTGGCCTGGCGCCTGCACCCGGACCGAGGCGCCGCGACAGACGATACGCCGTCGCTGTCGTTGTCGGAGATCAACGCCACGATCGATGCGGCCCTCGCGCGCTGTTCTTCTAGCGGGCGGCGGGAATAACGCCCGCTTCCGTTACAAGCGCCCATTTATCCCCACGTCGCTCGATGGCGATGACGCTGCCGAGCCCGGGGACGCCGCCGCCGGGCGTGACGCGCATAATGCGGCCCTGAGGCAAGCGGACGAGCGCCCAATCGCGCGACGCTTCGAGAATCTCATAGTTAGTCGGCGCTCGGCGTGGATCGCTCTTTGCGGTCGAGCCGACCGGCATGTAGTCGACGCCTGGCGTGGCCCGCTGACGCGAGGCCACATGCGTTGCGGGCCTCGCGTAAATAGCAAGATGTTCGATGCCGTTGATTCGTGGCTCCGCCTTGTCATCGGACATCATGTGAGCGGCGAAGCCGATGCTGCTCGTCGCGAGCGCCAGACCGGTCAATCTCAGGCCGGTCTCCCAAGGATCGATCTTCGGTAATTGCGGGGCGCGCATCACTCGTTCCAGAATTCAAGTTCTCTTCGCTCAGCGTATGTTTCCCATAATGTGTGAAACTGGTTTCACGCCGTGGAGAGGAGTAAATGAGGTATTAAACTCTGCAAGTCTCATGAAAGCTTCGGCAGCTAGCGTATGACTGCAAGGAAACGAGAGGCTGCTAAATGAATCCCTTGACGCAACTCGACCAGCTCCGCCGCCAGATGGCCGAAGAACTAACCCAGATTCCGCAATATCGCGCTCTGAAAGCCACGGAGCGTTTCATTGCGGATCTTTCCGCAATCTACGAAGGACCGAGCGAGGCGCACGCGCCCAGAAGCGACGAGCCCAATCGTAAAATCGCGCAGGCGATCGAAAACCACCTGAAAGGCGAAGCGAGCGCGGCGTCGATCGTCAAGAATGGCAGCTATCTGCCGGTCCACCGCGTCGCCTGAACACTGTGCGCGCGGCCGGTGAAGGCCGCGCGCCAGTCAGTGTTGCATCTCGTCGCGTGGTATGAACGCAAAGCTTTTTACCAGCGTCTCCTTAATAACATTCTTGCCGGTGCGCTTATTCACATTGGCGGTGATGCGGCTCGTCAAGACGGCGAGATCGGTCTTCTGCATCTGTGTAAAGTCGATTTTGTTTTCGGCATAGATCAGACGAAACGCTTCATCCATGAAGTAATTTTCGGGATCGATTTCTCCGTGGCCTTCGGCCTTCGGCCCGAGCACGCTGAATTCGGCGGAAATATAGCCTTTCAAGACCCCGTCCGCGATGATCGGCACAGTCAACGGCCTGATCCTGCGGCTCTCAAGCTTTTCCTCATGTGCCGGCTGTGGGGCTGCGACAGGGCGGGATCGCCACGCCGCTGCGCCATAGGCGGCCCCGAGAGTGACGGCGCGGGCCCATACGCCAACAATCAGCGCTTGCTTCATCTCGGCTTCACTCCCCGCGAGCGGATCGAATATGTTCCGTCCGACTCGCTTTCGCGAATATGGTGGACGATCAGGTTGGTGATCTCCTGCGTCGCCTGCAGGCGGCGCTCGAGAAGCTGCGCATTCTCCGCCAAAAGCCTTTGCAGATCCCTTATTCGGCCGGAAGCGCGTCGCACGGCGTCAGGAGGGGCGGTTCTCGAGACCTGCAAGAATTCCAGCAGCGCATGCGTCTTGCGCTGATTGAGCGCGTCGAAGTCAAGGCGCTTGCCCTCCTTTAGAACGCCCGTTTCCACTCTGATGATGTCCTGCAGTCGTCCGATACAGAGGCTGAACGCATCCTCGGGCGCGCCTGCGCTCTCGTTGGGCTGACGTCTATCATCATTGGTGAGCCGCGGTAGCGTCATGTCGCTCGTCAAATGGGCTTCGAAAGCGGGCTGTTCTCGGCTTCGATGAGCTTGCGCAGTCCAGCGACATCGGCGCGGGCAAGCTGATAACTGATCTGCTCGGCCATCATCGAACGCCAGATGTCGGCGCCCGCCTCCGTTCCATAGGCGCCGCCGCCGGATTTCGGCAGAATGTTTTCCAGCCATCCCTGGAGGAGAAACGCCTCGAATTTTTGCGTGGGGGAAAGCGTCTCCAAGCGCCCGCCAAGGCGCGGCGCGCCGATGTCGTTGGTCGCAACAGATCTTGTCGACGTCGCGTGGGGCGCCGCGGGAGGCGGGAGCGCGAACGCATGGCCGACGCCGAAAGCCTTTTGGCCCCCGATATCCTCGAGCCGCTTCGTTGCGATTCTGAGCTTCTCCGGGTCAGCGGCGCGCGCTACGTCGGTTATGATGTCGGTTGCAGGGAAAATGGACATCGCCTTCTCCTTCGCTAGCCGCTATCCTATTAATGACGCCTTACTCTACACTGACGTCGACGTCGCCGCGTATTGCGGCGGAGCGAAGCAGCGCCTCGGCTTCTTCTCTCTGCGCGCGCTCAGTGGCTTCCTTGTGCAGTTTTCCCGTCAGTTTTGCGCGCCGTCCATAGTCTCTCGCGCGCGCCTGGGCGTCGGCGAGCGCCGCCTCCGCTTCGCGGCGCGCTTTTGCAAGTTCAGCGATGTGAGGGAGGATCAGAGAGGGTTCGAGGCGATCGAGAGAGTCGAAAGCGGCGGCCTCCCTCGCCTGGACAGCGGCAAGCTCTCGCTCCGCCGCCGACAGGCGCATTTGCTGCAAGCGCCACAGCTTGTCGCCGATGCTCTTGGCGCGGGCGAGACGGTCCTTTCGATTCTGCACTTTCACCCCTTGATCAGCCAGGCGCCGTAATGGGAGACGAACGCCGAGAAGAAATCCCAGTCGAAAACGAAGAGCGCCGAAACTCCCAGAAAGATCGCCAGCGGACCGGAGACGAAATATATCTGCAGCTGGGGAGTGAGGCGCGCGAGAAGGCCGAGCGCGACATTGACGACGAGGCCAAATAGCAGGAAAGGACTGCAAATTCTTAACGCCAGCAAGTGAGATTCCGTCAGGATACGCGACAGCTCCTCGAGAAAGGCGCCGGCGCTCGGCGTCGAGAACAAGGGCGTCGTGTCGTAGGAAAGGTACAGCGCTCGAATGAGCTCGAGATGAAGATCCGCACAGAAGACGAGCAGGAGGGCGCCAAGAATTACGAAGGAGGAAAGGCTCGGCGTCGGCTCCTGCTCCGTGAGCGCGGTCCCGAAGATGTTGCCGAGGCCGATCGTCATGGCGACCGTGGTGGAGAGCGTCTCCAAGGCGAAGAAATAGTAGCGCGCGAGCAAGCCGAGCGTGACGCCGACGCCAAGCTCTGCGAGGATCGTCGCCAGCAGGCGTTGCGGACCAATTTCCACGAAGGCAGACTGATGTCGCTCGAGAAGCGGCGGGGCGAGGGCGAGCGTCGCCGCAATAGCCATGTAAAGGCGGAACTGCACGGGGACGCGTTCGCTCGAAAATCCCGGCGCGGTCATGAGGCAACCAGCGACGCGACAGAACAGGATGAAAATTGGATAGACGGGAACTGCAAGATCGATCACGAAATCGCCCCGACGGACTTTACCTGCACGCCGCCGCCGACCTCCATGTGCGACAAGACCGCCTGTGAGGGGAACGGCCGGCTCAGCAAGAGGCGGACATAGGGCCTGGCTTCGGGCGTCGTGAGAACGATGAAGGACTCGCCTCTCTCCATGCGCTCGCGAATGGCGGCCCCGGCTTCCTGCGAAAATTTTTCGATTTGCGCCGGATCAGCGTCAAAGCCGATTATTTCTCCTTTGGCGTCGCGCTTCATTCTTTCATGAAAAAACAGATCCCAGCGTGGTCCGAGGCGCAGGACGCAAAGCACCCCTTCGACCGCGAGGTCGCTGCAAATCTGCGAACCTAGCCGCACGCGCACATGCTCGACGATCGCCTCGGCCCGCCGGGCAAAGGGCGCAATTTCGGCTATGGCTTCGAGGATCAATTCGAGATTGCGAATAGAAACGCGCTCGGCCAATAAAAGCTTCAATACGCTTTGCAGCGTCGACTGTGTGATCAGGCTCGGCGCCATATCGTCGACCAGCTTGCGATATTCCGGCTCGAGCCGCTCTATGAGCGCGCGCATGTCCTTATAGGTCAAGAGCTGCGCCAGGTTATTGCGCAAGGTTTCGGAAACGTGCGTCAGCAGGGCGGAGACGGGATCAATCGGCATATAGCCCAGTCGTCGGGCCTCTTCGATCATCGCGTCCGGAATCCACATGGCGCGCATGCCGAAGGCGGGATCGGTGGTTTCTTCCCCGGCAAGGTCCGGCGCCGAACCGCGCCCGAGAATGACGAGTTGACGCTTGAGCTGCAATTCGTTGGTGGCGACCAAGGCTCCCTGGATTCTGATCTGATAATGTTTTGGACGCACGTCGAGGTCATCCGACAATTTTATGTCCGGAAAGACGAAGCCGTAGTCGCGAGCGAAATTGCGGCGCATGCGTAGCACGCGTTGTCCTAGTTCCGCCTGATAAGGCAGCAGCCCCGCCCAGAGCTGCTTGCCGAGCAGCAGTTCAACCGGGGCGATGCGGAGGAGATCGCGCGCCGATTCCTTCGCGTCCTGCTTGGCCTGCCGTTCGAGCGACCGCTCGGTTTCATCCTTGAGAAGACGCGCCTTCTCGGCCTGTTTGGGAATGAGGTAAGCGACAAAGGCCATGACCCCGCCGAGCGCGCCAAACGGCGCAAGGGGAAGGCCGGGGATAAGAGCGAGAATGAACATCAGCGAAGCGGCGACAAAAAGCGCGCGCGGATACATGCCGAGCTGGCGCAAGATATTCTGCTCGGCGGAGCCCCTCGTGCCGCCTTTCGAGACGAGGAGGCCGGCGGAAAGCGAGACAATCAGCGCGGGGATTTGCGAGACGAGACCATCGCCGACCGACAGCTTAGTGTAAACATCCGCCGCCGACGCGAGGGTCATGCCATGGCGCGTGACGCCAATGATGATTCCGCCGAAAACATTCACGGCGAGAATGATGAGGCCAGCGATTGCGTCGCCTCGGACGAATTTCGACGCGCCGTCCATCGAGCCAAAGAAGGCGCTTTCCTCTTCGAGTTCACGGCGACACAGCTGCGCTTCACGTTCGTCGATGAGACCCGCCGAGAGATCGGCGTCGATCGCCATCTGCTTGCCGGGAATGGCGTCCAGCGTGAAACGCGCGCCCACTTCCGCGATACGCGTGGCGCCCTTGGTGATCACCAGAAAATTCACGGTGACGATGATCGCAAAGACGGTGAGGCCGATCACGAAATCGCCGCTCATCACCAGCCTGGAAAACCCGCTGATGATGTAGCCCGCGGCCGTTGCGCCCTCCGACCCGTGCGAAAGGATCAGGCGCGTGGTCGCAATGTTGAGCGACAGACGCAAAATCGTCGCGACGAGAAGAACGGTTGGAAAAGAGGAGAAATCGAGTGGCTTTTGAATCCAGAGCGCCACCATCAGGATCAGCACTGAAAGGCCGATCGAGAAGGCGAGCCCCGCGTCGAGCAGGAAGGCGGGAATCGGGAGAAAAAATACGCAGAGGATGAAGACGATCGACATGGCGAAGCCAATGTCTTTCGAACTTCCCTCTGCCTGCTTGGGCCTGCTGGCGCCAGCGACATCCGTCATTCAATGCGCTCCATCGCGCGACGGCTCAATAGCCCTTCTCGACCTTCGAATAGGCGAACTGAGCGAGCACGTTGATTTGTGAACCCACAAACGGGGCTGCGAAGCCGAGGACCGCGATCATGGCCACGATCTTGGGCACGAAGGTTAAGGTCATCTCCTGAACCTGCGTGAGGGCTTGGAAAAGCGCGACGACGATTCCCACGGCCATGGCGGCGCCCACCAAGGGGCCGGAGACCATCAAAATCGTCACGAGAGTACGATGAATGATTTCGAGTGCGTCCGCTTCATTCATTGCTAGGAGATCGTCACGCCTGGCTGAAGAGGCAGCTGACCGCCGCTTGTAAGATTGACGGCCATTCCGTTTGCAGCGAGCGTGACGGAAGCTACCTTACCGGTCACGGAGCCGTCCGCGGATGTGACCACGCGTCCGATGAGAGCGGCGCCTTGGGTAAGGGAGGACTGCTGGGAAAGGGACGTAAGCAAATCATTGGTCTTGACCGCCTGCTCCAGCGAGGAAAACGTGGCGAGCTGGGTGACGGTCTGCGTTGGATCGACTGGCTTTGTCGGATCCTGATGCTTCAGCTCCGTCACGAGAAGCTGGAGGAACGTCTTGTAGTCTCCGAACGCCTTGGTTGCGTCCTTGCTTACCGAGGAGCTGGATGCGGCGGTCGCCGCCTGGACAGGGGAAACGGTCATATGTGGATCCTTAAGCGACTTCGCGAGCGTTTTCCGCCTCCGCCGTCGTTGTGAGCTGTTCTTCGATGGGAAAAAGCCCGCGAACGACTTTGAGCGCGTCAAACATTCTTTTGTCCTCTATGTGCCGGACGGCCGCTCTCAATCCTTCCATAATTCGAGGGTCGAGCGCGTTGCTGCTGAGAGAGACGAACATCTCCCGACAAAGCTGCAGGGCAGCTTCACAGTCGTTCGGCGACATAAGCATCGCCTGGATGACGAAGTAGAGCCGCTTGAGCGGCGTGGTCGCGCTCTCGGCCTGCATGACATGGTTCTCGAGCAGAAAAGTCACGTCGTTGAGAAGTTCCAGACATACTTTTCGGTCGACTCTGAGGACCGCCCCATTGATGAAGATGCGTTCGCCACGGCGAAGGGAGATGTTCATGTTAAGTCAGTCCGTCGGCGATGAGCTTGTTGACGTCGATGAGCCCGTCGAAGTTGACCGACTCGCCGCGATCGATCAGATCGGTCTCGCGGCGGACCCAGAATCCGATGGAAATGAGCGAAGCGCGAAGATCGTGCGGGAGGCCGTTCTCGTCGTTCGAAAGATCCGAGATGAAGATTGACCATAATCGACGCACGAAATCCGTCGCCTCGAACGCCTCAGGCGAGAGGGCTCCCTTCGATTTTGCGGCGGTCAGCTTTAAGACGGCCTTTTCGAGCGCCTCCTTCTCTCGCGCCCGAGCGGTCTGCGACGACTCGCTTGCCATTTGCACGTAGCGTTGCTGATACATTGCGCGCCGCCTCACAGATATTTGGTGAGGCTGAGCTGGTTAATACGAGCAGTGAGCGTATAGGCGGTCTCGATCCTGGTCATCAGGTTATTCACCCTGGTGGTTGCTTCGGTGGGATCAACGGCTTCGAGATCCTGCAGCTGTGCGTCAAAATAGTCTTTCTGAGTCGCCATCGTATCGCTCGCGTTCTTGACTGTATTTTGCATCACGCCGACCCGCGCTCGGGTCTTCATCAAATCTCGAATCCCCGAGTCCAGCGTATCCATCGCTGTTTCAACCAGAACATTATAAGCGTCATTGCTCAGCTGCTGCGCGCCGATGTCGCTCAACATGGCGTATGCCGACGCGATTTTTCGCATGGCTGGTTCATTTGCGCTGATCGACGCGTCAGTGCTCACGGAGAGCCCGATCTGGCTGTGGAGCACTACGTCGGACGCCGAGGACCAGTCGCTCTTCCACCCTGCATCGGAAAACAGCGCATCGAACGGGCCGGACAGAAAGCTTTGCATCTGCGCTGATGTAATCGACGCCACGGCTGGATCGGACTGGGTAAAGCCAAAAGTTGCGGAGAAGGCGGCGTCCAACGCGAGTTTGGCCGCAGACGGAGGAACGGCGACGTAATTCGCGATCGGCTCTTGGTCGGTGCTGACCCCGCCGAAAAGAAAGCCGTCAGCATTAGAGCTGTTGAGTTTGCCGATGAAGGTCGTCAGCGATTGGCTTGCCTGGGTGATGATCGCAGCGCGTTCCCCGCCGGTGGTCCGCGTCACGACGAGCGAGGATCGCATTTGTTGTGCGTCTGAAAGCAGGGCCGAAAGCGCCGCCTGCGTCGTATCGAGCCGCGTCGACACAACTCTGTTGGACCCAAGGGTCGCTTCCAGGGCGTCATGGATGTCGTTGATGGCGTAACTTTCGCTTGCGCGAACGCCAAGCGCAATGGCGAGGTCGGCGTGACGGCCGGTGGTTATTTCCTTTTGGCCTCTGGCCAGCTGGCTCTGTAGAAGGGCGACGGTCTGCCTAAGGGAGGCTGTGATGGAATAAGTAGAGGTCTTGAGCAGCATGGTCGCCTCAGGAGCGAAGCGCCGAGAACAGCGCGGTGAACATGGCGTTAACGGCTTCGAGCAGCTTGGCTGAGGCCTGGTATGAATTTTCGAGCGCGAGCATTTGCGACATCTGATCGTCGAGATTGACGCCGGTTGCGTTGGAGAGGGCCTGCGTGGTCTGGGAGACGACAGCTTCGTAATAGGTCGTCGTGCTTTCCAACTGCTGGCGTTTTCCCGCGATCCAGCCATTGGAGTCGGTTGCAAGCGCTTCAACGGAACCCGAGGGGCCCAGGCCCGCCGCAGGATCGAAGTTCTGGTTCTCCGACGGGGCATTGACGAGCTCGATGAGCCGATTGGCGTAGCCGGGCGCGCCGGTCGTATTGTAGACATAGGCTGGATTTCCCGAGGCGCCGCCGTCACGCAGCCTCGCAAGATCGCCCCCCTGAATCGGATCGACGTTTGCATTAAGGACGATCTGACCAGCCAGTCCGGGAAGGAGCGTTGCGGCGGGGGATTGGGTTGCGCCCGGATAAGTGAAAAGGCCCGGAAGATCCGGCCCGCCGCCGCCGCTTTGGTCCCTTTCGGCGAAGGCGACCACGAGACCACGCGCAATTTCGTCCAGCTGGCTTTGATAGAGAGGCGCAATTTCGTCGCGAATCTGAGCCATTCCCACGATCGAGCCGGAACGCAAGGCCAGGGGAGCTCCGGCGCCCGTCACCTGTACCCCGTCGACATAGACCGCCGCGCCATTGGCGCTGGGGGTCAATGTGGGAGTTGGCTGGAAAGTCAATTTGCGGGGCGTCGTCTCGAAGAGGGTGACGCCGCTATCGGTGTAAATCACCACGTCGTTATTCGGGCGGCTCACGGCCGTGACGCCGATTCGCTTGGAGATCTCCGTCAGCAAGGCGTCGCGACGGTCGAGGATGTCTGTCACGTCGGCGCCGGCCGCCGTGCCCTCGACGACGTCCGTATTGTAAGTCGCGAACTTCTCGAGAAGCGAGTTGACCTCCGAGACCGCCGAGGCGATCCCTTCGTCCGCCGTGAATCTCTCCTTCTGCGTGGCGGCGGTCGCGTCATTGAGGGCCGCGACGACGTTCCGAGCGGCGGAAATCGCGAGTTCCGCGGCGGTTTCGTTCTGGGGCGTTGCGCTATACGCTTGTAGCGCGCTTTTCAGCTTTGATATAACCGTGGAAGCGGAACGGCTGTTCGACGAATCCGAGAGGTTGAGCGCCTGATCGATCCGCGAGAGCGCATCCGAGACGGCGGTCGCCGCCTCCTCATGAGCGCTCGCCGAAAGGAGATTGCGAAACAGCGCGACGTTGGTCGCGCGTCCGACGCCGAGGAACTCGACGCCAGCCTCATCGGAGGCGAGAAGGGCGTGCTTCACGTTGACGCCGGTCACGCCGGCTCCCGCGATATTGCGGGAGGTCACGTTGATCTGGTTCGAGACGACGCCGAGCGACCGCAAGGCGATCGCACCGGCCGAGCTGAGAGACATCGCGCCGCTCCGTTACTTGATGTTGTTCAGGACCTGCAAGATCTCTGATGTGGTTTGGAAGCTCTGCGTGTTCGCCGTGTAGCACCGCTGGGCGATGATCATCGCCGAAAGCTCGGTTGCAAGATCGACGGCGGAGGATTCCAGGGATGAGGCGACGATGGTGCCGCGGCCGCCGGCGCCCGGGGACGAAACGGAAATTTCGCCCGAGTCGCGATTGGGCACATAGACGTTGCCGGTGAAATTGAAGAGCTCGGTCGGGGCGCGGACCTCGGCCAGGGGAATCGTGTAAGCGGAGACCAACTGCCCGTTATCGAGCTGATAGCTCAATACGCCGTCCGACCCCACGTTCACGAGACGCACCGCGCCGGCTGCGTTGCCGTTGCTATTCACATAATTCACGACAAACGGAGCGCCGAGCTGGGTCGTGTTGCTCAGATCCACGGTGATTGTGCTCGCGCCAGTCGGCGTGATCGTTGCGGTCCCGCCTGTCAGGATCGAACCGTTGGCCGGATCGAAGGTGAGCGTCTGCGTGAGTAGCGCGGGGTTCGCGTACGGGAAGCCGCCGCTTGTCGCATCGGCGGCGTCATAGATCGACATTTCCCATGTTTCGGCGGCGGTCTTTGCAAAGTAGACGTTGAGGACCTTGGCGGCGCCGACGTTGTCGTAGATCGTCAAAGACGATTTGGCTGTAAAGGTAGACGTGGCCGCATTGGCCGATGGCAGATCCGCGGCCGCGACGATCGCGGAAGTGGCCGGCAGATTGGCGGAGAGGACCGCCGAGGTTGAGGGAGCGGAGTAGAGTCGGTCGTTATGAATTCGTACGACCTGCAGATTGCTCAAGGCGTCCGGCTGTGTGCCGGTAGGCGCCGCCATCAAATAGTATCCTGCGGTGTTGACGAGCCGGCCCTGCGAATCTGGCGCGAAAGACCCCGCGCGAGTAAGAAAGACGCCGCCGGCGGAGTCCGATACGACAAAGAAGCCTTTGCCGCGTATGGCGAGGTCCGAGGCGTTGCCCGTCGTGGCGATTGTCGCTTGCGACGACACGTCGTAACGGCTGCGCGTTGTCACGCCGCCGCCAAATTGATTGGCGTCCTGATAGCCGTTGAGGACTGTTAGGAACTGCGTCGTCGCGCGCTTGTAGCCAGTCGTGCTGACGTTGGCGATGTTCTCGGACAGATTCGAAAGCGCATTCGATTGCGCTGACATGCCCATGATGGAGGTGTTGAAGAGTCCAAAAATCGTCATCGCGTCGGTCCGAGAGAGTAACCCGGTGGAATTAAACGCCGAGCGGCTTGTCTGAAGCTTTCAGGCTGGCGACTCGCGGCGTTGTCCGCGTCCCTGCGGCGGATTAAGACTGCGCTTCCGCCCGTTGCAAAGGAGCGACGCCATGTTTGACGAATTTGCGCCCCATGGCGTCCGCCGCCAGCTGGCGGCCGCGCCACGCCCCGGCAAGCAGGGATTTCCCCTTGGAGCGGCGTCAAATTTGGTCGCCGCCGAACGGCGGCAGGACAGGCGGCGCGGCGTGCGCCTCAATTGGGGGAAGGCGCTCGACGCTTCGGATCGTTTTTTGTGTGAATGTCTTGTCGTCAATCGTTCGCGCGGCGGCGCGCGCGTCCGACTGGCCCGCAGGATCGGTTTGCCTTTGAGGTTTCATTTCTTCGACGACGCCGAAAAGGCGCTCTATGACGCCCGAGTCGTCTGGCGCCAGGGCGATCTCGTCGGTTGCCGTTTGGCGCTGTCGCCGTTGCGCAACAAGCAGGAAGTCGTGAAGCGTATGAGCGGCCGCTACTACGCGGTGTAATAATTTTTTACGCCTCGCCGCCGACGAAATAGCGAAGGCGGCGTTGGGCGGCCCATATTGCGGCGCTATTGGCGCTCGCGGCGAAGGAATTCGCATCGAAGGGCGCGCGGTGGTCTTCAGCTGCGCGGGCGAGCAGGCCGGCGGCGATGGACAGCAGGACGGTCGTCGACGCCTTCACGAAAACTGCGTCGTCGGCGCCGGCCTCGCGGGCCTCGCTGCGAATGCGCGCGACGAGGCTGCGCACCTCGTAGTCGAGCACTTCGAGGTCCTGGCGAAGCGGCTTGTCGAGCTTTTGGCATTCTTCAATGGACATGACGGTCATTCGGGCGCCTTTTCCGATACTCATGCTGGCCTCTCCGATACGCGGATTGCGCCGGCGACTTTCCGCGCCGCCTCTAAACAAACGCTTGCCAGGTTGAACGCCTCGCAGGGCTGCGCAAGCCCTGCGCAATTTTAGGCTCATCTTACCGGCAGGATGCAGCCGGCGCGCTGCATTTGCGCCGCGAGCGCCAGGGCGTCGCCCTTTAATCGCGCGACCTCGGGCGCCGCATCCTCATCGAAGAGCGTGGCCATGAGCGTCGGCGCGCCAAAGGTCCGGATGCGATCGTCGTGGTAATGCTTGTCCTGGACCAGTTCGGAGAAAATGAGGGCGCGCGTCGTCTTCGCATGCATCCGCGCAAGGTCCCGGCAACTCGCCTGCGCATAGGCGCCGGGTTCGATGAGCTCCGGGGCGATTTCGTCGTGCCGCTTCGCGCAGGCCGCGAGGCACAAGAGGATGCAGAGCGTGATTGGCGCGCGCGTGGTTTCGAACATTCTTCCTCCGCCCAGGAGCGGGTCTCCGGCCGTTTCAGTCTTGAGCAAAGAGGCTGGCGCGAGGCCTTCGGGTCCGCCGCGACATCGTGGCCGCCTCCCGGCGCTTTTCCGGTCGTGAGCCTGTGGCGTATAAGGACCTGTCGTTATCGGGCGCCGGCAGGGGCCGGGTTGCGCCCGGCCGGTTTTTTCACCGCGGAAACAGATTTGGCCAAGACGCGGCGCACCGGTACGGGCATACTGTCGACACGTCCGATCGGTTTGAAAAAGGGACAGGAAAGAGCATGACGATCAGCCGCGACGAAGAGCCCACGGTCAAGGGGCGGAAGGTCCCGCCGAAGACCGAGGGAGGTTCGGAGCGCAAGGCCAAAGCGGCCCGAAAGGGGACCCGGAAATCCACGGAGAAGGCTCAAACGCCGTCTGTGGCGCCGCCGGCGACAGGGAATGCGGAAAAGCCGCCGGCCCCGAAATCGCGGGCGGCCAAGGCTGCGCCAACGGTGCTCGCGCCCCCGATTCCGACCCCGCTCACGGCCGTCGATTTCGAGGCCATGGCGGAGAACATGGCCCAACTTGTCGATCAGGGTCGCAAGGCGCTGGCGGCGGCGATCGGCAATGTCGAAGCCGGCGGGCCGCGCAGCGAGCTTGCCGCCAATGTCGCCGACGCCACCAAGACCCTCGGCGTCGTCGCCGAATACTGGCTCGCGAAGCCGGAGCGTGCGGCGGTTGCGCAGGCGGAGCTCTACGGCGGCCTGAGCGAGATCTGGCGCCAGACCATGCGCCGTTACACGGGCGAAGACGTGCCGCCGGTCGTGACGCCGGAGCCGGGGGACAAGCGATTCGACTCGCCCGAATGGGAGCAGAACCCGTTCTTTGATTGGCTGCGTCAGTCGTACCTCTACGCGTCGCGCTGGGCCGGCGAGATGGTGGAGAAGGCCGAGGGGGTCGACCCTCATACGCGCGCCAAGGCGGCCTTTTACACGCGGCTGATCTCGAGCGCGGTGTCGCCGTCGAATTTCGTGCCGACCAATCCGGAACTCCTTCGCGCCACGATCGAGAACAAGGGCGAAAATCTCATCCGCGGCATGACAATGCTGGCCGAGGACATCAGCGCCGGCGGCGGCATGCTGAAGATTCGCCAGAGCGACGACACGAAATTCCGCCTCGGCGTCGATCTCGCGACGACGCCGGGCAAGGTCGTCTGGCGCAACGACGTGATGGAGCTCATCCAATATGCGCCGACGACCCAGGAGGTTTATGCGCGCCCGCTGCTCATCACGCCGCCGTGGATCAACAAGTTCTATGTGCTGGACCTCAATGCGGAGAAAAGCTTCGTGCGCTGGGCGGTGGAGCAGGGCTTCACCGTCTTCATCATCTCCTGGATCAACCCCGACGAGAGCAAGGCCGAGAAGGGCTTCGAGGCTTATATGCACGAAGGCGTGCTCACCGCGCTCGACGTCATCGAAAAGGCGACAGGAGAGCGGAAGGTCGCGGCGGCAGGTTATTGCGTCGGCGGCACGCTGCTGGCGCTGACGCTCGCCTATATGGCCGCCAAGGGCGACGACCGCATCGACAGCGTCACCTTCTTTGCGACGCAAGTCGACTTCAGCGAGGCGGGCGACCTCCAGATCCTGATCGACGAGGCGCGGCTCGCGGCGCTCGACGAGGCGATGGCGAAGACCGGCTATCTCGAAGGCGTGAAGATGGCGAACGCCTTCAACATGCTGCGCCCAAATGAGCTGATCTGGACCTATGTGGTGAATAATTACATGAAGGGCGTCGAACCCGCGGCTTTCGATCTGCTCTATTGGAACTCGGATTCGACGCGCATTCCCCGCGCCAATCACTCCTTCTACATGCGCAGCTGCTATCTCGAGAACCGGCTGGCGCGGGGCGAGATGGTGATCGACGGCGTGCGTCTCAATCTGCGCCAGGTGAAGATCCCCGTCTATGAGATCGCCACCAGGGAAGACCATATCGCGCCCGCGCGCTCGGTGTTTCGGGGGGCGAAGTTCTTCGGCGGCGAAGTGACCTATGTGCTCGGCGGCTCGGGCCATATCGCGGGCATCATCAATCCGCCCTCGAGGGGCAAGTATAACTATCTGACCGGCGGCCCCGCGAAGGGAAGCTTCGACCAATGGGTCGCGACCGCCAAGGAGACCAAAGGCTCCTGGTGGCCGCATTGGCTGCTGTGGATTACTGCGCAAGCGCCGCGCAAGGTTCCTGCGCGGCAGCCCGGCGGCGGCAAGCTCACGCCGCTTTGCGACGCGCCGGGGGAATATGTGCGGGTGAAGGGCTAGGTGGCGTGGCCGCGGGCCGCATAGGCGACGAGCGCAGCCATGCGCTCCACCTCGAGCGGATCGTAATCCATCGGCAGGTCTTCGGGCGGCACGTCGGAGTCGCTCGCGCGCGTCTCCATGCCGTCGTCGCCGAAATAATATCTCGCCCCCGTGGGGGTGAAAGTGACGACCCATTCGCCGTCCTTACGCTCCACGCGAAAGTCGTCGGTCTGCGGGGCGCTCAGTTTGGACGCGGTCATGGTCCCATCTCCCGTGATCGAGGGGATTTAGAGCGCTCCCCGCAGCGGTGAACTCCGGACCCCGGAATTCCCCGCCATCGCCTAAGGGCTCGACGATCGTCGCCCCTGCGGCAAACGTAAACGCAACCGTTAATTTTTCATAAAGCGCGCGGCGTAAGTTAATGCTTCGTTAACCATCTGCAGGCATTAAGGAAAACTCAATTAATTGAACGAGTTCGCCGTGACGCAGACTGCCTCCCGCCACATCCGCTTTCGGGGCCGTTCCTACCCGACACTCGCGCTTGAACTCGAGGCCCCGCTCGCCGACTGGATGGCCCGGCTCGACGCCTATCTCGCCTGCTCGCCCGCCTTCTTTGCGAAGAAGCCCATCGTCATCGACGTGGCCAGGCTCGAACTCGATCGCAGCAGCCTCGTCCAGCTTCTGCAAGAGCTTACCCAGCGGGGCATCAGGATTTTGGGAATCGCCGGCGTCGATCCGAGCTGGGCTGCGGATGATCTTCCGCCGATTCTGACCGGCGGACGCGCGGCGTCGGCGCCGGATGGGGACGAGCCCAAGAAAAAAGCTGAGCTGACGGTTGAAGAGCGCGCCGCCTTCGAGCAGATCGCCGGCGCGCTCGCCGCGTCCCGCGATCCGACCGAAGGTCAGGAGAAGCCGGCCGCCGCGACTCCCGATCAAGGCCCCGTGACGCCGCTCGTCGTCGATGCGCCGGTGCGTTCGGGCCAAACCATTTTCCATCCGCAGGGCGACGTGATCGTCATCGGCTCGGTAAGTTCCGGCGCCGACGTGATCGCCGGCGGGTCGATCCATGTTTACGGAACCTTGCGCGGGCGGGCGATGGCTGGCGCCTATGGCGAGATGAGCGCGCGTATTTTCTGCCGCCGTCTCGAGGCCGAACTGCTCGCGGTCGGAGGCGTCTACCTTACCGCCGACGAAATCGACAAAGACATGTTGAGCCAGAACGTTCAGATCTGGCTCGACTCGGAAGACGTGAAAGTTGCGCGGCTGGATTGAGAGAGGATAATTGAAATGACCAAAGTCGTGGTGGTCACCTCGGGTAAGGGCGGCGTCGGAAAGACGACGTCAACCGCTGCGCTCGGCGCGGCGCTCGCCCAGCAGGGCAAGAAGGTCGCCGTCGTCGATTTCGACGTCGGACTGCGAAATCTGGATCTCGTCATGGGCGCCGAGCGGCGCGTGGTCTATGACCTGATCAATGTCGCCCAGGGCGATGCGAAACTGCAGCAGGCGCTCATTCGCGACAAGCGTTTGCCCAATCTGTTCCTCCTGCCGGCGTCGCAGACGCGCGACAAGGACGCGCTCACTGAAGACGGCGTGCGCGCCGTGATCGGCGAGCTGCGCGACAAATTCGACTGGGTGCTCTGCGACAGCCCCGCTGGGATCGAGCGGGGCGCGACGCTCGCCATGCGATTTGCCGATGTCGCGATCGTCGTCGCCAATCCCGAGGTTTCCTCGGTGCGCGATTCGGATCGCATCATCGGCCTCCTCGACGCCAAGACCGAGCAGGCGGAGAAAGGCGGGCGCATCGAGAAGCATCTCCTGCTCACCCGTTATGACGCGGGCCGCGCGGGTCGGGGCGAAATGCTGAGCATCGATGACGTTCTCGAGATTCTGTCCATTCCCTTGATCGGCATCGTGCCGGAAAGCGAAGACGTGTTGCGCGCGTCCAACATGGGCTCCCCCGTCGTTCTGCATAATTCGAGCAGCGCTCCCGCCCGGGCCTATGGCGACGCGGCCCAAAGGCTCTGCGGCGCGGACCTGCCCATGAATATCCCAAGCGACAGGAAGGGCATTCTTGGGCGCCTGTTCGGCAGGAGGGCTGCATGAATTTGTTTCGTATCTTCAATCGCGGCGGCACCGCGCCCGTTGCGCGCGAGCGTTTGCAGATCCTGCTCGCGCATGAGCGCACCGCCGCGAGCAAACAGGACCTTCTCGCGATCCTCCATAAGGAAGTGCTCGCGGCCATCTCCAAACATGTCGCGGTCGAGCCGGACAAGGTCGAGGTGAAAGTCCATCGCAGAGACGAGATGTCGGTCCTCGAAATCGGGATCGAGATCGACGGAGAAGCGATGACGATCCCGGCGGCCCTCGCAGACGACAGGGCCGCCTGATCGTCTATCGGGGGCTCACGGCGCGCATGCGCGCGTCGACCATCGTGAATGTTTCGCCGACGCCGATGATCGGGTTGAGGTCGAATTCCGACACCCAGCCGGCCGCGGCGAACCAGCGCGACAACTCCGAGATCAGTCCCGCGAGGGCGTTCCTGTCGATTGGCGGCGCGCCCCTGTAGCCGTCGAGAAGCTTGCCGCCCTTCAATTCGTCGAGCATGGCGCGCGCCTCTGCGACCCCAAAGGGCGCGAGCCGCAGCGCCACGTCATTCAGCGCTTCCACCCAAACGCCGCCCAACCCGAAAAGCACGAGCGGCCCGAAGGACGCGTCGCGACGGCCGCCGATGACGAGTTCAAGGCCAGCCGGCGATTGCTTTTGCACAAGCGCGGGACCCGGCCCGAGCCGCGCGCAAAAATCTTCATAGACGCGCGCGACGCTTGCCTCATCGCAAAGGCCGAGACGCACCGCGCCCTGATCGCTCTTATGCGTCAATCCGGCGCGCTCGGCCTTCACGACGACGGGAAAGCCGAGTTCCGCCGCGCCTGCGCACGCTTGCTTCGCGCTCGCCGCCATGACGAAAGGCGCGACGGAAAAGCCCTGCCGCGCGAGGAGGGAAAACGCGTCCGCCGTCGCGATCCAGCCGTCCGGTCCGACGGCGCCGGGAGAGGCGATTGCGTCCAACGGCGGCGGGAGATCGGCGGCCGGTCGGGTTCGTAGAGCGGCGAGCGCCGTCGCGGCTCCGGCTGGCCAGAGATGGCATGGAATGCCGGCGGAGAGCAGACGAGCGCGATTGGAATCGGCCGCGCGCGGCGCCACCCAGCAAATATGCAGCGGCTTTTGCGAGCCGCCTGCGCGCGCCGTCGCTTGCGCGTCGATGATCGCCGCGCTGACTTCCTCCATCAGCGCGGAACGCTGCAGGAGCACGGGGACGACCGCGTCGACTTCGTCGCTTTCCATCAATTGGGCGACACACGCCCCATACATGCGTGAGAAGCGCGCCCAGTCGGTCGTCACGTCGATCGGGTTGATGGCCGAACCATGCGCGGGCAGCTCGCGCGCAAGCGCCTCTTGCAGCTCTCGCGAGAGGGCAGGAACGGCGAGGCCTTTCTCTTCGAGAAGATCGGTCAGCTCGACGCCGACGCCGCCAGAGTTGGTGATCACCGCGACGTTCTTCCCGCGCAGCGGCGGCTGCCAGTCGAGCGCGGCGGCGACATTCAGCAGGGCGTAGCCATCCTCGACCACATGCGCGCCGGCTTGCCGCAAAGCCGCCTCGACGACGACCGCGTCCGTCGACAGCGCGGCGGTGTGGCTCGCGGCGGCGCGCTGCCCTGCGGGACGACGCCCGGTTTTCAACACGACGACGGGTTTGCGTTTGGTAATGTCTGCAAGAGCCTCGAAGAGGCGCCTGCCGTCGCGGATTGATTCGAGCAACAAGGCAATGACCGTCGTTTCCGGATCGTCGGCCAGATACGCCAATATGTCCGTCTCATTGAGGTCGGCCTTGTTGCCGAGCGCGACGATTTTCGAAAATCCTACGCCTTCATCCATAGATCGCGAATAAGCCGCCATTCCGTAAGCGCCGCTCTGGGTGATGAGCGATACGCCGCCCTTCTTTGGCAGGCCAATCGAAAGGGAGGCGTTGAGGCCGCAACCGGCGCTGATGACGCCGAAGCAATTGGGGCCGATGAGACGCACGCCTTGGGCCGCGGCCGCCTCGAGCGTTCGACGCTGCAATTCCGCGCCTTGTGGCCCAACTTCGGCAAAGCCGCCGGTAATGACGACGGCGACGGGAACGCCCGCCTTGCCGCAATCCTCGATGACTCCGGGCACGCTCGCGGCCGGCGTGACGATGACGGCCAAATCGACGCCCGTCGGCGCGGCGTCGAGTCGTGAATAGGCGGGCGCGCCGAGCAATTCGCGGGCCGATGGGTGGATGGCGACGACCTGGCCCTTAAAGCCGGATTCCTGCGCCGTGAGGTTCTTCAAGAAAAGAGTTCCGGCCTTGCCGGGCGTCGCAGAAGCGCCGACCACGGCAACGCAGCGCGGAGCGAACAGTGCGTTTCGCCAGTTGCTCATGAGGCCTGCTCCGGGAAAGACGCGAACAGCGCCGGCGCGCCGCCCGTATGGAGAAAAAGCACGTCGTCGACGTCGGCAAAGGCGCCGCCCCCCAGCAGATTGAGATAGCCCCCCATCGCCTTCCCCGTGTAGACAGGGTCGAGAAAGATCGCTTCGGCGCGGGCGACAGCGGCGATCGCCTCCTCGCCTTCAGGCGACGGGACGCCATAGCCGGGGCCAATGAATGCGCCATGCACGCGGCAGTCGATGGCGTTTAAATTCGGGCGGGCGCCGATCAGCGCCGCGGCGTCTTCAGCGAGCGCATGGGCGCGCGCGGCGGCTTCCTCCGCAGGGCGGCTGACACTTATCGCCTCGATGCGCCAGGGGGCGCCCAAGAGCGCCGTTCCCAGGAGCCAACCGGCGAGCGTGGCGGAGCCGCCAACCGCCATGACGACGCGGGTCGGCGCAACGCCGAGCGCCGCGCATTGAGCGAGCGTCTCCTGCGTCGCCAGCACATGTGCGAGCGCCGCAAGCGGGCAAGCGCCGCCGCGCGGCACGACATAGGGCCGGCCGCCCCGCGCGTCGATTTCAAAGGCCTTGCGCGAAATCTCGCGGTCGACGGAAGCGCGATCCGGATCGTCGGTAAAATGAACCTGTGCGCCGAGCGTCACAGCGAGTCGATAATTGCCTTCCGCGCGCCTCGGCTTGGCGCCCCAATAAACGGCGATGCAATCGAGACCAGCGAGCCCTGCGATCCCGGCGGCGGCGCGAACGTGGTTGGAGAGGGGACCGGCTCCCGTTATCAAAGCGTCGGCGCCGCGGCTCACGGCGTCGCCAACGACGAGATCGAGCGCGCGCACTTTGTTGCCGCCGAACGCCGTTGGAATGAGGTCGTCACGCTTGAGCCACAGACGCGGTCCGCCGACGGCCGCGGAGAGACGCTCCGCGGCATGCAGGGGCGTGGCCTGCGCCAAGAGCGACAGGCGCGGAAGCGCATCGAGCTTCGCAGCCCATTCCGTCACGTCGCGCCTCCCTCCTGGAGAAGCCGGTCGACGAGCTCCTGACATTGCCCGATCTGCGCCGAAGGGTCGAGCAAGCGCGCAATCTCTTCTGCGGAGAGATGCGCTCGAATATCCTTGTCACGTGCGACTGCGTCAGAAAAAGTACGTCCCTCCCGCCGCGCCGCAGCGGAGAGCGCGTGGACAATCCGATGGGCGGTCTGTTTGCCGACGCGTCGCGCAAGCGCAAGCATCACGCCTTCCGACAGCGCGAAGCCGCCGTCGGCGAGAAGATTGGCGCGCATCCGGTTCGCATCCACTTCGACAGTTTCGAGCAGCGTAGCGACCAGGGCGATCGCCTTGCCGGCCGCCATGGTGAGTTGCGGGATCGCGTGCCATTCAACCTTCCACGAACGTCCGTCGCGCTCGTGATCGTGCACGAGACTTTCGCTCAGCAGCCCGGCGTTGGCGCGGACGACCCGCGCCAACGTTCCCAAATGCTCGGCGATTTCAGGATTGCGCTTGTGCGGCATTGTGATGCTGCCGACGCCTTGCGCCAGCGGGGCTTCGCGCAATTCGCCGATTTCGCTGCGCTGAAGATTATAGACTTCATGGCCGATGCGATCGGATGTCGAGGCGGCAAGCGCCAGCAGCTGCGCCCATTCGACGAAAATGTCGCGGCTCGACGTCCAGGACAGGTCTGGCGCGTCGAGGCCAAGGCGTTCGAAAAAATCGCGCTGAACCAAGAGCGCCGTTGCGCCCAGCGCCGACAGACTGCCGACGCCGCCGCATAATTGGCCGACGTTCATGCGCGCCTGCGTCTCATTGAAGCGCGTGCGATGGCGGCGCAACTCTGCAAGCCAGCCTGCGACCTTGAAGCCAAGAGTAATCGGCAGTCCCTGCTGCCCATGCGTGCGGCCGGCCATCACCGTGTCGCGATGACGCCGGCAGAGCGTTTCGCAGGCGGCGATCGAGCGCTCGAGGTCTTGGACGATGAGCGTGCGCGCCTCCCGGAGAGCAAGAACGAGCCAGGTGTCGGCAATGTCTTGGACCGTGGCGCCGAAATAGAACCATTCCGCGCCGGAAGCAGAGCATCGGCGCGCGACGGCGTCGATCAAGCCTGCCGTCGAGTGGCCGGTCGCTTCATATCCTGCACGGCATTCTTGCAGGAAATCGTCGTCGATGCGGAGCGACGCGCAGGCCGCGACAATGTCGCGCCCGGCGTCCGCCGGGATGAGCCCATGCTCCGCCTCGATCGATGCGAGCAGGCCGAGCAAGTCCACCCAGCGCCGCGTACGCGCCGCGTCGGTGAAAAGCGCCTGCGTCGGCGGCGTCGCCCAGGCGTCGCCGTAAATTCGCGAGCCGAATGACCAGTCGCTCATCCCGCCTCCGATACGAAGGCGGCGGCCTCGCCGAGAAGTCGGTCGATCGCCTCTTCACGACGACCGCGCAGCGCCTGGAGCGCGTCGCGCTTTACGCGAATCTCGCTCTTGAGCTCTTCGGCCATCGCCGCCACTTCTGTCTCCGCTGCGCATCCGTAGTCGGTGCGCGCCGCTACGCAGGCGGCGGGATCCAGCGCGGTGAAGACGACCTGCTGGATATGCTTCCGGTCCAAAAAAACGTCGGCCGCCCGTAATGACGCGAGAACGTCGTCGACCGTCGCGTCGGCCAGCGTTTGCCCCGTCGCTTCGAGCCCGCTCATAAGCGCGCCAACAATCCCATGCGCGCGCCGGTAATCGATCTTGGCTTTGGCGCTGAGGCGTTCCGCGAGATCGGTCGCACAGACGCTGCGGTCGGCAAGCGCAGCGCCGGCGCGCGCCGCGTCGAACGTCAAGTCTTTGAGACATTCGGCGACGAGCAGGGCGGCTTCCGCGACCGACGTCACGGCGTCGGGCGCCGCGGCATAGACGAAGAGGCGATTGTCCATCTGGCCAGAGGGCGTGCGTCCGGCGGCGCTCACCCCGGTCTGAACGCCGATGAGGCGGTTGGCGGTCGCGCGCACAAAGGCGAGCGCGAAGGGGTTGCGTTTTTGCGGCATGATTTTGCTGGCGCGCGCATGGCGGTCGGCAAGGCGGACGAATCCAAATTCGGCGCTTGCAAAAATCATCAGATCTTCCGCGAGGCGGTCGAGGTTGACGCTTGCCGCGACGGCGATCGAACAGGCTTCGATCGAAAGGTCGTGCAGCCACATGGCGTCGCGGGCGTGGCGGACCGGCGCGGGAAATCCCAACGACGCGGCCAATGCCCAGCGATCCTGCCGAATTGTCGATCCATTGGAGCTGCCGATGCCGGCTGGGCACTGATCGGCGCGCGCATGAAGAGCTACGACGCGATCGACATCGCGCAGGACAGGAAAGGCGAAAGTCTGCAAGTAATGACCGAAGGTCGTCGGCTGCGCCGCTTGCAGATAAGTGTAGTCGGGCATCAAACTGCCCTTGTGTCTCAAAGACGTTTCGCTGAAGGTCTCGGCGCTCGTCAACAGCGCATCGCCCAGGCCGCATAACGCGTCGCAGAGCGTGAGATGAAAGGCCGTGGTCAGCGCTTCGCGCCTCGCGCGCGCGACGCCGAGCCATGCGGCCGAAGACGTTTTGCCAGTGAGCCAGGCTTCGCGGTTGGTGTAGAGATCGCCGAATTCCGCGCGAGGGGCGAAGCTCTCGGGCGCGACCTGCAGGTCTAGCAGCGCGGCGACAAGCTCTCGCGCCGCCGGCGCTGGAATGACCCCATCACTCGCCAGGCGCAAGGTATGCGCGAGGTCGACCCATCCCACCGCTCTGACAAGGCCTGTCTGCGCTGTCAGCTCGCTTGCAAACGCCGTATTCACCAACCGCTCGGAAGGCTCCTGCAAGAGGCGTTCGCCAATCTCCAAGGCCGCAACGCGTGCGTCATGGTTCATTCCGGGCCTCTCGTTTCATCGAGAGGTCCGTTCTCGATCCGCGAAGGATCCCATAACCCGGCTTCTTTAGAGCGACGCGCAACGGCGTCGAAGGTTTCATAGCGGAGCCCACAACGCAGCGCCTCGAGCGCGAGACATTCCTCGGGCGGGATATTGCCGAGGCTGACGTTGGCGCCGAACCGGCAGACGAGATAGGCTTGTTGGGCGCGCAGTGGCGCCTCCCAGATGATACGAGCGCCCGCATCGCCAACGCGGCGCATGATTTCATCGAGGAACGGCCCGCGGATCTCTCCGCCCTCATCATAAATGCCGACGCCGCAACCGCTCTCCCTGCCTTCGACAATGACCCAGCCCGCGCCCCATTCGAGATCCTGAATGATTTGCGCGGCAAGTTCGCCGGCCTCCGGCTGGCGCGACGGATCCTTTCTTCCAACTTCCGTAATCGGCTGAAGACCAGCGTTTCGCGCGCAATCGATCATGCGGCGGCGCCGCTCGCCAGGCAAGCTGATTGTGCCTTCGGAAATTTCCGCGGCGCCAAAGCCCAGCGCAGCCGCGCGCGTCATGAAGACGCGGCAATGCTCCTGCACCACCGCGGCCTCGAGAAGCGTGCCCCCCGGATAAGCAAGAATGTCATGCGCGCGCAGCATGTCGAGCTTTGCCTCAAGGCAGGCGCGCGGCATGAGCGCGGTTGTTCCAAAGCCGAATTTCCAGTGATCGATATGTGCGGCGGAGATGTCGAGAATATCGCGCATGGCGGCGAGCCCCACGCCCGTGTCGATGACCATCGTCACGCCGACTGGGCGCGGGCGCCGAAGCCTTCGATCGACGATGGCGTCGAGGGACCAGACGCCGCGCCATGCCGAGTCGGTCGCGCTCATGCAGGGCGCTCCTCGTCGACACTAGAGGCGAGGCTGCGCAATGCGCGTTCGATCATCGGTAGATCGGCGCCCCAGGGAACCACCATGACATTCCCGTCGCGCTCGATGTCGAATTCGAGCAGACAGCATTTTAGAAGCGTCGGCTCCTCGCGCCGCCCCGCAATCGCCCGCGGACACATTTCAATGCGCGGCGGTTCATCGCCGTAATAATGGCGGTGAAATTGAAGGCTGCGCGCGCAGCCGATCAGCGTCCAATCTTGGCGCGCGGCCGGACGCTCGTCCAAATAATGAACAGGGACGCCAAGATCATCGAGCCCGCCAGAACGGCAGGGGACGAGAAAGGCAGGCGCCGCGCGATCCCGCACGAGCGCCTTCAACTCGATTCGCTCCAGGATCGGAACAATGGGCGGCAAGTCAGCGTAGCTGAGGACGTGACGCACGAGCTCGAAGAGCTTCGGAGGCTCCGGCGGCGTAACCTCCACGACGGTTACAACAAGCGGCTTGGGTCGGTGAATGAAATTGACGTGGTCGAATTTGCCTTCGCAAATCAAGGTGCGATCCGCGCCCACCCCCATGCGAGTTGCGAGCGCGGCGAGCGACGAGGGGTTCCCGCAGTCCGTATCCGGGTCGCGCAGAAACACGCAGCTTTCGGGCAACGCCAGAACCTCCACGTGTCGAATGGGCGAAAACAGAGGCTCGCGGTCGATCAATTCGACGGCGACGACGGCATGCTCGCCCCGCGGGGAGCGCAAGACGATAAATTCTGTACGGCGATAGGCCTCCCGATCCATGAAACGCCCGATAATGGCGTCCTCGCTCATCGTGCCGTCATAGGGTTGGACGCTGACGCCGCGATAGGGCAGGGGAACGACATTCGGCCTCCCGCGCAGCGATCGTCGGCTCGGCTCAACAGGGGCGTTCATGCCGTCTCCTTCTGCGCTTGGATCTCGAAGCGACGCCGCAAATCCTGTTCGCGAATCTCCTTCTCGTGAATCCGAAGCGGGTCCATCGCGCGGATCATCTCCACGATTGTGCGGCATGGCGGCGCAATGACGCCAATGCTGTCCGACATCCGCAGCACGAAGCCTGTGTTGTCTTGAATCTCGTCGGCCGACACGTCCGGGTATGTCGCCGCCAGCCGCATATGGCCCTCCGCGTCGAAATCGAAGAGCCCAAGCTCGGTTACGAGAAATTGCGGCCCTCGGCCCACATGCCCGTAAGCAGCCCGCGGGCGGCCCTCGGAATCGCGATGGCCGAAGCTCGTAATGAAATCACACCGCTCCACGAGGCGAAAGCGGCGGCGTCCTTCTGCATCAGGGGGAGAGCGGTGCGCCGGGGTCCACAGCGTCACATGCTGCGCGTCGCAGGAGAGATTGCCGCCGCCGCCGCCGCCAGGCAGTTTCATTGTGACGCGTCGGCCGCCGAGCGCGGTAACATTACAGTTTCCCCATTTGTCGATCTGAAGCCCCGAAAGAAACATGCGTCCCATTCGGCCCGCCGCGGCGAGATCGAAAAGCTCTTCTATGTCGAGAGAGCAGGAAGCGCCGCGATCGACGACCCAGTCGTTCGTGGTCGGCGTCAAAAACGGTGGTTGCGGATCGACGCCGTAAGTTGCGCCGGCGATGAGAACCATTTGCGGTGCATGCGTACGCTTCGCCACATGCATGGCGAGCTGGGCCAGCGGAGAGCCGAAGCCGTGAAAAACCAGTTCGCCATTTGTGATCGTGCGCGCGAGCGCCGCTATCATCATCTCGCCGAGCGTGCAGTATAGCGTCATGCCTGCGCCTCTTCGTCATAGAGCCGCATCCAGGCCTCCTCGCCGTCACGCCATGATTGCAGACGAGTGCAAATCGTTTCGCCGCCGATCAGATCGAGATAGGCCTCGTGGGTCGATGCGCCGTGGACATAGAGATCCAGATAATGCGCTTTGAATGCGGCGGGACCCTGCCGGGCCGCATGATGATAGAGCGACATATGAGCCCGGTCATAAGCATGAAACGGATAGCAGGCCGTCGGGTGAGCGCCCATTGGGACTTCGGCGAGGGCGGCGACATAAAAATAAGGGACGTTTTTTCCCGGCAGGCTTCGTAATTCGCTTGGCGGAATAATTTGTTCGACCGTTGCAACGACTGCTTTCGACGCCTTTGCAAACAGAATGTCGGCAACCGGCGGCCCCTGTATCAGAAGATTGCCTGCCGCGTCGCCGAATTGGGCGTGGATAAGCGCGACATCGGGTTCGATCGCCGGCGCCAGGAGCAACTCGTCTCCCGTGAAAGGGCAGGTCATCACTTTATATTCGGGATGAAGAGCTACGAAGTCTGTGCCGCGAACAGACCGGATGGGCATGAAGGGCAGGCCTTCAATCGCGGCGCGGAGCTGCTGAACCAGAGTGTAGCAACATGAATCGCTTGCCTCGACGGCCCCCGACTCGCACGCGCGACGAAAATTTGGCGCTAATCCAAAATCCTGCTCGAAGCCCACATAGCTTTCCATTGAGCGCACAAGTGCGCCGCCTGCGCAAAGGAGATCGATGTCGATTCCATGCGCTGACCCGACCGCCGTCAGGCCTTTGATCCCTCGCCTTAAGATCGCGCGCAGAAGCGCCATCGGCGCGCGCGATGACAAGCCGCCGCCTATTGCAACGGTGGCCCCATTGGGGACCATCGCGGCAAGTTCATCGAGACCCCGCCGCTTGTCGGGGTCGGTGTATATCGGCCGGGGCGAGGCGGGCATTAGACGATCCCCCTTCTAATAAGATCAGCCGCCTTTTCGGCAATCATAATGACGGGCGCATTCGTGTTCCCACTTACGATCGTCGGCATCACTGATGCGTCGACGACGCGCAGCGCTTCGACGCCATAGACGCGAAGCGCGCTGTCGACGACAGACATGTCGTCCTTCCCCATCTTGCAGGAGCCTGCCGGGTGCCATGTCGTCGAAGCCGTCCGGCGCACGAAGGCTTCGATCTCTGCATCGCTTCGCGCGTGAGCGCCGGGCGCGATCTCCTCGCCGCGAATATCGTCGAAGGCCTTGGCGTAAAGGAGCTGGAGATTGCAGCGAACGCCGGCGACGGCGCACCTCAGATCCTCGGCGACGCTCAGATAGTTGAAGTCGATAATGGGCCGGTCGAGCGGATCAGCAGAGGCCAGCAGGACGGCGCCACGACTACGGGGACGATTAATATAGGCAGTAAAGGTCAAGCCATGACGGCTGAGGGCTCCGGCTTCGGGGAAATCCGGCGCGAGTTGGGCCAAAAAGAAAAGCTGAAGCTCCGGTCGGGTCTCCGAGCTGTCGATTTTCACGAAGGCGCCGGCTTCAAGAAAGTTCGACGCAAGCGGACCGCTGCGGTCCTTATGGTATTGTCGCCTTGCAGCCTCCTTCTCTGCTTCGGGAAGGCCCCCAAAGGTCAGCGGCGCCGTAATTGCGCATCTGACGCGCGTATGGAGGTGATCTTGCAAACTTTTCCCAACGCCGGGCAAATCGA